>CAZGUW010000073.1:0-15308 GCA_964528705.1 uncultured Geminicoccaceae bacterium
CCCGCAGCAATCAGGCCCGGCGGGCCGCATCCTGCGGGCGATGCCCGGCAAATCCTGCCGGGCCCCTGCCGATCTTGCCGGGTATCAGTCGTCCCGGTAGCTGCGCTCGCGCCGCTCGTGCCGCTCCTGGGCCTCGATGCTGAGGGTCGCGATCGGCCGCGCGTCGAGCCGCTTCAGGCCGATCGGCTCCTGCGTCTCCTCGCAATAGCCGTAAGAGCCGTCCTCGATCCGCTTGAGCGCTTCCTCGATCTTGCTGAGCAGCTTGCGCTCCCGGTCGCGGGTGCGGAGCTCGAAGGCACGCTGCACCTCGGCGCTCGCCCAGTCGCTGGCATCCGAGAGACGGCTGTCGTCCGCCTGGAGCTGCTTCAGCGTCAGGCCGGAGCCGCGCACCAGCTCGTCGCGCCAGGCCAGGAGCTTGCGCCGGAAATACTCGACCTGGCGCGGGTTCATATAGGGCTCGTCCTCGGTCGGTCGGTAGTTGACGTCGAGCGTTTCCGCCATGCGAGCCTCCAGAGAATGCCAAGGCCTTTCGAACGGCGCTCCCTTACAGCAAGGATACGACCGAACGCAACCGTAACCGGGCCGATATGCCCTGCCTAAGCCGCTGTGTGACAATCGCTTTTGCAGGCTCGGGTCGCTACCAGCCGAGGTGGTGCGCGCAGCGCTTAGCGCATTCGGGGCGACGGCCGTATGACAGACGCTCGATGGCGGGCCCGAGCGCCTCGACCAGGAGCAGCGTGCCCGACAGATCGGGGCCGAGATCGAGCAGGTGCTTGACCACGGCGACCGCCTGCAGGCAGCCGACGAGCCCGGCCGCCGGGCCGAGCACGCCACCCTGGGCGCAGCTCGGCAGCATGGCGTCGTCCTTGGTCTCGCCGAAGAGGCAGTGCAGGCAGGGATGGGCCGGGCCGGCGAAGGCGCGATAGAGCGTGAGCTGGCCGTCCACCCCCTGCACCGAGGCCGAGACGAGCGGGCGGCTGGCGCGCATCGCGGCATCGTGCACGAGCCGGCGCGTCGGCGCGTTGTCGGTCCCGTCGACGATCACGTCGTAGCCGGCGACGAGCCCATCCACCGCCTGCCCGTCGAGTCGGACGCCGTGCGGCTCCACCCTGCAGCTCGGGGCGATGGCGGCGAGCCGGGCGGCGGCGGCCTCGACCTTGGGCCGGCCGATATCCGCCTCGGTGTAGAGCACCTGCCGGTGGAGGTTCGAGCTCGCCACCACGTCGTCGTCGACGAGGCCGAGGCGGCCGATCCCGGCGGCGGCGAGATAGAGGGAGAGCGGGGCACCGAGCCCGCCCATGCCGACCACCAGGACGCTGGCGGCGAGCAGCCGCTCCTGGCCCCGCCCGCCGACCTCCGGCAGGACGATGTGCCGCGCGTAGCGGCGAAGTGCTTCGTCGTCGAGAGCCAAGCTTCCTCCCCTGCCATTGCTGGCGACCGGACAGCGTTAACGGCCGGTTAACCCTGCTCGCCTAGCGTTCGCTCCGGGCAACGAGCACGGGACCGGGCATGAGCGAGGCGGACGACTACGCGGTGGCACTGCGCTACCGCCACGCGAGTGATACGGCCGGCCCCTCCGGTCTGCCGGAGGTGACGGCCAAGGGGCGTGGCGCCATCGCCGCCCAGATCCTCGGCATCGCCGCCGCCAACGGCATTCCCATAGAGCGCAACCCCGATCTGGTCACCATCCTGAAGACGCTGGACATCGGCAGCCCGATACCGACCGCCGCCTTCGCCGCCGTGGCCGAGATCCTGGCCCACCTCTACCGCGCCAATGCCACGGGGCAAGCCGCGGCCGGCGCCGGCCGGCCCGAGGGGGACCGGCCATGAGTGCCGCGGCGGAGCTGACGGCGGCCCTGGCTGCGGCCCGACGCTCGCTCGCGGGCGGTGCGGTTCCCGACATCGAGGGGCTGGCCGGGCGCCTCACAGCACTCCTCGCCGAGGCCGGCCGGGGCGGGCGCAACCAGGACATGGTAGCCATGATCGACCTGCTCGACGAGGTGGCACGGCTGGGCGAGGCGCTTTCCCGCGAACGCGACGCCTGCCGCGCCGAGCTGGCGCGCGGCGATGCCAGTGCCCGGGCGACGGCCGCCTACCACAACCGAGCCCGCTCCTGAGGGCCGGCAGGGATGCTGGAATACGCCGATCTCAGCCGGACCATCCTCGGCCTCGGCTTCGTCCTCCTCCTGATGGCGGCGGTCTTCTGGCTGGTGCGCCGCTTCGGCCCGACGGCCGCCCGGGGCCGGTTCGCGGCAGAGCGCCGCCTCGCCGTGCTCGAGACCCTGCCACTCGATCCGCGCACCCGGCTCGTGCTGCTGCGCCATGACGGGGCCGAGCATCTGGTGCTCGTCTCGTCGCAGGGCCCGGCCAGCCTGCTCACCACCAACACCGCCGGTCAGCCGCCAGCCGACCGGGACGACCGGCCATGAGCGGCCGGCGCCTGGCCCTCGGCCTCCTCGCCGGCCTCGCGCCGGTCGTCCTGGCAAACCCGGCCATGGCCCAGGCCTTCACCATCGATCTCGGCGGCGGCGAGACCGCGACGGGACAGATCATCCGCCTGGTGCTCCTGATCACGGTGCTCTCGCTGGCGCCTTCGATCCTGCTCATGGTGACCTCGTTCACCCGGATCGTGATCGTCCTCTCCTTCCTGCGCACCGCCCTCGGCCTGCAGCAGAGCCCGCCCAACTCGGTGCTGGTCAGCCTCGCGATGTTCCTCACCCTCTTCATCATGATGCCGACCTTCGAGCGGGCCTGGGAGGACGGGATCGGCCCGCTCATCGCCGAGGACATCGACGAGATGACGGCGCTCGAGCGGGCCGCGGCACCCTTCCATGCCTTCATGCGCAGCCAGGTCAGGGACAAGGACCTCGCCCTCTTCTACGACATCGCCGCGATCGAGCCGACGCTCGACCCGGAAGAGGCACCCTTCCGCGTGCTGGTGCCGGCATTCATGATCAGCGAGCTGCGTCGCGCCTTCGAGATCGGCTTCCTCATCTTCATCCCCTTCCTCATCATCGACATGGTGGTGGCCTCGATCCTGATGTCGATGGGCATGATGATGCTGCCGCCGGTGGTCATCTCCCTGCCCTTCAAGGTGATCTTCTTCGTCCTGGTCGATGGCTGGCTCTTGGTCGTGGGCAGCCTGGTCCAGAGCTTCGGCGCGATACCGGTTCCATAGAAGGCTAACCTCTCGGCCCCGGCGGTATCGGCTGCTAGGATGGCCGGGCGAGCAGGGGAGCGACGAGTCATGGCGGTTGCGGACCGGGAACGGGCGGCGGAAGGCCGGGACGTGGAAGGGGTGATCGGGCGGCTGCAGGCCCGGCTCGGCGAGCGGGTGACCACGAACCGGGTGCTCCGCGAGCAGCATGGGCGGGGCGAAGGGCCCTATGACGGTGCTGCCCCTGATGCCGTGGTGACACCGGCCTCGACCGAGGAGGTGGCCTTCGTCGTCAGGGCCTGCCGTGATGCCGGGGTGCCGATCGTCGCCTTCGGCGCCGGCACCTCGCTCGAGGGCCATGTCGAGGCCCACCGGGGCGGCATCTGCATCGACCTCTCCGCCATGGACCGGATCCTCGACGTCTCGGTCGAGGATCTCGACTGCCACGTCGAGGCCGGCATCAGGCGGCGAAGGCTGAACGAGGAGCTGCGCGACACGGGCCTCTTCTTCCCGGTCGATCCCGGCGCCGACGCCTCGCTCGGCGGCATGGCGGCCACCCGGGCCTCGGGCACCAACGCCGTGCGCTACGGCACGATGCGTGAGGTGGTGCTGGGCCTCACCGCCGTGATGGCCGACGGCAGCATCGTCCATACCGGCGGCCGGGCCCGGAAGAGTGCGGCGGGCTACGACCTGACCCGCCTGCTGATCGGCTCGGAGGGTACGCTCGGCATCATCACCGAGCTGCGGCTGCGCCTCTTCGGCATACCGGAAGCCGTCTCGGCGGCGGTCGCGAGCTTCCCGAGCGTCGCCGCCGCGGTGGAGACGGTGCAGCTCACGATCCAGTCGGGCATCCCGGTCGCCCGGATCGAGCTGCTCGATGCCGTGCAGATGCGGGCCTGCATCGCTTATTCGAAGCTCGCTGGGCTGGAGCCGGCGCCGACGCTCTTCTTCGAGTTCCACGGCAGCGAGGCCTCGGTGGCCGAGCAGGCGGAAGCGGTCGAGGCGATCGCGGGCGAGTTCGGCGCTGCCGGCTTTCGCTGGTCGGCCAGCACCGAGGAGCGCAACCAGCTCTGGCGCGCCCGCCACGACGCCTATTACGCGGCCCTCGCCCTGCGGCCCGGCTGCCGCGGCTGGGCCACCGACGTCTGCGTGCCGATCTCGAAGCTCGCCGACTGCATCGCCGAGACCGAGGCCGACCTCGCCGAGAGCCGGCTCCTCGCCCCCTTGGTCGGCCATGTCGGCGACGGCAATTTCCACCTCCTCTTCCTGCTCGACCCCGAAGACGCGGAGGAGCAGGCCCGCGCCAAGGCCGTGAACGCCCGGCTGATCGACCGGGCGCTGGCGCTGGGCGGCACCTGCACGGGCGAGCACGGGATAGGCTTTGGGAAGATCGCGAGCCTCGAGCGCGAGCACGCCGATGGCATGGGGGTGATGCGGGCGATCAAGGCGGCCCTCGACCCGGCGAACATCCTCAACCCCGGCAAGGTCCTGCGCCTCGATCCCTGACACCGAACGGGAAATTTGATCAAATCTCACCCGGCTTGTTGACCTTCCGGTCGATGGCCGGCATGTTTTTGATCTCAAGAAGGCAATCAGGGGGCTTTACGCAATGTCGAGGATGAAGTCGTTCGCCGCCGGGCTCGCGACGTGCCTGCTGCTGGCGGGGACCGCCGCCGCGCAGGGACTGTCGGAAGTGCCGCGCGAGCGCACGCTGGTGACCATTGGCTGGAGCGTCGGCTCGCCGACCCTGAGCGCACCCAACAACGCCAACTGGTATTCCCTGGGTGCCGAGCTCCGTAACGGCATCATGTTCGTCAACGAGCCGCTCTTCACCTACAACCACTTCACCGGCGAGCACATTCCCTGGATCGCCGAGAGCTACGAATACAACGACGACTTCACGGCCGTGACGGTCAAGCTGCGCGAGGGCGTGACCTGGAGCGACGGCGAGGCCTTCGACGCCGAGGACGTCGCCTTCACCCTCAACATGCTGCTCGAGAACGGCCAGACGAAGAAGGATCTCAGGAAGGCGATCGAGGTCGCCAACCAGATCACCGGGGCGGAGGTGATCGATCCGCTCACCGTCCGGGTCGACCTGATCAAGCCGGACCCGCGCTACGTCTTCCGCCAGCTCACCAACTATTTCGGCCACGGGCTGATCTGGGTGCCGGAGCACATCTGGTCCGGCGTCGAGAACATCGCCGACTTCACCTTCCTCGACCTCGAGAAGGGCTGGCCGGTCGGCACCGGCGCCTGGCAGCTGGTCGAGACGACGCCCAACGAGATCGTGCTCGACCGGCGCGACGACTGGTGGGGTGCCGCCACGGGTGTCATGGAGATGCCCGCACCGGAGCGGATCATCAGCATCCCGGCGCCGGACGACGAGCGCAACGCGCAGCTCGTCGTCGCCAACCAGATCGACGCCACCTTCGTCATCGCCTCGCCGTCGCTGGTGCAGTCGATCCTCGATCAGAACGACAAGATCACCACCTTCGCCGGGCGCGAGCCGCCCTACGGCTACATGGACTGGTGGCCGCACTCCCTATACTTCAACCACATGGCCGAGGACTCGCCGTTCCTCGACATCAATGTCCGCAAGGCGGTGCTGCACGCCATCAACCGCGAGCAGCTCATCGAGTTCGCCTGGGACGGCGCCAATTCGCCGAACTACTTCCCCTACCCGGCCTACGAGCCGCTCCTGCCCTATATCGACAGCGCCATGGACCTGGTCGAGAAGCATCAGGTCGACGTCTTCGATCTCGACCTCTCGGCCGAGTACATGAAGAAGGCCGGCTACGAGAAGGACGGCGAGGGCTTCTGGGCCAAGGACGGCGAGCGCGTCGGCGGGCCGCTCGAGGCGCAGCCGGCCCTGGCGGCGGTCTCCCAGGTGCTGGTCCAGCAACTGCGCAAGGCCGGCTTCGACGCCGAGTACTCGCAGACGCCGGACAGCTTCCGCAAGTTCCGCGCCGGCGAATCCGAGTGGCACGTCTTTGGCCATAATGGCGGCAGCATCTTCGACCCGGTCGACACGCTGCGCATGTACAAGACGGAGAACCAGTCGCCGGTCGGCACGATCACCTTCTTCGTCGCCCGCTGGAGCAACCCGGAGCTCGACGCCATCGTGGACCAGATGGAGCTCCTGCCGCCGGGCGATCCGGAGCTCATGCCGCTCTTCCACGAGGCCATGGACATCTGGTTCGCCAACGTGGTCGAGGTGCCGCTGGAGCAGGGCTACCACCTGAACGCCCTGAACGAGACCTACTGGACGAACTGGCCGTCGGTCGAGAACCCCTACGGCTCGGCCTGCGTCGCCTGCTTCATCTCGGGCTGGGGCACGCTCCTCGCCCACCACGTCCAGCCCGCCCAGTAACCGGCGGGACGAAGCCAGCGGGCGGCCCGGCGGGTCGCCCGCGACCTTTCGACGAGACAAGCGATGATCCGCGTCCTGAAGCGTCTCGGCCTGATGGTGCTCGTCATCTGGCTCGCGGCGTCGATCAACTTTCTCCTGCCGCGCCTCACCGACCGCGACCCGATCGAGGAACGGCTGGCCCAGGCGCTCGGCGATTCCGGCGGCTCGGCTGTCGGCATCGAGGAGATGGTCGAGCAGTACCAGGCCAAGTTCGGCACCGACCGCCCGCTCTGGCGGCAGTATCTCAGCATGCTGGCCGACACCGCCCGCTTCGACCTCGGCGTCTCGATCAACTACTTCCCCGACCGGGTATCGCAGCACGTGCTGACCGCCCTGCCCTGGAGCATCGTGCTGCTCGGCATGGCGACGCTGATCTCGTTCGTGATCGGCACCTTCCTCGGCGCGCTGACGATCTGGCGGCGCTCGTCGGCCTGGCTGGCGCGGATCGTGCCGCTCTTCATGGTGCTGGCCGCGATCCCGTTCTACCTCGTCGGGCTGATCCTCGTTTACGTCTTCGCCCTGGTGCTCGGCTGGTTCCCGCCGGCCCGGGGCTACAGCGTCGGGCTCAATCTCGGCTGGAACCTCACGGCGATCACCGACATCGCCTACCACGCTGTCCTGCCGGCCCTTTCGATCGTGCTCGCCGCCATCGGCATCTGGGCCCTCTCGATGCGCGGCATGATGGTGACGGTGCAGGGCGAGGACTACATGAACTTCGCCCGCGCCAAGGGGCTGACCGACCGCCGCCGCTTCTGGCGCTACGCCGTGCGCAACGCCATGACGCCGCAGATCACCACGCTGGTGCTCTCCTTCGGCAACATCGTCGCCGGCGCCATCCTGGTCGAGCGGGTCTTCGTCTATCCGGGGATCGGCACGCTGCTCTACAACTCGGTGCTGCTGGTCGACTACTTCCTCATCTTCGGCTGCGTCTTCGTCCTCATCCTGACGGTCGCCATCTCGCTGATGCTGCTCGACCTGCTCTATCCCCTGCTCGATCCGAGGATCCGCGCCGGTGGAGAGGCGCATGGCTAGGGCCCTGCCGGCGACGCCGCTCGAATGGGGCTCGTCCCGCCGCCGCTGGCGATCGGTCGCCCTCTATCTCGGCCGCAACCGCAGCCTTGGCGCGGGGCTCCTCCTCCTGCTGGCCCTCTTCACGCTCGTCGCCGCGGGCCATGCCTTCTACGACATCGCGCTCGCCGAGCCGCTCTCGGCCTCGCCCGGCAAGCCGCCTTCGGCGCGCTACTGGCTGGGTACCGACAAGCAGGGCCGGGACCTCTTCGCCGTGCTCATCGTCGGCACCTGGCTGACCGCCAAGGTGGGTCTGCTCGCCGGCTTCATCGGCGTGGTGATCGGCACCGTGCTCGGCTTCGTCGCCGGCTTCTTCCGCGGCTGGATCGACGCCGTGATCAGCCTCCTTACGGACGTCTTCCTCGCCGTCCCGCCCTTGCTGATCCTCATCGTCATCGCCGCCAACATCCAGGGCTCGATGAGCACCGACGCCATGGTCTGGATCATCGCCGCCCTCACCTGGCGCGAGCCGGCGAGGCGCATCAGGAGCCAGGTGCTGGTGATGCGCGAGGCGGGCTACGTCAATACCGCGAGGCTCAACGGCACCGGCGCCTTCGGCATCATCTTCAAGGAGATGATGCCGAACCTCCTGCCCTACCTCATGGTCAGCTTCGTGCTCGCCACCGCCACCGCCGTGCTCGCCTCGGTCGGCCTCGAGGCGCTCGGTCTCGGGCCGCAGAACGAGCCGACGCTCGGCATGACCGTCTACTGGGCCATCCACTATTCGGCCTTCCTGCTCGGCATGTGGTGGTGGGTGCTGACCCCGGTGATCACGCTCGTCGTCCTCTTCGTCGGGCTCTACCTCGTCACCGCGGGCCTCGACGAGCTGGCGAACCCCCGCCTGCGCACCGGGGGAGCCCGCTGATGGCCGCGCTCGAGGTCAGGGGGCTGAAGGTCGTTTTCGAGACGGATGACGGCATCGTCGAGGCGGTGCGCGGCATCGATTTCGACGTGAACCCGGGCGAGCGGCTCGGCTTCGTCGGCGAATCGGGCTCGGGCAAGACGACGACGGCGCTGGCGCTGATGGGCATGATCGATGCGCCCGGGCGCGTCGCCGGCGGCACCGCCCGACTCGCCGGCGTGGACCTTCTCCGCCTCTCGCCGGCAGAGCATGCCGCCCGGCGACTCGTCGACGTCGCCTACATTCCGCAAGGGGCCATGAACTCGCTGAACCCCGTCATGCGGGTCGGGGCGCAGATCGCCGACGGCATGATCGACCACGGCGCCGGGCTCGGGCGGGCGGCGCGCAAGGCGCGCGTCGCCGAGCTCCTGCGTCAGGTCGGGCTCGAGCCGTCGGTCGCCGAGCGTTTCCCGCACGAGCTCTCGGGCGGCATGAAGCAGCGCGTGGCGATCGCCATCAGCATCGCCCTGAAGCCCCAGCTGCTGATCGCCGACGAGCCGACCAGTGCGCTCGACGTCATCACCCAGCGCCGGGTCATGCAGACACTCCGCGAGGTGCAGGACGCGATCGGCGCCGGGCTCATCCTGATCGGCCACGACATGGGGCTGATGGCGCAGTTCGTCGATCGCATCATGGTGCTCCGGCACGGCCGCCTCGTCGAGGAGGGCGAGGTCCGCCAGATCTTCCGCGCACCCAGGGACGGCTACACGAAGGAGCTGATCGAGAGTGTGCCGGCGCTCGAGCGGCGCCAGGCCGGCAAGGTCGCCGAGCCGAAGGACGCCACCGCCGCCCCGATCATCGAGCTCGACGGTGCCGCCAAGACCTACCGCCGCGGCCTCTTCGACCGCACCGGCGTGCCGGCGCTGCAGCCCTTGAGCTTCTCCATGGCCGGCGGCACGCCGCTCGTCGTCTCGATCGTCGGCCAGAGCGGCAGCGGCAAGTCGACCCTCGGCAGCCTGCTCCTGGGATTCCTCGCCCCCAGCGAGGGCCGGGTGCTCTTCGAGGGCCGCGATCTCCAGACGCTCAGCGCGGCGGAGCGGCGGGAGAGCCATCGCCGGGTGCAGGCCGTCTTCCAGGACCCGTATGCCGCCTACAACCCGTTCTACAAGGTCGACCACAACCTGGCCGAGCCCTTGCGCAATTTCGGCCTCGCCCGGGACCGGGCATCGGTCCTGGCGAAAATGCGCGAGGCCTGCGAACTCGTCGGCCTCGACCCCGACCAGACGATCCACCGTTTCGCCCACCAGCTCAGCGGCGGCCAGCGGCAGCGGCTGATGGTCGGCCGGGCGATGATGCTGGGGCCGAGGCTGCTCGTCGCCGACGAGCCGGTCTCGATGGTCGACGCCTCGCTGCGGTCCAGCATCCTCGGCACCCTGCGGCGGAGGAAGGACGAGCAGGGCATCTCCATCCTCTACATCACCCACGACCTCGCCACCGCCTACGAGGTCTCGGACTACGTGCTCGTGCTCTATCGCGGCCGGGTGGTCGAGGCGGGCGATGCCGAGACGGTGATCAAGGACCCGAAGCATCCCTACACGCGCCTGCTCGTCGGCTCGATCCCCTGGCCCGACCCCGACCGGCACTGGGGCGGCGACGAAAAGGCCGAGGCCGAGCTTGCTGAACGGGACCGGCAAGGCGGCCGCGAGCCCTGCCTCGTCCGCTCGACCATCCCCGGCTTCAGTCTAGCGGCATGAGGCACCCAGCCCGCCCGCGGCACCGGGGCTGAGCCCGGCATGGAGCTCCAGTCGATCAAGGACCGGGTACGCGACGACATCGTCAAGGGCAGCTTCAACCCCGAGGCGCGGCTCACCATCGACATGCTGGCGAGCCGCTACGGCTCCAGCCACATGCCGGTCCGCGAGGCGCTGCGCGAGCTGGCGGGCGAGGGTCTGGTCCGCTTCGAGCCGAGGCGCGGTGCCCGCACCCTGCCGATCGACCGGACCTATATCGACAACCTCCTGACTATGCGCGCCGAGCTCGAGCCGCTGCTGGCCCGTCAGGCCGCCGCACGTATGGACGCCGCCGGGCTCGCCCGGCTCCGGGCTTTGCAGGCGGAGCTCGAGGCGGCGGTGGAGCGCGCCGACGACAGCGCCGAGATCGACGCCAACCGGCGCTTCCACCGCGAGATCAACCGCATCGCCGACAATGCCGAGGCCTTCGCCATCGTCGACCGGCACTGGCTGCTCCTTGGCCGGCTCTGGGCCCATTACGGCTACGCTTCCGACCGCTTCCCGGGCGTGATCAGCGACCACCGCTGCCTCCTGCAGGCCTTCGCGAGCGGCGCTGCTGACGACGCCGCGGCGGTGACCAAGGCGCACGTGATCAAGGCGAAATACCAGCTCCTGGCGCAGTTCGACGCCTATTGGCAGACGAGGAAGATCCCGAGATGACCATACCAGCGACCATTGCCGACGCCGATTTCCAGCTCCTGCGCATCACCGGCAAGACCGTCTGGACCTTTCTCCGGCTCGAGACGCAGGATGGCCGCGTCGGCTGGGGCGAGGCGACCATCGCGAACGGCGACGACGTGCTGCGCGAGGTGGCCGGACGCGTCCTTCCGGCCCTGCGCGGCGAGCCCGTCGATCTCGGCCTCGTCGAGAAGCTGCGGCCCGCCGAGCCGAGCCTGGCCGAGGCGGCCTTCGTCTCCAGCCTCGACATGGCGCTCCTCGACCTCCAGGGCCAGGCCGCGGGCAGGCCGGTCCACGCCCTCCTCGGCGACCTGGTGCGCCGGGACATCCCGCTCTACGCCAACATCAACCGGCGCACCGCCCCGCGCACGCCCGAGGGCTTCGCCGCCAGCGCCGGCGTCGCCATCGCCGCGGGCTACACGATCTTCAAGCTCGCCCCCTTCGACGAGGTCAGCGTCGAGCGCTGTGCCGGGGGTGACATCCCATCGCTCATCGAGCCTGGCCTCGCCCGGATCCGGGCGACCCGGGAAGCCATCGGACCGCAAGCGACGCTCCGGGTCGACTGCCACTGGCGCTTCGACCAGGCCGCCGCCATCCGGATGATCGACGCCTGCCGCGAGTTCGCGCTCGACTGGATCGAGTGCCCCGTGCCGGAAGTGCCGGAAGCCGCCCCGGCGATCGCCGACCTCCGCCGCCAGGCCGCCGGCCACGGCTGCCGGCTCGCCGGGCTGGAGATGGGCACGAGCCCGGCCGCGTTCGAGCCCTTCCTCCGGGCCGGCTCCTATGACGTGATCATGCCCGACGTGAAGTATCTGGGCGGCCTCGGCCGCTTCAAGGAGCTCGCGAAAAGCGCCGCCCGCCATGGCGCCATCGTCTCGCCGCACAACCCGACCGGCCCCGTCTGCCATGCCGCGAGCCTGCATGTCGGCGCCGTGCTGCCCGAGCTGGATTCCCTGGAGGTGCAGTTCGACGAGACACCGCTCTTCGACGAGCTGGTCGGCGGCGGGGTCTCGCCGGTCGTGGCGGGTGCAGCCGCCCTGCCCCCCGGGGCCGGCCTCGGCGTCGCCATCGATCCCGCCGTAGCGGCGCGGCTGCGGCTCGACGGAGGCGCGTCGTGAGCGAGCCCGCGGCACGCTACGAGCTCGGTGCGACGCTCGGCGAATCGCCCGTCTGGTGCGAGCGCACCGGCCGGCTCTGGTTCGTCGACATCCGCGCCCCTGCCGTGCTCTCGCTCGACCCCGCGACCGGCGAGCTGCAGCGTTTCCCCATGCCGGGCCTCGCCGGCATGGTGGCGCTGGCCGCTGAGGGGCTCGTGGTCGGCGTGGGCTGCAGCATCCACCCCTTCGATCCGGCCACCGGCCGGCTCGGCGAGCCGCTCGCGGCGCTCGACGCCGACCGGCCCGGCAACCGCATCAACGACACCAAGGCAGGCCCCGACGGTGGGCTCTGGTGCGGCACCATGCAGGACGGCGGCGGGGCGGCGTCCGGCCGCCTCTATCACGTCGCAACCACCGGCGCCGCCCGCCAGGTGCTCGACGGCATCCGCTGCCCGAACTCGATCGCCTTTTCGCCCGACGGGCGGACCATGTACTTCACCGACACCCGCCAGGGCGAGATCCTCCAGGCTACTCTCCCGGCCGACGGCCCGATCGAGAGCCTGGAGCTCCGCCCCTTCGCGCCGGCCGATGTGGCGCCGGGTGCTCCGGACGGTGCCACGGTCGACGCCGAGGGCTGCCTCTGGAACGCCCGCTACGGCGGCAGCGCCCTCGCCCGCCTCGATCCCGACGGAAAGCTCATGTCGACCCTGCGCCTGCCGGTAAGCCAGCCCACCGCCTGCGCCTTCGGCGGCCCGGACCTGCGCACGCTCTACGTCACTTCGGCGCGCCAGCGCCTGTCGCCGGCAGCGCTCGAGGGCGAGCCCATGGCCGGCGATCTCCTGGCCTTCGACGTCGGTGTCGCCGGCCTGCCGGAGCCGCGCTTCGGCGCCAGCACGGGAGCAAATCTGTGAGGATCGGCATCATCGGACTCGGCGATATCGGCGGCAACCTCGCCGCCTGGCTGGCCTCCGGTGGCCACTCAGTCGCCGGCTACGACATCGACCCGGCAGCCACCGCCCGCGCCGCAGCACGGGGTGTGACGCCCGTGAGCTCCAGGGCCGAGCTGGTCGAGCGGGCGGACGTCATCGCCACCAGCCTCGCCGACCTTGAGGCCGTGCGCACCACGTACTTCGCCCCCGACGGCCTCGTCGCCCTCGCCGGCGCCGACCGCATCACGGTCGAATGCTCCACCCTGCCGCCCGATCTGACGCGGGAGATCACGGCGGCCCGCGCCCGGACCGGTGGTGCCGCGGTCGAGGCCGCGGTGATCGGCATCGGCAAGGATGCCGCCGCCGGCCAGCTCTACCTCATGGTCGCGGGCGACCCGGCTTCGATCGAGCGGGCACGCCCCTTCCTCGACGCCGCCGGGCGCGGCTGGGTCCCGACCGGGGCAAGCGGCACGGCGGCCATCGCCAAGGCCCTGAACAACGGCGTCGGCGCGGCGACCATGTGCGCCATAGCCGAGGCCCTGGCCCTGGCCGCACATCACGGCATCGCCCCCGCCACGCTGGTCGAGGCCATGCGCACCGGGGCCGGCGCCGGCGCCTCGGTGGTGCTGGACCGGCACGGCCCCTTCATGGCCGAAGCCGAAGCGAGCACGCGCCCCTTCAATCCGATCGCGAGCAAGGACGCGGCTGCCCTCGGCGCCCTCCTCACCGACACCGTGGCCGCCGCCCTCCCGGCGCTGGCGGGCATGGTGGAATCCTATCGTGAGAACCTGATCGACGCCGAAGTGGCGGCACCCGAGGTGCTGGCCCGCAGCGCCCATCGACGCCTGAAGGAAGCGACCGCCAAATGACGAGCCCGACCAGCCCGAAGCCCGCCAATCTCGTCATCGTGCTCTCGGACGAGCATGCCGCACAATACACCGGCTGCCACGGCCACCCGATCGTCCGGACACCGAACATCGACCGGCTTGCCGCCACCGGCACGCGCTACGCCAACGCCTACACCAACAGCCCCATCTGCATGCCGGCGCGCGCCGCCTTCGCCACCGGCCGCTACCCGCACCAGACCGGCTACTGGTGCAACGCCAGCCCCTATGCCGGCACCCCGCCCTCCTGGGCCCACCGGCTGCAGGCCGCCGGCCGCCCGGTGGTCTCGATCGGCAAGCTGCACTACCGGGACGACGACGTGGCTGCCGGCTTCGACGAGCAGCGCATCCCCATGCACGCGGTGGCCGGCATCGGCGACCTGCAGGGCGCCATGCGCCAGACGGCACCCCTGGCGCCGCGGCGCAAGAGCCATGTCGTGGCCGACGAGATCGGCGCCGGCGAATCCAGCTACACCCGCTACGACCGCGCCATCGCGAAGGAGGCGGTGAGCTGGCTGGAGAACGAGGCGCCGGGGCTCGACGAGCCCTGGGTGCTGCAGATCGGCTTCGTCGCCCCGCATTTCCCGCTGGTCGCACCCGACGAGTTCTTCGCCATGTACCCGCCGGAGAGCCTGCCGCTCCCCAAGGCCTGCCGGCCCGAGGACTGGCCCCGCCATCCCTGGTTCGACGAGTTCCGCAAGGCCTACATCACCGACACCTTCTTCGACGACGAGAAGCGGCGCATCGCCACCGCCGCCTATTTCGGCCTCTGCAGCTTCGTCGACCACCACCTCGGCCTCGTGATGCAGGCCATCGAGCGTGCCGGCCTCGGCGCCAACACGCGCATCGTCTACATGTCCGACCACGGCGACAATCTCGGTGTGCGCGGCCTCTGGCAGAAGTCCAATTTCTACGAGGAATCGGCGCATATCCCGCTCGTCATGAGCGGCCCCGGCATCGCCGCCGGCGAGGTGGTCCAGACCCCGGTCTCGATGATCGACTTCTTCCCGACCATCCTGGACGCGGTCGGCGTGGCCCCCGACCCCGCCGACCAGGACCTGCCGGGCGAGAGCCTCTTCCGGCTGGCACAAGACGACCGCGAGCGGACCGTCTTTGGCGAGTACCACGCGGCGGGGGCGGTGAGCGGCGCCTACATGCTTCGCCGCGACAAGTGGAAATACGTGCACTATGCCGGCTACCCGGCGCAGCTCTTCGACCTCGAGGCCGACCCCGAGGAGCTCACCGACCTCGCCGCCGATCCCGGCCACGCCACGACGCTCGCCGCGTTCGAGCGCGAGCTGCGCGCCATGCTCGATCCCGAAGCCACGGACGCCCGGGCCAAGGCCGACCAGGCCGCCATCATCGAGCGCCACGGCGGCCGCGACGCCGTCCTCGCCCGCGGCTCCTTCGGTGCCACCCCGCCACCCGGCGAGAAGGCCGAGCTGGGCTAGGCGG
>CAZGUW010000073.1:15318-18021 GCA_964528705.1 uncultured Geminicoccaceae bacterium
GCTGCCGGCAGCTCAGCCGAGATAGTCGGCGTCGGACACCTGCTCGAGCCAGGTCGCGCGCGACCCGTCCTTGGCCATGGCGATGGCGATGTGCGTCATGGCGGTGGTCGCCGTACCGCCGTGCCAGTGCTTCTCGCCCGGCTCGAACCAGACGATGTCGCCGGGGCGGATCTCCTCCTTCGGCCCACCCTCGCTCTGCGCCCAGCCGAGGCCGGCGGTGACGATCAGGGTCTGGCCATAAGGATGGGTGTGCCAGGCAGTGCGGGCACCGGGCTCGAAGGTGACGGCGGCACCGCCGACCTGCCCCTCGCCGCTGCCGCCGAACGGCGCATCGAAGCGCACCTTGCCGGTGAAGTTCTCCTGCGGCGGTGTCACGGATGGCGTGGCGCCGCTTCTCTTGACCTGCATCTCCTGTCCTCTCCCTCCTGCATACCCGCCGCTCGGCAGATCGAGCGCAGTGTTCACGCCGGCGCCTTCGCGAATCTGGACATGAACGCGTCCAGCTCCTCGACGGGCATCGGCCTTCCGAGATAGTAGCCCTGAACCTGGTCGCAGCCCATGCGTACCAGCTCGTTATACTGCCATTCCGTCTCGGCCCCCTCGCCCACCACCTCGAGGCCGAGGCGATGGCCGAGTGCGGTGATGCCTTCGCAGATGCACTGCGTGCGATGGTCGTCGAGCCGCGCCACCAGGCTGCGGTCCAGTTTCATCGCGTTGAGCGGCAGGGCCTGCAGGTGCGAGAGGCTGGAATAGCCCGTGCCGAAATCGTCGAGGCAGATCCGGGCGCCCGCCTCGTGCAGCTCCCGGATGTTCGAGAGCGTGCTCGCGTCGGCATTGAAGAGGCTCGTCTCGGTAATCTCGAACTCGAGGCGGCGCGGGTCGAACTGCAGCGACTGCACGATCTCGAGAAAGCGGCGGATACAGTCTTCCTTCTGGATCTGCACCGGCGAGAGGTTGACCGCCAGCAACAGGTCCAGCTGATGGCGCGCCGCCGAGCCCGCCAGATCGCGGCAGGCGGTCGCGAGCACCCAGTCGCCGATCGGCACGATCGAGCCGTTGCTCTCGGCGATGGGAATGAATTCGGTCGGGCTGATCGCGATGTTGTCCCCGCGCTCCCAGCGGATCAGCGCCTCGAAGCCCATGAGACGGCCGTCCGCGGTGGAGAACTTGGGCTGGTAGCGGACCGAGAGCTCGCCCTGGTCCTGGGCCCGCTCGAGGCTGACGCCCAGTTGGCGGCGCCGCTTCTCCTTCTCCATCATCACCTTGTCGAACAGGGCACTCTGCCGCCGGCCGTTGAGCTTCGCCCGGTGCAGCGCGACGTCCGCGTTCAGGAGGAGGCGCTCGGTGGTGGTGCCGTCGTCGGGAAAGAGCGTCGAGCCGATGCTGATGCCGACCTCAAGATCGTTGCCGGCGACACTGAACGGCACGGCGAACGCCTTGATCAGCCGCTCGCTCAGCTCCATGACGCCGGTTGCAGCCGTGACATCGATCTGGATTGCCGCGAACTCGTCGCCGGCAATACGGGCCAGCGTATCGACCTCGCGCATCGTCGCCACCATGCGTCGGGCCGCCTCCTGCAGCACCTCGTCACCGATCGTGTGCCCGAACGTGTCGTTGATCGTCTTGAAGTTGTCGACGTCGATGAAGTGGAGACCGACCCCGCTCGCGCGACGGTCGGCGGCGGCCAGGGCCTGGGCCAGGCGGTCGTTGAACAGCCGGCGATTCGGCAGGTCTGTCAGCACGTCGTGGTGCGCCAGATGCTCGATCCTGGCATTGGTTTGTTCCTTGAGCTCGAGCAGCTTCTGCGATCGGCCGAGCTGAAAGACCAGGAGCGCGATCAGGGCGAGTATGCTGAAACCGAGCCCGCCGGACGCCATCAGGATGGCTGCGTAGATGTCGTCGAGGCGGCGCTGCAGCTCCAGATGCCCCTCGCCCGCGTCCTGCAGGGCCGTCAGTGTCAGGTCACGGATCGGTGTGACAAACCCTTCGAGATCCGCGAGGGTGCCGGCATAGGCCTCGGCGTCGATGGCGACCGCATTCAGGACATCGGCAGTCTCCTGCAGCGTCTCGTTCAGCCTGGCCCCGAGTTCCTCCACATCGCTGATCGCCCGAAGCGGCGCCGCATTCCGCCCTTCCAGCAGGGGTGGCAGCCTGCTCCAGAGGATGTCGAGCCTGAGCCGCACCTCATCCAGGTCCACCGCCGGATCCTGCGCCTTGAAGCGATGCATGGCCTGCAGCAGGCGATGCAGCTCGAGCTCGATCTCGTGTGTCGCCCACAGCGAATCCGCGCCCGACCGCAGGATCGCGGCGTTGCCCAGCCGCAGACGCTCGAAATTTGTGAAGATGATCGAAATAAATGCAATGGATATCGAAAATACAATAAAGCCTATCGTCAGATCTCGACGCTTACTCCTCATGAAACTCTAGTTCATGCAGTTGCCATATCGAACGCTGGCTGATGACCCGCTCGTCGAGATCCGGATGGGCGGACCAGGGATAGACGAGCCAGAGCGGACCGCGGTCGCGCCGCGTCAGGTCGACGCCGTCGGCGCGCCAGGCGATCAGCGCATCGTAGTCCTGGGCGTCCGATATCGGGACCACGACATGGTAGTCGTTCAGGGCGCGCATGTGCATGGCCGTGCCCCGGGCTTCCAGGCCCGCGATCAGCGCGCGCAATGGCAGCCCCTCGAACTCGATCTCGCC
>CAZGUW010000074.1:0-17870 GCA_964528705.1 uncultured Geminicoccaceae bacterium
GTACAGCCAGCATCTCGAGCGAAGCCTGGCCACCGACCGCCGCAGCTGAGAGGACGCATCCACATGGCCCAAGCCACCGCCGACGCCGAAGCTGCCGGGCGCAGCGACGAGATCATGGTCGACCTGCAGCGCGTCAACAAATGGTATGGCGACTTCCACGTCCTGAAGGACGTGAGCCTGACCGTGCGCCGGGGCGAGCGGATCGTCGTCTGCGGCCCGTCGGGCTCGGGCAAGTCGACCTTGATCCGCTGCATCAACCGGCTGGAGGAGCACCAGCAGGGCCGCATCATGGTCGAGAACATCGAGCTCACCAACGACGTCAAGAACATCGAGATGATTCGCCGCGAGGTCGGCATGGTGTTCCAGTCGTTCAATCTCTTTCCGCATCTCACCGTGCTCGAGAACTGCACGCTGGCCCCTTTGTGGGTCCGCAAGATGCCGCAGAAGGAAGCCGCGGCGATCGCCATGAAGTTCCTCGAGCGTGTGCGGATTCCCGAGCAAGCGCAGAAATACCCGGGCCAGCTCTCGGGCGGTCAGCAGCAGCGCGTGGCGATCGCCCGCTCGCTCTGCATGATGCCGCAGGTGATGCTTTTCGACGAGCCGACCTCCGCCCTCGATCCCGAGATGATCAAGGAGGTGCTCGACGTGATGGTCGAGCTGGCGCACGAGGGGATGACCATGATCTGCGTCACCCATGAGATGGGCTTCGCCAAGTCCGTGGCGGACAACGTCGTCTTCATGGACCAGGGCGAGATCGTCGAGATGGCGGCCCCGGCGGAGTTCTTCACCAACCCGCGCTCCGACCGCACCAAGGCATTCCTGAGCCAGATCCTCGCCCACTGAGGGGGCGATCCGCGCCCCCGATCAGGGTTGATTGGCGCAGGGCACGCGGTTGCTTCCGCCGCGGTCGAGCAGGGCGCGGAGCACGTTCAGCGGCAGGGTGAGCGTCTCGGCCACGGCCCGGCCGGCGAGGCGGGTCGTGCCACCGGCAACCTTGACCTCCGGCGCGTCGATCGGGCCGCGCACGCGAAACGGCGTCACCACCTGAAGCAGCTGCTCGCGCAGCGGGCGCGGCTGAAAGGTCAGGTCCAGCCGGTCGCGGGCAAGATTGATCGTGCCAGTGCCGCGCAACTGCACATTGTCCGTTTCCAGGATCAGCTGCTGCACAGTGCCGACGCCCGAGGCAAAGGTGACCTGGCCATCGGCGCAGGCGAGATTGGCGTTCGAGCCGGAGGTGAAGAGCCAGCTGACGATATTCTCACCGGTCAGGTCGATCAGTCGGGTGCCGACCGTGCCGCTGCCGACCGTGACGGCGACGCTGCCGTCGAGGGACTTGGCCAGAGCATCGAGGTCGGCACCGGTCGCGGAAAGATCGAAGGTGGCGCCGAGCGGTGCCTGCACCATGGGCCGGCCACCCAGTTCGGCAATCAGCTTGGCGATCTCGAGCTGCTCGATCGTGCCCTGCATGGTCACCGGCATGGTATCACCACCGGTTTCGGCCGTCAGCTTGGCGTCGAACTTGCCGCCGAGATAGGTCAGCGCCAGGGGATCGATGCTGGCCTTGTTGTCACGGTAGACCAGCTTGCCCTCGAATGATCCCAGGGAGTTGGCGTCACTGTCCTCGAGGCTTGCCGTCACCTCCAGTTCCGCATCCAGGTCGAGGCCACCGGCCGCGGCCGGTTTCGCCTCGTCGCCGGAGTCACCGTCATCGACAGCGTCCGGCACGAGGCCGGCGAGCTTGCCGAAACTCCGCAATCCGGCCGGCTGCAGTCGAGGGAACTTGACCCTCCCTTTGAAGACAGGCCGACCGCCGACCACGTCCTGGCTCAGGTCGAGCCAGATGGCTGTCTGGTCGACGGCACCACGGCCGGCGATGGTGAGGGCATCGACCAGCTCGACCTCGCCCGTGAAGGTGGCGCTGCCGCCACCGACCGACGTGCCGCCCAGCGCCTTCGCCAGCGCATCGAGGTCGGGAACGCCAAATTCGATGGTCGCGGGCTTTTGCGCTTCGCTCTGGGCGGCCTTCGGCAGATCGACCTTGAGGTCGATGATGTCGGCCGGCTTCAGGGCCGCCGACAGGCTTTCGATGCGCGGCCGGCCGGCTGCATCGCTCATGGCAATCGTGCCGGCAAGACGACCGATCCCGGGCGGTGTCGGCTGGCCAGTCGCCAGCAGCAGCACGTCGAGGTCGAAGCTGCCGGAGAACTCGATCCCGGTCTGTGCGAGGACGTCGGCGACGCTGCCGTTCAGATCGAGACTCGGGGCACTCGGGTCGCCGGCGAGCACGTGGACCCCGCTGAGGCCGAGGCGTCCCTCCTGGTCACGCGTCAGCGATTTGACGCTGATCGGCCCGATCTTCTGGATATCGGCCGAGGTGACGTTCGTGCTCAGCACGAGGTCGCTGACGGTGAGCTTGCGAAGCTCCCCGGACAGCCTGCCCTTCACCGTCTCGACCAGGATGTCCAAGGCCGCTATGGGCTTCGGCGCCGACCCGTCCGAGCGGCGCAGGTCGGCCTGCACGACGACCTCGATACCCTTCTGCAGCGACAGATCGGCGACCTTGCCTTCGAGGGTGACACGTTCGCCGGTCGAGACGTGCAGTTCGCCGGTCACCTTGTCGGCGGTCAGCGAATCCACCTCGCCCGAGAGCTGCATGCTGGCCTTGCCGGTCGCTTCCATCTGACGCTTCAACTGCAGCGCGTCCAGAACGTCGCCGAGCGATGTCAGCGTGGTGGTCAGCGTGGCGTCGAGCTTGTCGCCATCTGCCTGGAGATAGCCTTCGAGGTGCTCGCTCGCGCCCGGCAGCGAGGCGTCGATGGTGAACGCCCGCGCCTCACCGAAGTCCGGATGCGACTGCACCGCCGAGAAATCCGCAGACATCTTCAGCGCCGAGCCGTCGAGTGCGCCGTCGGCTGCGAGCTTCCAGGCTTCAGCATCGCCGCTCTCCGAAGCGCTGAGTTCGGTGAAGGTGAGTTTGCCGTTCCAGCCGTCAGGATCGTCGCGACGTTCGAAGGAAAGGTCGGTGAAGTCGATCTCGCCGGTCCGCCCCGCGTTCATCACCCGGGCCAGGGGGCCGATGATCGGGCTCAGTCGGAAGCGCGTGTCTTCCGCGGTGGGTGTGCCGCCGGACACCACGATGGCGAGGCCATCGCCCTCGAGGCGCTGGACCTGGAAGGGACCCACGATGGCACGCATCACATCGAACGTGATGCTCAAGCGCCGCAGCGTCAGCGTGCCCTGCCAGTCGTCGGGACCGCCTTCACCGAGCGAGGCGTCGGCGATCGTGACCGTCGTCACGGGACCGGGCTGGATGTCGATCGGTCCCGTTACGACGACGGATCGACCGATGACGCGCTCCAGCAGCCGCTCGACGACGCTGCGTCGCTGATCCTCGAATTGCGGCAGGTAGAGAAGTCCGGCAACGCCGGCGACAACCGTTATGACGAGGACGAGAACGGCGAGACCGAGATGGCGCCATTTCATGATCAGCTGCCCGGTGGAGCGCCTGCCGAGAATGGGCGCAACGCGATCAGGAGAGTTTCACGCGTCCTGGCCCGAGCCTGCGCCGACCGCCCGTGGTGCTGCCCGCCAGATCACGCGCTACCCGTATAGGTCCACTGCAGGCCGATTGAAAGGGGACCGGCAGCGCCCCGGGGCGGCTCTCAGCTTCGGGTTGGCGTCAGCTCCAGTCGCAGCAACTCGGCGTAGCCATTCGCGATCGGGTGCCGATCGAACCGACCGCCCCTCTCCCGGGCAAGGCGCTCGAGGGCTGGCGCAATCTCCGGCCGATGCCGGACACCGAACCGCGCGAGCCAGTGCCGCATGCCGGCGGCGAGGATGCGGGGCAGGCGATCCATCGCCCCGAAATCGACGATGTGCAGGCGTCCGGTAGGGCCAAGGTGCTGAACGGCGCGCTCGATCGCGGCGACGGGCTCCTCGATCATCGAGAGGCTGTAGCTGAAGATGGCATGGTCGGCGTGCGCCGCTCCGAACTGCGCAGGTGGATTCAGCTCCTCGGCGAGACCCCGGCAGAGCCGTGGCTCCGGATGGCCGGCCCGGCGAAAGCCTTCCCGCGTCGCCTTCAGCATGACCGCCGCTGCATCGAGCCCGCAGGGGACCACGCCGGGATAACGCCGGGCGATCGCGAGCAGGTTCCGCCCCGTTCCGCAGCCGATGTCGACGACGATTTCGCCGGGGCGGGCGTCGAGCTCCTGGATCAGGCGGTCGCGGCCGAGCAGATAGTGCTTGCGCGTCGCGTCGTAGATGAGCCGCTGCGGCCGATACATGCGCTCCATGCGCTCGCGCATGTCGTCCGGTGCGGTGGCCGCCCTGGCGATGCTCAATGGACCACCCGGGCATAGACGTGGAAACCACCATAGACCGCCGAGCGATCCTGGGCGAAGAGCCGGTCGCTCAGCTCGTCCTGGCGCTGCCAGCCGCCGATCACCTCGGTCGGCAGCCGCGCCTCGAGGGGTGATGCGGCGCCGGCCGTGCGGAAGACGACCCTGGCATCGACGCAGGATGCGCGATCGATCTCCTTCCAGAGCGCCGCCAGCTGGCGATCGGTCATCCAGTCCTGGGCGTCGAGCAGGACGACGCCGTTCAGGCGCTGGGAAGGCTCGTCGGCGAGCACCTCGGTCATGGTGCGCTGCTGGATCCGCACGCGGTTCCGGTACTGTCGCAGGAGGGGGAAGTTGGCGCTCTCGAGATAGGGCGGCACGGCGCTGCCGGGAGGCCCGTAGCAGCGTGCCACTGCCTGATGGGCAAAATAGTTCTCGGTCATCGGAAAATCGCAGAGCAGGCGACGCAGCCTTTCGCGCACGACGATGGCCGGCTCGCCCGCGTTCTCGGCGACCAGAGCCACGAACTGCTCGGGCGGAATGCCAAGACCGTAGAACGAAGTTGGCATGCGGGCGAGCAGACGCACCAGCGGCTTGTCGAAGAGCGGCTCCAGCTCGTTCGCGAACAGGGCGCGCTGCTCCTCGACCGTCTGGGCCGCCCGGAAGTGGCGGATGTCGGCGCCGTGCAGCTTGCAGGCGAGATGGGCGAGGCCGATGGTGCGCCCGAGCACGCCGTGGCGGTAGAGGCCCTTGGCGAAGTAGCGGATCCGCCGTCGGCCGGCGAGGTCGCGCGTCTGCCAGAAGCGGAGCGTCTCGGTGTCAAGGTGAGGGGCCAGCATCGTATCGAAGGCGCGGATGTTCTCGTCATCCGCGGCCTCGCCGAAGAACCTGAAGAACGCCGCGTGGTCCGGCAGATGCTCGACCGCGGCGAGCTTGAGGCGGAGGAGGGCGATATGCGCCGGGTTGAGGTCGACCGCCAGGATGTCCGCCGGGCCCGCTGCCAGATAGCTCATGACATTGCAGCCGCCGGAGGCGATCGTGGCGATTCGCTTGCCCGGTGCCAGCTCGAGGGCCGTCATGTCGACGGCAGGGTCCTCCCAGATCTGCGGATAGACGAAGTTCGTGAACACCTGGGCGAACAGGCTCTCGAGCAGGCCACGCCGAGTGGCGCGTGGCTGGGTCCTTGCAGCGGCTTCGATCAAGGCGCGGCTCATGCGTCAGGCTTCCTTTCGACCTCTCGGTGGGCTTTCAGGGCATAAAATCCAGGGCGAGCCCGTTGGGGCCGATCGAGACGAAGCTCGCCGGCCGGCTGACCCAGGCACCGGTATTGGCGTAGGCGACGGGTCGACCATCGCTGTCGAAGCGCCGCAGCACCGGCTCGTGAGTGTGGCCGCAGACGACGACGTCGAACGCCCTGGTCGCGGCGTGGCGGGCGGCCTTCTCGGCGATTTCGTTGCCGAGCTTCATGAACTTGCCGTGCCAGACATCGAGGTGGCTCAGCCACTTGTTGCGCGGGGCGAGGCAACGCTGGCAGAAGGCGTAGGCGTCCGAGCAGAACTGGCCGAAGCGGACGTTCCTGCTGATGAACTCGTCGAAGCAGTCGCCATGCATGGCGACGCAGCTGCGGCCGTGCTGCTGCCAGTGGAAGCTCTCGCGACCCTCGATGCCGAGCAGGCCCGCGATCGCCCGGCCGAGCTTGCGGTCGTGGTTGCCGTGCAGCCAGACAACCTTGCCCTTCTGGCGCGCGCCGAGCTCCCTCAGGTGGGCCAGCAGGCGCCAGCCGTCAGATCCGACATGCCTGAAGCTCGGACCGTGAAAGACGTCACCGAGCAGGATCAGCCGCCCGAACGGTCGCGAATGCAGGAATTCGAGAAGATCACGCGGGCGGCTGTCGGGCAGCCCCAGGTGCAGATCGGAGACGATCAGGGTGTCTGTCGGGTCAGGGTTCGCGGCTGACTGGCAGAATGGAATCGGCGTCCTGGCAGTCGCCTCGACCGATGTTCCCACCATTCGACCCTCGCCTCGTCGCTCCAACGTGGGGAGCGCATACGCGCTGCTCGCGACGACGGGGTGATGAACGCGTGATCGTTGTGTGGCGGTCCCGGTATTTCTGGATTGCCGTGGCGGCCGGTCGACAGAGGTGGCTCAGGGGGCGGCGCTCGCGGCTGGCAACGGGCCAGGTGGCAGCGCGATCGCTCCCGTGCCGACGAGTTGCAGCTCGGGACGACAGGTCCAGGGATCGAAGGCGGCATCTCCGCAATGACGATAGGCGATGACGTCGGCGACGCTGGCCAGACGAAAACCGCGCTGCTCGATGTCCGGGAGCCAACGCTCGAGCGCCCGCAACGTCGTGTCGTAGGGATGGCCGATCGCCACGACGCTGCCCTCGCGGCGGGCGATCCGCTCGATCAGGGCCAGCTGACGCGCGATTGCTTCCGGCTCGGGCAGGTGGTCGATGAAGACGTCGCGGCCAGTGGCCGGCAGACCGAGCAATTCGGCGGTCGCTTCGGCGACGCTCTCGGGGTTCGTGCGGCTGTCGACGAAGAGGAGCGGCTGCTGTCGCAACTCGTCCATCACCCAGCGCATGGGCTGCGGCATCGCCGTGACCCGGCTGCCCATGTGGTTGTTGACGCCGACCGCTCCCGGCACGGCGGCCAATGCCTGGCGGACGCGCTTGCGGAACTCGGTCTCGTCGAGATCGGCAAGCAGGGCATTGATGCCGGGATTGGCGTCGCCCAGGGGTTGCATGGGCAGATGCAGGAAGATGTCGAATTCGCCCTGCCCGGCGGCTGCCAGCATGGCCGGGGTGGAATCGGCATAGGGCAGGAATGCCAGGGTCACCGGTCCGGGCAACGCCGCGAGCCGGGCAAGCGAACGGGGGCTGTAGCCCATGTCGTCGATGATGATGCTCACCAGTGGGGCCTGGCCTGGTGGCACGAGTGGCTGCCGGCGCGGCTTGGCCTGCATTGGCGGCATGACGACCGGAGCTGCCGCGCCGGCGATGTCGGCCGGCGGGGCAGCGGGCTCGATGGCATCGACAGCGGGCGGCAGGTGCTCCTCGAATGGTGGGGGGCTGATCCGCATCGACCAGGTCGGCTGTGGCAGGCTGACGCGTCCGGAAAGGGTCGGCGGCAGCTCCGCGATCTCGAGCCCGGCCTCGGGCGAGTTCGCCGGATCTGCTGTCGTGCGTGTCGTCTCTTCCGGCAGGCTGGTCGCCGGCTCGGCCGGCAGCTCCAGCACGGCAACCTCGTTCGACCGAACCGCGCTGCCCGGCGGGTTGGTGGAGAGCTTCATGAGGCCGAGCAGCATGCTGCACCCAAGCACCCCGGCCACGCCATAGGCGCAGGCGACCGGCACCGGACGCAGCCGACGCGACCGCGACCCCCGGCGGTTGAGTCGCCTCAAGCCTGTTCACCCATATCTACCAGTCGCCCGCTACTGCGCCCTCGGGTAAGCTAAACGAAAATCGGCCACAGTTGAACCACCACCTGATTCGCGTAGACCCGCATTCGAACTCGGCGGCGCGCCGCGCGGGGCTTGACGGTGGCATGGGCTGGGGCTTTTCTCACTGTTCCTGCGACGCCAGCCCGATCGGTCTGCCCATGCTCCTCCTGATCGATAACTACGACAGCTTCACCTACAACCTCTATCACTACCTGGGTGAGCTCGGCGCCCGTACGACAGTGATCCGCAACGACGCCATGGACGTCGACCAGGCGCTGGCGCTTCGCCCGTCGGCCATCGTGGTCTCGCCCGGGCCCTGCGATCCCGATCTGGCCGGCATCAGCCTCGAGATCATCGACCGGGCGCGCACGCTTTGCCCCATCCTCGGCGTGTGCCTCGGCCACCAGGCGATTGCCCAGGTATTCGGTGCGCGCATCGTGCGGGCGCGAACGGTCATGCACGGCAAATGCAGCGCCATCCATCATGACGGCACCGGCCTCTTCGACGGGCTGCCGTCGCCGTTCCGCGCCACCCGCTACCATTCGCTGGTGGCAGAGCCTGTGACCTTGCCTGACGATCTCGTCGTCAATGCCCGCACCGAAGATGGTGTCGTCATGGGTCTGCGCCACCGCCATCTGCCGATCCACGGGCTCCAGTTCCACCCCGAGAGCATCGAGAGCGAGCACGGCCACGCCATGCTGCGCAATTTCCTCGCCCTCGTGCCGCTGGAGCAGGCGGCTTGAGCTCCGATCTTGTCCGTTTCAAGGAGCTGATCGGTATTGCCGCGAGTGGTCGTCCCCTGACCTTCGAGGAGGCGGGCGAGGCCTTCGCCATGATGATGGCCGGCGATGCCACGCCCGCCCAGATGGCCGGTCTGCTCATGGCGCTGCGGGTCCGTGGCGAGAGCATCGACGAGATCACGGCCGGTGCGCAGACCATGCGCGAGCGCATGACCCGCATTGTCGCCCCTGAGGGTTCCATCGACACCTGCGGGACGGGCGGCGACGCCAGCGGCACCTTCAACATTTCGACCGCCGCCGCCCTTGTCGTCGCCGGCGCTGGCGTGCCGGTCGCTAAGCACGGCAATCGCGGGCTGTCCTCGCGCTCCGGCTCGTCGGACGTGCTGACCGCGCTCGGTGTCGACATCGAGGCACCGTTTGCGGTCATCGAGCATGCCATGCGCGAGGCCGGCATCGGCTTCATGATGGCGCCGAGGCACCATGGCGCCATGCGCCACGTGGCCGGCCCCAGGGTCGAGCTGGGCACGCGCACGATCTTCAACCTGCTCGGCCCGCTCGCCAACCCGGCCGGGGTCCGCCGGCAGGTGGTGGGCGTCTTCGCGCTCGAATGGATAGAGCCGCTGGCCCGCGTGCTCGGTCGACTCGGGGCGGAACGGGCCTGGGTCGTACATGGCGAGCCGGGACTGGACGAGCTGAGCACGGTCGGCACGACCCACGTCGCGGAGTGGCATGAGGGTGAGGTGCGCCGCTTCACCGTCGAGCCGGAGCCGCTCGGGCTGGCGCGGGTCGAGCTCGCGGCACTCAAGGGCGGCGACGCCGCGACCAACGCGGCCGCGATACGCGCGATGCTGGGCGGCGAAGACGGCCCGCTGCGCGAGGCGGTCCTGCTCGCTGCCGCTGCCGGACTGGTGGTCGGCGGCAGTGCTGCCGATCTGCCGGCGGGCATCGCCCGCTCCGTCGAGGCGATCGACAGCGGGCGCGCGCGCGCCTGCCTCGATCGGCTGGTGCGTATCACCAGCGAGGCTCGGGCATGAGTGACGTCCTGGAGCGAATCTGCGCCGCCAAGCGACGCGACGTCGAGGATCGCCGCCGGGCGCTGCCGATGGCGGAGCTGGAGAGCCGTTTGGCCGGAGCGTCGCCGGTGCGGGGGTTCAGGCGGGCGCTGGAGACGACGATCGCAGAGGGGCGTTTCGCCCTGATCGCCGAAATCAAGAAGGCGTCGCCGAGCAAGGGGCTGATCCGCGCCGATTTCGCCCCGGCGGAGTTGGCCCGTGCCTATGCGGCTGGCGGCGCCACCTGCCTCTCGGTGCTGACCGACAAGCCGAACTTCCAGGGCGATGACGCCTTTCTCGCCGCGGCTCGAGATGCGGTGCCGCTGCCGGCTCTCCGCAAGGACTTCATGCTCGAGCCGTACCAGATCCTCGAGAGCCGGACGCTGGGTGCGGATTGCATCCTCCTGATCCTTGCAGCCCTCGACGACGGGATGGCGAATGAGCTTTGCCGGCTCGCCAAAGGGCTCGGGATGGACGTGCTGGCCGAGGTGCACGACGCGGCCGAGCTCGACCGGGCGCTGGCTCTGGACGCCGATCTGGTCGGCATCAACAATCGCAACCTCAAGACGCTCGAGGTCGATATTGGCACCACCGAGGCGCTGGCGCCACGGGTGCCGGCCGACCGGCTGCTGGTCGCCGAGAGCGGACTCTTCGCCCATGCCGATCTGGTGCGGATGGCCGCTGTCGGGGCCAGGGCCTTCCTCGTCGGCGAGGCGCTCATGCGGCAGGCAGACGTCAGGCTGGCCACGCGTCGTCTGCTCGGTCTCGACGTCGCAGCATGAGCGAGCTCACGCATATCGATGCGGCCGGGAACGCCGTCATGGTGGATGTCGGCGGCAAGGCCGAGACGGCGCGGACCGCCACCGCCGAGGGGCGAGTCCTGATGCAGGCGGCAACCCTCGAGCGCATCGCCGAGGGCGGCATCAGGAAGGGTGATGTCCTCACCATCGCGCAGCTCGCCGGGATCATGGGGGCGAAACGCACGGCCGATCTCATTCCGCTCTGCCATCCCCTGGCGCTGACCGCGGTCAACGTCGAGCTCGAGGCGGAGCGCGACGGGCCGCTCGGACCGGCGATCCGCATCGCCGCCACCTGCCGACTCAAGGGACGGACAGGTGTCGAAATGGAGGCGCTGACCGCCGTCAGTGTCGCGGCGCTCACCGTTTACGACATGTGCAAGGCGATCGACCGCGGCATGACGATCGGCGGCATCCGCCTCGTCCACAAGTCCGGGGGCCAATCGGGCGACTTCCGTGCCGGCTGAGCGGCGGGGGCTTGGCTGACATGCTCGAGGTCGCCGCTGCGCAAGCGCGAATCACGGCCGCCCTGCAGTCGCTTCCAAGAGAGGTCGTGCCGTTGCGGTCAGCGCTGGGTCGGGTTCTGGCTGCCGATATCGTGGCGGTGCGTGACCAGCCGCCGGCGGCCGTCTCGGCCATGGATGGCTATGCGGTGCGTGCCGCCGATACCGTGGCAGACAACTGGCTGGACTTGGTCGGCGAGGTGGCGGCCGGACGGCCCGTCGAGGTCGAGGTGGGGCCGGGGCAGGCGGCGCGGATCTTCACCGGCGGGCTGCTGCCGCCCGGTGCCGACGCAATCCTCATCCAGGAGGATGCGGTCGCGGAGCATGGGCGCGTGCGGGCGAAGGAGGTCGTCTCGCCCGGGCTCTTCGTGCGCGAGCGGGCGCTCGACTATGGTGCGGGCTGGGTCGGCCTGCGTGCCGGCCAGCGGCTCGATCCGCGTCATGTTGGTCTCGCTGCCTCGCTCGGTGCTGGCTGGATCGAGGTCCGGCGCAGGCCCCGCGTCGGCCTCCTGGCCACAGGTAACGAGCTGGTCCTGCCTGGCAGCAGTCCTGCCACGCATCAGATCTCGAGCTCCAACAGCTTTACCCTGGCCGCGATGGTCGAGGCCTGGGGCGGCGTGCCGGTAGACCTCGGCATCGCAGCCGACGAACCCGAGGCCCTGGCAGCGAGGCTGGGCGAGGCCACTGGTCTGGATCTTCTCCTGACGACCGGCGGTGCATCGGTTGGCGACCATGATCTGGTGCGGCAGGTGGCCGGCGAGCACGGACTCGATCTGGACTTCTGGAAGATCCGCATGCGGCCGGGCAAACCCCTGATCTTCGGCCGGATCGGTGAGGTGCCACTGCTCGGCCTGCCGGGCAACCCGGTCTCGGCCGCGGTGTGCGGCATCGTCTTCCTGCGCGGGGCCCTGCGCTGCCTGCTCGGCCTCGACCCGAACCTGCCGAGCAGCACGGGTCGCCTTGCCGAGCCATTGCCGGCGGGGGGCGAGCGCCAGGAGTACATGCGCGGCGTGCGGGACAGCGAGGGAGCCATCCGGGCCACCGGGCGCCAGGATAGCTCGATGTTCGCGGCCTTGACGACGGCGGACGTCCTGCTGGTCCGCCCGCCGCGGGACCAGCCGCTGCAAGCTGGCGCTGCCGTCACAATTATCGATCTCGCGACCGTGCTTGCGGCTTGAAGATCTTCGGCAGCCGCCAAGGCGCTTGACAGAAATGAGAACTTAAATAGAACAAATCGGTGCCGGCTGCTGCAAGGGAGATGGATGTTGCTCACCCAACGACAACTGCAACTGCTGACCTACATCCATGCCTATGTCGCCGAGCATCAGGTTCCGCCGTCGTTCGAAGAGATGCGGAACGCGCTGCAGTTGAAGTCGAAGTCGGGTGTGCATCGGCTCATTTCCGGGCTCGAGGAGCGCGGCTACATCCGCCGGCTCGCCTATCGCGCACGGGCCCTCGAGATCGTGCGAGGCCCGCAGGGTGGACCGCCGGCCGACTTCGCCGCAGGGGGGCATCTGGCGTCGGCAGGGGCCGGTGCGGCCGAGACTGGTCAGCCGCAGTCCAGCAATATCGTGCGCGGCCGGTTCGGTGCCGGACCGCGGGTAAAGCCGGCCAGCGAGTCGGAGAGCCGCTCCTTGCCGCTGGTGGGCAAGATCGCCGCGGGCGCGCCGATCGAGGCCCTGCTCGACCAGTCCACGTCGATCGACGTGCCAGGCCTGCTGCTCGGCGAGGGCGAGCACTACGTGCTCCAGGTAAGCGGCGACTCGATGATCGATGCCGGCATCGTCGACGGCGACTATGCGGTGATCCAGCGCTGCGAGACCTCCGAGAACGGGAGCATCGTCGTCGCCCTGATCGAGGATCGCGAAGTGACCCTGAAGCGGCTGCGCCGCCGGGGCGCCTCGATCGCGCTGGAGCCGGCCAATCCGGCCTATGAGACGAGGATCTTCGGTCCGCACCAGATCCGGGTGCAGGGCCGGCTCGTGGGCATCCTGCGGCGCTACTGAACTTGTCGTGCGTCGCGGGCGGCAAGTGCCTCGGCAGCCATCTGCGGCCGGTCGGTGAAGACCGCCCGCACGCCCATTTCCAGAAGACGCAGCGCGCGACTCGCGTCGTTGACGGTATAGCAGAGCAGTGGCCGGCCGCGCTCCGTCAGATGTCTGACGAGATCTGCCGAGACCCACTTGGCGTCACAGTGCAGCGTGCTGCAGGCGAGGCGATCGAGCATGCCCAGAGCGCGCCTGGTGGGCCGCCCGATGAGCAGGCCGTGCGGCATCTCCGGCGCGAGCTTGCGGATCTCCTCGAGTGAGGCGATGGCGAAGCTCGAGATCAGCGGCCAGGGTCGGCCGGCGGGCCAGTGCCGTCGCAGCTCCTCGACGACGCTGATGGCCGTTTCGTGCTGCCGGCCGGGGCAGGGCTTGATCTCGAGGTTGATGTCGAGGTCGAGCTCGACGCAGAGGGCCAGCGCCTCCTCCAGTGTCGGCACCCGTTCGCCGCGGAAGCGGCGGCCGAACCAGCTGCCCGCGTCGAGCCGGCGCAGCTCGTCCAGGTCATAGTGCGCAACCTCGCCGCGCCCGTCGGTGGTCCGGTTCAGGAGATCGTCGTGCAGGAGGATGCAGTGGCCGTCACGGCTCAGCTTGACGTCGAACTCGACCCACGTGGCACCGGCGGTCGCCGCCGCACGAAGCGCGGCAAGGGTGTTTTCCGGCGCGTCGGCGGAGGCGCCGCGATGCGCGATCACCGGCGCCAGACGATCGTCGAGGGTTCGCATCCGAGTGGTGTCCATGGTCCCGTCAGGGGCCACCACCTAGCGAGCAATGCGAGGCGCGGCTAGTCTCGAGTGCAGGGGCCGGCACCGGCCAGCCGAAGCGAGGTTGCCGTGTGGCCGAGAGCCAGATCCTGTCCGGGCTAGTCGAACGCGTCGTCGTCAAGAACCCGACGACCGGCTTCGCGGTGCTCAGGGTGAACGTGCCGGGGCGGAGCGAGCCGATCACCGTGGTCGGGACGGTGGCGAACGGTCGCCCCGGCATGGTCGTGCGCGCCGAGGGCGGCTGGCAGGACGACCCGACCTGGGGACACCAATTCGCCGCGACCCGCATCACCCTTCTTGCGCCAGCTAGCGTGGAGGGGCTCGGGACGTACCTGGCATCGGTTGCCAACCAGGGCGTCGGCGATGCTCTTGCTCAGCGTATCGTCGAGCAATTCGGCGCGGACCTTCGCCAGGTGCTCGATACGGCGCCGGAGCGGCTTCGCGAGGTGCCCGGCATCGGTGCACGAACGGTGCAGCGGATCACGGAGGTCTGGCGCGACGAGGGCGAGACCCGCGACATCCTGCTGTTCCTGGAAAGTCAGGGGATCCGCCCGGCGCGGGCACGTCGCATCCTCGAAGCCTATAGCGGGCGGGCGATCGAGCAGCTCCTGGCCGACCCTTATGCGCTGGCACGTGACATACGGGGCATCGGCTTCACCACCGCCGATCTTCTCGCGGGCCAACTCGGGATCAGTCCCGATGCGCCGGTTCGCCGCCGCGCCGCGCTGGTCGAGGTGCTGCGCGTCAACGCCGAGCGCGGCCACAGTGCGGTGCGCCTGGAGCGGGCGCTGGACGAGGCGGCCACGCTCTCGGGCCAGCCCGCCTCGGCCATCGCGGCAGAGGCGGAAGCCTTGTGCAACGAGCAGCGTATGGTCCAGCGGACCACGGAGACCGACACGTTTCTCCTGTTGCCGGAGCTCGATGCAGCGGAGGCGACGATCGTCCGTCGACTGGCCATGCTGGCGGCGGGACCCGTGCCCTGGGACCGGGCGGCGCTGTGCGACTGGGAAGCCGTCGTGCGCGTCCGGCTCGCGCTCGAGCTCTCACCGAGCCAGGCCAGCGCGCTCGCCGTGATCCTGACCTCCAGGGTCGCGATCCTCACCGGTGGACCTGGAACCGGCAAGACCTCGCTGGTCAGGGCCTGCGTCGCCTGTCTCGAACGCCAGGACGTGCGTTTTGCACTCGCCGCACCGACCGGCCGGGCGGCACGTCGCCTCTTCGAGAGCACCGGACACCCGGCCACGACCATCCATCGACTGCTCGAAGCCGATATCCAGCGCGGCTTCGGCCGCAATGCGGACCGGCCACTCGACCTGGATCTTTTGATCCTCGATGAGGTTTCGATGGTCGATCTGCCCCTGATGGAGGGCGTCGTGGCCGCCCTGCCAGACGGTGCAGCACTCCTGCTCGTCGGTGATCGCGACCAGTTGCCGCCGGTCGGACCCGGCCAGGTTCTCGCCGATCTGATCGGCAGCGGGAGATTTCCGGTGGTGGCGCTTACCGAGGTCTTTCGTCAGGCCGAGGCGAGCGGCATTGTCAAGGGAGCGCACCGGGTCATCCATGGCGAGCTGCCGCGTTTCGGCCTCGCCGAGACCGGAGACTGCGTGGGGATCCGTGTGCGCGATGCCGCGGACGCGCGGGTGAAGCTGCTCGAGCTGGTCCAGCATCGTATGCCCGCCCATTTCGAGCTGGATCCGGTTTCCGACATCCAGGTCCTGGCACCGGTCAACCGCGGCCCGGTCGGTACCCGCGATCTGAACCGCGCCCTGAAGAATGTGCTGAATCCGACACCCGAGGCGGCGTTCGAGCGCTTTGGCGTGCGATTCGGGGTCGGTGACAAGGTCATGCAGACCGAGAACGACTACAGCCGGGACGTCTACAACGGCGATCTCGGCATCATTCAGAAGATCGATACCGCAGCCCGGCTCATGGAGGTCCGCTTCGACGATCGCCTCGTCGTCTACGGGTTCGATGCGGCCGACCAGCTGGTCACGGCCTATGCCATCACCGTGCACAAGGCGCAGGGCTCCGAATATCCGGCGGTCGTGCTCTTGCTCTTGCACGAGCACGGCCGCATGCTGCGCCGGCAATTGCTCTACACGGCCATGACGCGGGCTCGTCGGCTGCTGGTCGTGCTGGCCCAGGGCAGTGCGCTCGAGCGGGCGGTGGCCACACCCGAGCCGGCACGGTTGTCGCTGTTGGCACATCGCCTCGCCACCGAATGGGCAACCGAGCCGATCAGTTAACGGAACAGCCTCATCCAACGGACGAACTCATGACCGATGAAGACCTCGATCGCCGCCTCGATGCCGGCGTGCCCATTCTCCATGCTGCGGGCCGGCTGGCGCTCGATTTCTTTCAGCGTCGCGGCGAGCTGGCGATCGAGCACAAGGGCCTTCAGGACCTCGTCAGCATTGCCGATCAGACGGTCGAACGGGCGATCCGCGACGAGCTCACACGGCTCTTCCCGAATGATGCCATCATCGGCGAGGAGGATGGCGCTTCGGCCGGCTTCGCTGAGGCGCCCGGCGTCTGGGTGATCGATCCCATCGACGGCACCAGCAACTTTCTGCGCGGCATGCCCTACTGGTGCTGCGTGATGGCCTATGTGGTGGACGGCACGACCGAGATCGGCCTGACCTACGACCCGATCCACGACGAGATGTTCGCCTGCCGCCGGGGCCGGGGGGCCACCCGCAACAGGCAGCCGATCGAGGTTTCGAAGCGCCCGGTGGCGGAGGCCTGCGTCGGGCTCAGCTTCAACTTCAAGCAGGATGCCAGTGAGTATGCCGAGATGGTCGCTCGCCTGAACGCGCGCTCGTTCGACCACCGGCGTTCGGGCTCTAGCGCGCTCCATCTCTGCCATGTCGCCGATGGCCGCCTCGACGGTGCCATCAATCGACACTGCATGAGCTGGGACGTGCTCGCCGGCCTGGCGCTGGTCGAGGCGGCCGGCGGCGTCGCCACGCACTACACCAAGGGGGCGAGCCTGATCGAGCCGCGCGCCGTGCTCGCCACCACCCCCGCACTCAGGGAAGTGGTCGAGGAAGCGGCCGGGTTCGCGCTCGATCCCTGAGGCCCGTTGCAGGGCGCTCGCTCAGCCCGAGAAGGCCTGCAGCCCCGTCTGCGCCCGGCCGAGGATGAGGGCGTGGATGTCGTGCGTGCCCTCATAGGTGTTGACCGCCTCGAGGTTCATCACGTGGCGGATCACGTGGTACTCGTCGGAGATGCCGTTGCCGCCGTGCATGTCGCGGGCAGTCCGGGCGATGTCGAGCGCCTTGCCGCAATTGTTGCGCTTGATCAGCGAGATCATCTCCGGCGCCATGGCGCTCTCGTCCATGAGCCTGCCGACGCGGAGCGCCGCCTGCAGGCCGAGGGTGATCTCGGTCTGCATGTCGGCTAGCTTCTTCTGGATCAGCTGGTTGGCGGCGAGCGGCCGGCCGAACTGCTGGCGCTCCAGGGTGTAGCTGCGGGCCGCTTGCCAGCAGAATTCGGCAGCACCCATGGTCCCCCAGGCGATGCCGTAGCGCGCCCGGTTGAGACAGCCGAAGGGACCCTTGAGCCCTTGGGCGTTGGGCAGGAGATTGGCCTCCGGGACGAGCACGTCGTCGAGCTGGATCATCCCGGTGATCGAGGCCCTGAGGCTGAACTTGCCTTCGATCTTTGGGGTGGTGAAGCCCGGCATGTCGCGCTCGACGATGAAGCCCCGGATCACACCGTCATCCGTCTTGGCCCAGACGATGGCGAGGTCTGCGATCGGGCTGTTGGTGATCCAGGTCTTCGATCCGCTCAGCCGGAAGCCGCCTTGTGCCTTGCGGGCCCGGGTGGTCATCCCGCCCGGGTCCGATCCATGGTCGGGCTCGGTCAGGCCGAAGCAGCCGACCAGCTCGCCCCTGGCCAGCTTGGGCAGGAACTTCCGGCGCTGAGCCTCGTCGCCATAGGCATGAATGGGATGCATGACGAGGGAGGACTGTACGCTCATCGCCGATCGATAGCCGGAATCGACACGCTCCACCTCGCGGGCGATCAGGCCGTAGGCGACGTACGAGGCGTCGGCCCCGCCATATGCTTCCGGCAACGTGCTGCCGAGAAAGCCCAGCGAGCCGAGCTCGGTCATGATCTCCTGATCGAACTTCTCGTGCCGGTTGGCCTCGAGCACCCGAGGCATCAGGCTGTTCTGGCAAT
>CAZGUW010000075.1:0-17869 GCA_964528705.1 uncultured Geminicoccaceae bacterium
GCGCCGGGCGGCGTCTGCAGCTTCGGTCCGGTCACGATCGCTTCCTCCCCGGTGGTTCGACCGGGCCACACTAGCGGGATCCTGGGCGATGGTCAGCATCGACGAACGCCTTGCCGGCTGGCCCACGGACCTCGCCGCGGCACGGGCCATGCAGGAGAAGGTGCGGCACCGGGTGAGCGAGAACGCGCCCCCCGGCTTCGCGCCGCGGCTCGTCGCCGGCGTCGACGTCCATTTCAGCCGCGACGGCCGGATCGCCTTCGCCGCCGCCGCGGTGCTGGAGGCGACGAGCCTCGAGCTTATCGAGAGCGCCCAGGTGGCGCTGCGTGTGAGCTTCCCCTACCGCACCGGTTTCCTCTCGTTCCGCGAGGTGCCGGTCGCCCTGGCGGTGCTGGACTTGCTGGCGACACCGCATGACCTCGTGATGGTCGATGGCCAGGGCTTGGCGCATCCCCGCCGCTGCGGCTTCGCCAGCCATCTGGGCGTGCTTCTCGACCACCCGACCGTCGGCGTCGCCAAGTCGCGCCTGATTGGCCGGTTCGTCGAGCCGGCCCCGGAGCGCGGGGCCGCGAGCCCGCTCCACGACAAGGCGGAGATCATCGGTGCGGTGGTTCGCAGCAAGGCCGGCTGCCGCCCGCTCTTCGTCTCGGTCGGCCACCGGATCGACCTCGACGGCGCCGTCGCCGCCGTGCTTGCTCTTACCGGCCGCTATCGCCTGCCGGAGCCGACGCGCCTCGCGGACCGCCTGTCCCGGGCGCATGGCTGAGCGCCTCGCCCATGGCCCGGAGCAGCGCCAGGGGCACGGTCGGGCCGGCCGCCTCGACATGCACCGTGCGGCCGGCATCATGCAGGCTGGCATAGGGGCGGATGCCATCCGCATGCCAACCGAGATGCCAGCCCCAGCCGGGCAGGGCGTGGCCGATCAGGCCGATCGTCGCATCGATCGAGGCGCTGTAGGCGGCCGGCGGTGCCCCAAGCTCGGCGGCGAGCCGCCGGTCCAGCTCGGGATCGGCGCCGGTGGCTTCCTGCAGCGCCTCGCTCAGCAACCCCATCGGAGCGCCGGCGTATGCACGGGTGCGTCCCAGAAGCCGGTCGTTTCGGTGTCGAGCCGCGTCAGGGTCAGCGAGCAGCCGGCCATGTCGAGCGAGGTGCACCAGTTGCCGACGAGCGAGCGCGCCACTTTGAGCCCGGCCGCCTCGGCCCGGCGCACCGCCTCGTTGTAGACGAGGTAGAGCTCCATGAGCGGCGTGGCGCCGAAGCCGTTGACCAGAAGCAGCACGTCATCGCCTTTTCCAGCCCCGAGGTCGCCCAGGATGGCCGCCATCATCTCCTCGACGATCGCCGCGGCGGAAGCGAGCGCCACGCGCCGGCGACCCGGCTCGCCGTGGATGCCGACCCCCATCTCCATCTCGGCGTCGCCGATCTCGAAGGTGGGTCCGCCGGCTGCCGGCACCGTGCAGCTGGTGAGCGCGCAGCCCATCGAGCGCGTGGCGCCGTTGACCCGCTCGCCGAGCGCCTGGAGGCCGGCGAGGTCCATGCCCGCCTCGGCCGCGGCACCGAGCACCTTCTCGACCACGACCGTGCCGGCGACGCCCCGCCGGCCGGTCGTGAAGCTCGAGTTCTCGACGGCGACGTCGTCATTGGTGAGCACGCGGGCCGTGGCCCCGGGCGCCATCTCCGCCGCCATCTCGAAGTTCATGACATCGCCCTCGTAGTTCTTGACGATGAAGAGAACCCCTGCACCCGCATCGACGGCCTCGGCGGCAGCCAGCATCTGGTCCGGCGTCGGCGAGGTGAAGACCTGGCCCGGGCAGGCCGCGTGCAGCATGCCCCGGCCAACGAAGCCGGCATGCAAGGGCTCGTGACCCGACCCGCCGCCCGAAATGAGCGCCACCTGGCCCCCGGGCGTGGCGCCGCGCCGGCGGATGAAGACCGGCTCTTCGCTCAGGCTGACGAGGTCGTCATGGGCCCGGGCGAAGCCCGCCAGGCTCTCGGCCAGGACGGCATCGACATCGTTGATCAGCTTCTTCATGGCCGGGCCTCCCTCCCGCATTGGCATGACCCGGGCGTAGCACGAAATCGGCCGGCCCTGCCACGGCCGAGCGGCGGTTCAGTTCGGCATCGCGTCGGACGGCAGGCTGAGCAGCCGGCCGTCCGGCAGGAAGAGCGCCGAGCGGGCGAGCGCTGCGCCGAAGATCGAGCTGTGCCGCTAGAGCTCGGCGCAGCGTTCGATCAGCATGTACGGGCGGAAGTGCTCGCGATGCGCCAGGCGGTCGCCGAGCTGCGCCGCGGCCAGGCCGAAGAGCAGCCGCTGCTCATCCCGCGAGACGCAGGCGCAGCGCAGGGGATAGACGCAGACGGCCGGCGAGATGCCCCGGACGAGGCAGCGCTCGATGCCGGTGAAGCCGGCGAGCCCGCTCGCCATGGCATCCTCGCCGAAGGCCAGGCGGAAGCCGTCGAGCAGCCGCCGCGTCGGCCGCCAGCCGTCGTCCGCGTGCTGGCGAAAGGCCCAGATGACGAACTGCTCGCCCGGTCCGAGCTGGCCGAGCACCCTGCCGCCGAGGGCACCCTCGATCCCGGCTTCGGTAAACTCCGGCTCGACGGGGGTCGCCGTATCGAATCGAAACACCATTCCCATGTGCGGATCCGTTCCTGTCGGTTGCATCGCTGCGCCGACCGGTAGCCGCCCGCGGTGCCACACGCCAAAAGGAACCATTCCACAGTATAACTAGAGGCATTCCAAGCAACTGCCTCGGGCGGCGATCAATCGGAAGGCGAAGGCGCCAGTACGCCCACGACGGCACCGATCAGCAAAGCCGAGGAGCAGGCGCCGGGATCGAGATGGCCTTTAGACCGTTCGCCCAGGAACGACGCCCGCCCGCGCTTGGCCACCATGTCGGCGGTGTGATGCAGGGCGTGACCCGCCGCGGCGATGATCCGCTCGTCGAGGCCATCGGTCTCGTTCTGGTCGACCATCGACCGCAACGTGTCGGCCACCGGACAGAGCACATCGAGCATGGTCTTCATACCGACATCCGCCTTGCCCCTCGCCTTCACCCCCTGGATGCCGGCATCGAGCATGGCCGCGAGATCGGCGAGCGTCGGCTCTCCGGCCGGTGCCGCCTTGCCCATGTCGATGAAGAGCGTGCCGTAGAGCGGCCCCGAGGCGCCGCCGACCTTCATAACCAGGGTCATGCCGGCCTTCTTCAGGGCCTCGCCGAGCGGCAGCGCCGCGATGGTCGCCTTCTGCGCCAGGAGTTCCTTGAAGCCGCGCGCCATGTTGATGCCGTGATCCCCGTCACCGATCGCCTGGTCGAGCCGGGTGAGCTGGTCGGCGTGGCTCTCGATGGTGCCGGCCATGCCTTCGATCAGCCGCAGCACGAGTGTGTCGGACATTGGGCATTCCCCCCGATCCTTGCTTGGGGGCGAGCTTATCGCACGCACGGCCCGCGGCAACCACCCCGCCTTTCGGCGCCTGCTAGGGCTGGTTGAAGAAAGGCCGGAGGCGGACGCCGATCATGCTGCCGGCGAAAGCGGCGGCAAGCCAGACCCAGCCGTGCAGGCTGCCCGAGGCGATGCCGGAGAAGAAGGCGCCAATATTGCAGCCGAAGGCGAGCCGGGCGCCATAGCCCATGAGCAATCCACCGAGTACAGCGCTGCCGATATCGCCGGCACCCAGCCGCAGTGTCGGCCGGAACCTGCCGGCGAGGCCGGCGGCCAGCATGGCGCCGAGCACGATACCGAAGTTCATCACGGAGGTGACATCGAAGAGGACCGAGCGCTCGATGGCACCGGCCATGCCGCCCCAGTTGTGCCAGGCCGTGACCTCGACACCCAGGGCGTCGAGCCCCTTGCCGCCCCAGAGGGTGAAGGCGGAGGTGATCCCCCAGGGCCGCCCGGCGAGCCAGAGCGTCAGGAAGTTGAGGAGCGCAAGAGCGATGGCGCCGGCAAAGATCGGCCAGGGGCCGCGCAGCCAGTCGGCCATCGTCCGTGGCCGCTTCGCCACCCCCCGCCGCCGCTCCACCGCGAGCGTCAGTCCAGCGATCAGAGCAAAGAGGGCGAGGTGCAGCATGAGTGCCGGCCAGAGGCCCAGCGTGGCAACCGCCGAAACGCCACCGATGCCCGGGAGCCCGTGCCAGAAGGGCAGATGGCCGATGGCCGCGACCGAGCCTGCGATGAAAAAGAGCAGCGTCAGCACCATGCGCGTGCTGCCCCCACCCACCGTGAAGAGCGTGCCCGAGCCGCAGCCGCCACCGAGCTGCATGCCGATGCCGAACATGAAGGCACCGGCGACCACACCGAGACCGACGGGAAAGACGAAGCCGCCGACCGGCCGGCCGAAGAGCTCGCCGGCAGCGAGGGCCGGGAAGAATAGGCAGACGGCCAGCGCCAGCATCAGCATCTGGGCACGCAGCCCATGCCCCTCGCCGGTCGTGACGAACCGTCGCCAGGCGGCAGTGAAGCCGAAGCTCGCATGGTAGAGAACGAGGCCAAGGAGCCCGCCGACCGCGGCAAGGGCCGCCATGTTCGACCCCGCCGTCTGCCCTGCCTGCCAGACGAGCAGCGCCAAAAGGACGAGTGCAGCGCCGACGATCCTGACATCGATGGTCATTCCGGACCCGTCGACGCTTATTGCCCGACTGCTCAATGTAGTTCACCCGAATGGCATCTCCGGCCTTGTACATGGGCACGGCGATCGGGGCTGCAAAGGGTCAGTCGCTATCCTCGGGCTCGGCCCGGCTGATCGTCAGCACGGAGAGCCGGTTCCGCTCGCGTTTCTTCACGGTGACACGGTAGCGGCCGATGGCCAGCGTCTCGCCTTCCAGCGGGATGCGCTCGGCGACATCGATGACGAGGCCGGCAAGCGTGACGGCATCCTCCTCCGGCAAGTCCCACTCGAGGAGGCGGTTGAGCCGGCGGATCTGGGTGGTGCCGGAGGTCTGCAGGCTACCGTCAGGCAGGCGCTGGATCTCGTCGAACTCACGGTCATCGGCCTCGGAGACCTCGCCGACGATCGCCTCGAGCACGTCCTGCAGCGTCACCAGCCCCTGCAGGTCGCCGTACTCGTCGACGACGAAGGCCATGTGCTGCTTCTTCTTGCGGAACTGCTCGAGCTGCTTCCGGAGCGGCGTGGTCTCGGGCACGAACCAGGGATCGCGGACAACCTCGCCAACCGTGCGATCCGCACCCGCCTCGCGATCGGCGACGGCGGTCAGCAGATCGCGCAAATGGAGGATGCCGACGATGTGGTCGCTCGAGCCCCGATAGACCGGATAGCGGCTGTAGGGCTCGTCGCGCAGGCGGGCCACGGCGGCGTCGATAGTCATCGAGGCATCGAGCGCGGTCACCCGGCGGCGGTGGGTCATCACCTCGTCGACCGTGACGTGCTCGAGGTCGAGCACGCCGTCGAGCATGTCACCGGCATGCTTGGCGAGCTCGCCGCCCGCCTCGAAGGCGTCGATCAGGCCGCGCAGCTGCTGGCTCGCCGAGATGACGTCGCCGCCGGCAGTCGGGATCCGCAAGCCCCGCAGAACGAGCCTGACCACCCAGCCGATCGCCGTGGTGAAGGGCCGGAACAGCACGACGAGCACGCGCAACGGTCCGGCGATGAACAGGGCAAGCTTGTCGTGGTGGCGAAGCGCCACGGTCTTCGGCACGACCTCGGAGAAGATGACGATCAGCGCCGTCATGACGGCGGTCGCGTAGACCACGCCGGCATTGCCGAAGAGCTGCAGCAGCACGTCGGTCGCGAGCGCTGCCGCCATGATGTTGACGATGTTGTTGCCGAGCAGCAGGGTGCTGATCAGCCGCTCGCGATCGTTCAGCAGGGCCAGGAGCGTGCCGGCACGCCGGCTGCCCGCCTGTGCCAGGGCCGTGGCCTGGCCCCGGCCGGTAGCGGTGACCGCTGTCTCGCTGCCCGAAAAGATCGCCGACAGAAGCAGCAGAAACAGGATCGCGGCGATGTACAACGTGATCAAGGACGTGTCCCGGCGGCCGACGGCTGGCCTTGGCCTTCGCAGTTAGCCTGTCGGCGCTGACGAATCAATCTGCCGGCAGCACCATGCCGCAGGCCGCGGCATCGCCTACTCGGCCGCCTGCTGCGGCGGCATGGTGATCACCGGGTCCATCTCCGCCAGCTCCGCCGGCTCGATGTGGCAGGCGATGCGGTGTCCGGACGAAAACTCGCGGATCGGTGGCTCCTCGGTCTCGCAGATCGTGCCGAGCTTGCGCGGGCAGCGGGTCTGGAACGGACAGCCGGAAGGCGGGTTGACCGCGGACGGGATGTCGCCGTGCAGCACGATGATCTTCTTCTGGATCGACGTGTCAGCGATCGGCACGGCCGAGAGCAACGCTTCGGTATAGGGATGATAGGGCGGTGCGAAGACCTCGTCAGTGGTGCCCTGCTCGACGATCGTGCCGAGATACATGACCACGACGCGGTCGGCGAGATAGCGCACCAGCGAGAGATCGTGGCTGATGAAGATCAGCGTGGTCCGGTTCTCCCGCTGGATATCCATCAGGAGCTGGCTGACCGCTGCCTGCACCGACACGTCGAGCGCCGAGACCGGCTCATCGGCTACGACGACCCGTGGATTGCCGGCGAAGGCGCGGGCGATGCCGACCCGCTGCTTCTGGCCACCCGAGAGCTGGCGTGGCCGGCGCTTGTAGAAGTCCCTGGGCAGCTTGACGATGTCGAGCAGCTCCATCACCCGGGCCTCGACCTTGGCAGGGTCGCTCTCGACGCCGAACTTCCGGATCACCCGAGCGATCTGCCCGCCGACGGTATGGCTCGGGTTGAGCGTGTCGAAGGGGTTCTGGAAGACCATCTGGAGATGGCCGACGACCTGTGGCTTGCGCTGGTCGACGGGGGTCTGCGCCAGATCCTTGCCGTCGAGGATGAGCTTGCCCTCGGTCGCGGTCTCGAGGCCCATCATCACCTTGGCGAAGGTCGACTTGCCACAGCCGGACTCGCCGACGATCGCCACCGTCTCCGCCTCGCGGGCCTCGAAATCGAGCTTCTCGTTGGCCTTCACCGTGCGGACCGAGCGGCCGCTGATCAAGGCCATGAGCGAGGTATCGCGCAGCTCGTAGTACTTCTTCATGTTCTCGACGCGCAGCACCACCTCGCCGAGATTGGCCGATGCCGTCGCCTCTGCCGCCTCGGGGCCCGCCTGCCAGTCGATCTCCTGGAATCTGGCGCAGCGCGTGTAGTGGCGCTCGTGCACCGGCACCGTCGCCATGGCGATCGGCCCCGCATCGCACACCCCGGCGCGAAAATGGTCGCAACGCGGACCGAAATTGCAGCCCGGCGGGCGTTCGTGCGGCAGCGGCAGCTGACCCGGGATCGGCATCAGCGGTCGGGCGTGCTTGTCCGCCCCAGGCAGCGGAATCGAGTTGAAGAGGCCCCGCGTATAGGGATGACGCATCCGGTCGAAGACCTGCTCGACGCTGCCTTCCTCGACCGCCTCGCCCGAGTACATCACGGTGATGCGGTCGCAGGTCTCGAGGATCAGCCCGAGATTGTGCGAGATATAGATCATCGAGGTGCCGAAGCGCTCGCTGATCTCGCGCACCAGCTGGACAATGCCGGCCTCGACCGTAACGTCGAGCGCGGTGGTCGGCTCGTCGAGCAGGAGCAGCTGCGGGTTCGAGAGCAGCGCCATGGCGATCACCACGCGCTGCTGCTGGCCGCCCGAGATCTGGTGCGGGAAGGCATCCATGATCCGCGCCGGATCCGGCAGGCGGACATTGCCCAGCATCTCCAGCGCCCGCTCGCGCGCATCCGCCTCGCTGCATCCGGCCTCGTGGTAGAGCGGCACCTCCATGAGCTGGCGAGCGATGGTCATCGACGGATTGAGCGACGCCATCGGCTCCTGATAGACCATGGCGATCTTCGAGCCGCGCAGCTGGCGCAGCTCCTCCTGCGACATCGCCGTCAGATCCTGCCCCATGAATCGGATATCGCCCGAGACGATGCGCCCGTTCTTGCCGAGATACTGCATGATGGCGAGCGCCACCGTCGACTTGCCGCAGCCCGACTCACCGACGACGCCGACCGCCTCTCCCGGCATCACGGTAAGGTTGAAGTCGACCACCGCCGGGATCTCCCCGGCCCGGGTGAAGTAGGAGATGCAGAGGTTCCTGCACTCGAGGATCGGCGTCGCGTCGGTCATCGGGCTCAATCCCTCAGGCTCATCTCGCGCAACCCGTCGGCCATCAGGTTGAAGCCGAGGATCAGGCTCGAGACGGAGAGCGCCGGCACCAGGAGCATGTAGGAAAATTTGAAGAGCATGGCGGCCGACGCCGCCTCCTTGATCATCAGCCCCCAGTCCGGATCGGGCGGCTGCAGGCCGAGGCCGAGGAAGGTCAGGGTGGTGATCGCCACGGTCGTGTAGCCGAGCCTGAGGCAGGCATCGACGATGATCGGCCCGCGGGCGTTGGGGAGCAGCTCGACCACCATGATCCAGAACGGCCGCTCGCCGCGGGTCTGGGCCGCAAAGACATAGTCGCGCGTCTTGATGTCGAGGGTCAGCCCGCGAACGATGCGCATGATGGCAGGGGCCGAGGCGAAGGTGACGGCGATGATGATGTTGAAGCCGGACGGGCCGAAATAGGTCAGGATGACGATGAAGAGCACCATCACCGGGAACGACAGGATGACATTGCCGATGAAGGAGATCAGCTCGTCCCACCAGCCCGCCAGGTAGCCGGCGACGAGGCCGAGCGCCGTACCGATGACATAGGCCACGGCCGTGGCCGTGACACCCCAGACCAGGACACGCTGGCAGCCCCAGAGTGTCCGGCTCAGCATGTCGCGGCCGCGAAAGTCGGTGCCCAGCCAGAAAAACGTGTCACGCGCCTCGGTGAACGGCGTGACGAAGGGCTGCACCGGCTGATTCGGGTCGAGCAGGGGCAGGAACGGCACCACTACGGCGATGAACAGCCAGAACATCACGAGGGTGACGCCGATCACGGCGACCCAGCTCTCCCGCCAGGAGATAAGGGCGAGCCCATAGAGCAGCAGGGCCGACGGAATCGCCGGCAGCAGCACCGTTCTGCCGGCGCCGAACATGACGTAGGCGACGAGCGGCAGCCAGAGCAGCGCCACGAGAGAGAGAATCACGCGCGGTCGGCGCAGCCGGTCGAGCAGTGACGGAGCCGGGCTGGTCGGTGCGGCGATGGTGGCCAAGTCGCCTCTCCCTCAGCCGAAGCGGATGCGCGGGTTGAGCATGGTGTAGCCAACGTCCGAGACGATCTGGGACAGCACGGCGACGATGACGGCGACGAAGGTGGCGGCCTGGACGACGTAGATGTCACCGAAGAGGGCAGCCTCCAGCAGCATCTTGCCGAAGCCGTTGTACTCGAAGAAGACCTCGACCACGACGACACCCGAAAGCAGCCAGTTGAGCTGTAGGACGATCACCGTGAAGGGGGCGATCAGGGCGTTGCGCAACGCGTGGCGCATGATCACCCGGTTCTGCGGCAGGCCCTTGAGGATGGCCGTCCGGATATATTGGCTGGTCATCACCTCGGCCATCGAGGCGCGCGTCATGCGGGCCACGTAGCCGAACGAATAAATGACCAGGGTGAGCACCGGCAGCACCAGCTGCCAGGGGTCGAAGCCCTGCATCATCGCCGACTTGGTCGGCAGCCAGCCGAGCCCAAGCGCCAGGAAGACGGTGAGCAGGATCGCCGTGGCGATCTCCGGGATTGAGGTGGTGAAGACGGCGACGAAGGAGACGATCCGGTCGCGCTTGCCGCCCTCCTTCATGCCGGCGATCACCCCCAGGATGAGCGACAGGGGTATCATCAGCGCGAACACCCAGAAGGCCAGGATGCCCGTGTTCTTCAGCCGGTCCCAGAGCAGCGGCCCGACATCCGTGTTCTTCTCGAAGGAGTGGCCGAAATCCCCGCTGAGCACGCCGCCGACCCAGTTGAAGTAGCGTTGCACGAACGGAACATCGAGGCCCTTGTTGGCCAGCCACTGCTGATAGTCGGCATCGCTCAACGCCGACACCGCGAAGCCTCCGAGCTCGGCGACCGCGATCTTCTTCTTGAATTCGTCACTGTCGAAAATGAAGAAGAGAACGAGCGAAGCCACCACCATGATGAGCAGCATCTGCACCAGACGCTTGCCGATCAAAGGCAGCATGCGCAATGCTCCGCTGCTTCATGACCGCGTGGTATCTTGTGCTTCAGCGCGCCGTCCTCCTCGAGATTGGAAGGACTCTAGCCTCGCCTTCTCCGTACTGTAAACCCCGGGGGGTCTCAGGGCAGGCCGTAAAGGGTCGCCCCGCCCTCGCTGCCGACGGTCGCGAGGCGGCCCTGGTGCAGCAGGTAGTTGACATGCGCCAGCGTCTCGCCGAGCGCGAAGCCGAGCTGGTGCGCGTCGAACCTCCGGCGGAAAAGTGCTGGAATGATGCGCGCCACGGTCGCCGGCTCGGCACAGGCCCGAAGCGTGAGCTCCAGTCGCTCCTCGTGGTGTCGGACGAGACTCCGGATCCGCTCGTGCAGGCTCTGGAAGGGGGCATCGTGCGAGGGCAGCACGAAGCAGTCTTCCGGCAGCTCGAGGTACTGCGGCAGTGCGCCCAGAAACTCGCGCAACGGATCGGCGGCCGGCGTGGTCGGCCAGACCGCGACCACCGGCGAGATACGAGGCAGCACCTGGTCGGCGGCGATCAGGAGATTGCGCTCGGCGCTGAAGAAGGTGAGCATTTCCGGGCTGTGACCCTCACCGATCAGCACGCGCCATGTGCTGCCGCCCATGTCTATCGTGTCGCCGGCGGCGATCGGCGTATAGGTGGCCGGGGGAATGCTGACGCCGGTCCGATAGCGATTGCCGGCGGCGAAGCGCTGCTCGACGACGTCGGCGTCGAGTCCTGCCGCAATGTCATACGAACGCCCGGCTTCGGCATAGCCGCTGGTCGAGTCGAGCGCGAGCAGGCGCGCCGACAGCCACTCGGCGCGGCTCGTCAGGAGCGGCGCGTCCAGACGCTCGGCGAGCCAGCCCGCGAGCCCGATGTGGTCCGGGTGGAAATGAGTGGCGATGATCCGCCGGATGGGACGACCGGCAAGGTCACCGGTCAGCAACTGCTCCCAGATCGCGCGACAACGCTGATCGCCGACGCCGGTATCGATCAGCGTCCAGCCATCGCCGTCGTCGAGCAGCCAGACATTCACGTGGTCGAGCGCATAGGGCAGCGGCAGGCGCAGCCAGAGGATGCCCGGCGCCACCTCGACCGGCCGGCCGAACTCGATCGGCTGCGGGGGCTTAGACGAAGAGGCGGGCTGTTCGCTGGACAAGTTCATGCTTTCTGGCGTGGGGATGGGGTCGTCTTTCTGCCGCGTTGCAGCATGAGTGACAACCGTTCCAGTCCGCGACGATCCTGACGGTGCCGGGGCGGCCCTGCGACGGAGACGTACTATCTGATGGTACACATCTCTTAACACTTTGCGCCGCAGCATGCTTGATGGAGCGTCGACGACCATGACCGAAGCGCCAGCCACGACCGTTCGCCGCCTCGCCCGCAGCACGCCGACGGCGGCGCTCGGCACGCTCGACGCCGACGGTGCACCTTATGTCTCGCTCGTGCTGGTCGCGGTCGATCATGACGCCAGCCCGATCCTCCTCCTCTCCGACCTCGCCGACCACACGAAGCACTTCAAGAGGGATCCGCGCGTCTCGCTGCTCATCGACGGAACCATGGGCATGGCAAGCCCGTTGGCCGGGGCACGTGCAACATTGACGGGCGAGATCGTGGCCGCGAGCGCTTCACACCAGTCGGCACGCTTCCTCGCCCGGCATCCGGACGCCACCGGCTACGCCGGCTTCGCCGACTTCAATTTTTACCGCCTGAATCTGCAGCGGGCGCATCTGGTCGCGGGTTTCGGCCGGATCCATTGGGTGGAGGGCGCCGAGGTGCTGCTACCGGTGGATGACCAGCTCCCCCTCGTGGCGGCAGAGCCCGGTATCCTCGAGCATATGAACGCCGATCACGCCGACGCTGTCGCCCTCTATGCGACGCGGCTGCTCGGCCGGCCGGACGGCGCCTGGCAGATGACCGGCATCGATCCCGAGGGCGCCGATCTCAGACTCGACGGGTCGGTTGCGAGGCTCTGGTTCGACCAGCCGGTGCGCGATGCGGCAAGCGCCAGGGCCACCCTTGTCGCTCTCGTGCGCCGTGCCCGGCAGGTCGATCGGGTCACCGATCATTGATTCTCGTCGTGGATAGGGGAGCCGCACATGCAAAAGAACGCCGAAGACATACTTGACACCGGACGACCCGGCCGTCTCCACTGGAACCTCGTTCCTGCCCGCCTGGTCACCATGGCGCTGGAGAATGGCGAGGCGCGGCTCTCGGCCGAGGGTGCCCTGGTCGCCGAGACCGGCGAAATCACCGGCCGCTCCGCCGACGACAAGTATTTCGTGGACCGCGGCGAGCTAACCTCGGGCATCGACTGGAGCAAGGCGAACAAGCGCCTCCCGGCAGCGGATTTCGATGCGCTCCGGCACACCGCTCTGCGCCACATCGAAGGCCGCAGCCTTTTCGTCCAGGACCTTTGGGCCGGCGCCGACCCGGCCGCCCGCCTCAATGTCCGCGTCGTCACCGAGCAGGCCTGGCAAAGCCTCTTCGCCCGGAACATCTTCCGACGCCCATCCGGCGACCGGCCCCATTCCTTCGTGCCGGACTGGACAGTGCTGCAGCTGCCCAGCCTGCAGGCGGAGCCGGAACGGCACGGCACCCGCAGCGGCACCGCCATCGTCATCGATCTCGCGAGCCACCTCGTGCTGATCGCCGGCACCGCCTATGCCGGCGAGATCAAGAAATCGATCTTCACGGTGCTCAACTTTCTGCTGCCGGCCAAGGGCATCCTGCCCATGCATTGCGCCGCCAATGTGGGCGCTGCGGGCGACGTCGCCATCTTCTTCGGCCTCTCCGGCACCGGCAAGACGACCCTTTCCGCCGACCCGAAGCGGCAGCTCGTCGGTGACGACGAGCATGGCTGGGGGCCGACGGGCGTCTTCAACCTGGAAGGCGGCTGCTACGCCAAGGCAATCCGCCTCGATGCCGATGCGGAGCCGGAGATCTGGCGGGCCTCTACCCGGTTCGGCACCATCCTCGAGAATGTCGTGCTTGATCCCGTCACCGCCGCTGCCGATTTCGACGACGCGACGCTGACCGAGAACACCCGCAGCTCCTATCCCCTGGACTTCGTCGCCAACGCCCATCCGACCGGCATGGTCGGACACCCGCGCAACATCGTCATGCTGACCGCCGATGCCTTCGGCGTGCTGCCGCCGATCAGCAGGCTGACGCCCGAGCAGTCGGTCTACCACTTCCTTTCCGGCTACACGGCGCGCGTCGCCGGCACCGAGCGGGGTGTGGACACGCCGCAGGCGACGTTCTCCGCCTGCTTCGGTGCCCCCTTCATGCCGTGTCACGCCACGGCCTATGCAGAGTTGCTCCGCCGGCGCCTGGCCGGCAGCGACGCCACCTGCTGGCTGGTGAATACCGGCTGGACCGGTGGTACCGCCGGCATCGGCCCGCGCATGCCCCTCGCTGCCACCCGCGCATTGCTCGACGCGGCCCTAGACGGCCGCCTGGCGGCGGGCCGGTTCGGCCAGGATCCGGCCTTCGGCCTCGCCATACCGGTGAGCTGCCCCGGTGTTGACGACCGCCTTCTGGCACCGCGAGCCGCCTGGGCCGATCCGGCTGCCTACGACGCGGCAGCACGCCAGGTGCAGGGGCTCTTCGACGCGAACTTCATGAAGTTTGCGGACCGGCTCGACGCTGCCGGCAGCCGCGCCGCCGCCTGAGCCCTAGAGAAACGCTGTCACCGCCAGCACCTCGTGGCCGCCCTCCCAGATCATCTTCAGCGCCACGACGACGATGATGACGAGGCCGACATAGGCGAGCCAGCGGTAGCGGTCGATCAGCCGGGCGATGAAGCCTGCCGCAACCGCCATCAGTGCGATCGAGAGGACGAGCCCGAAGATCATGATCCAGGGGTGGTCGCGGGCGGCCCCGGCGACCGCCAGGACATTGTCCAGCGACATCGAGATGTCGGCGACCGCCACCTGGATGATGGCCGAACGGAACGTCTTCTGCCCGGCGCCGGCAACCGCCTCGCCCCCCGGCAGGACATGCGGAATGGCGTTCGCCTCCGCGGCCTCACCGGCCTTGAGCTCCCGCCACATCTTCCAGGCAACCCAGAGCAGCAGCAGCCCGCCGGCGAGCAGCAGGCCGATGATCGCCAGGAGTTGCACGGCGATGAGCGCGAATGCGATGCGGGCGACGAGCGCCAGGGTCGCACCGATGGCGATCACCCGACGCTGCTGCCAGGGCGGCAGCCCGGCCGCGGCCGTGCCGACCACCACCGCATTGTCGCCGGCCAGCACGATGTCGATCATCACGACGGAAAAAAGCGCCGTGAGCTGGCTTGCGAGTTCGGGATGCTGCAGGAGTTCCATCATGGCGTGGAGCCTCTGCCAGATCGGCGCAGCCCCGACAAGCCGGCCTGCTTGACGCATCGAACGCGTGGCGTCATGCCGCGCCAATCATGCCAGCTCCCCTTCCCTCTCTGACGCTGATTTTGGGTGGCGCCCGCTCCGGCAAGAGCAGCCATGCCGAGCGGCTGGTGCTCGAGAGCGGCCTCGAGCCCTGCTATCTCGCGACGGGCCGGGCCGGCGATGCCGAGATGGCCGCGCGCATTGCGGCACACCGCACCCGCCGTGGCGCTGCTTGGCAGGTTGTCGAGGAGCCGCTCGAGCTCGCCACCGCCCTTGAACAGCTGGCCGGCGCCGGCCGCGCCGTGCTGGTCGACTGCCTCACGCTCTGGGTGACCAATTTCCTCCTGGCGGAGCGCGAGATCGAGGCCGAGACCGATCGGCTCCTTGCAGTGCTTCCTACGCTGCAAGGCCCGGTCGTCTTCGTCTCGAACGAGGTCGGGCTCGGCATCGTGCCGATCGACGCGCTGACCAGGGCCTTCGTCGACGCGACGGGGACCCTGCACCAGCGGCTCGCCGCCATGGCCGACCGCGTCGAGCTGGTCGTGGCCGGCCTGCCTCTCCGCCTCAAATCGGAGCGTTGATCCCGTGCACCTCCTGAGCGCCAGGGCGGCCCCGAGCGATGTCGGCGACGAAGCTGTCGATCTCGGCCAGGCCCCAGCCGAGCTGGTGATCCTTTCCGCCGCCGAGAGCGAGCTCGCCGGTCTCGCCGCCGCCCATGCAAGGCGTGGCACAACCGCCGGGCCGTCGCTGCGCCTCGCCAACCTGCTCCAGCTCCAGCATCCTCTCTCCGTCGATCTCTACATCGAGAAGACGCTCGGAGCGGCACGCCTGATCGTCGTTCGCCTCCTCGGCGGCCGCTCGTACTGGAGCTACGGCATCGAGCAGCTCAGGCGCCTTGCCCTGGAGAGCGGCATCGGTCTCGCCTGCCTGCCCGGAGACGACCGCCCCGATCCGGAGCTCGCCCGGCTCTCGACCGTGTCGAACGAGCTTCTCGAGACGCTGCACGGCTATCTCCTGCATGGCGGCATCGACAATCTCGGTGCCGCCCTCGAGCTCCTGGCAGGCGAGCTCGGCTATGCCTCGGACCCGCAACCCCCGAGGCAGCTATCGAAGGCCGGGCTCTATCGCGAGCCAAGTGGCGACGACCGACCGATCGCGGCGCTCGTCTTCTACCGGGCTCTCGTGCAGAGCGGCGATCTGGCGCTTGTCGACTCCCTGATCGCCGCCCTCGACGCGGCCGGGCTGGACTGCCTCGCCCTATACGTTGCCGGGTTGAAGGACCCGGAGGTCCAGGCCGTGGTCGAGGCCGCCCTCGCCCGGCATCCGGTCGCGATCGTGCTCAATCTCACGGGCTTTGCCGTCACCACGCCCGGTGCCGCCACCAGCGAGACGCCCTTCACCGCGACCGGCCGCCCGGTCCTGCAGCTCGTCGCTTCGAGCGGCAGCGAACCCGCGTGGGCCGCCGGCACTGCCGGGCTAGGCCCGCGCGACCTCGCCATGTCCGTGGCCCTGCCCGAGATCGACGGCCGGCTCCTTACCCGAGCCGTCTCCTTCAAGGGCGACCCGGTCACCGACGCGGCAACGGAGATCACGCTCACCCGCTACCGGCCCGTCCCGGATCGCGTCGCCTTCGTCGCGCGCCTCGCCCGGGCCTGGGTCGATCTCGCCCGAAGCACTCCGGCCGAGCGGCGGGTTGCCCTGCTGCTCGCCAACTACCCTGATCGTGACGGCCGGCTCGCCAATGGCGTCGGCCTCGACACCCCGGCGAGCACCCTGGCCGTCCTCGAAGCCCTCGCCGCTGCCGGCTACCACGTGGCCGACATCCCGCCGGGTACGGCAGCACTCATGGCCATGCTCCAGGCAGGGCCGACCAATGCCCTTGGCGACCGCGCGACACGTCGCTCGACGATCGCCTTGCCGCTTGAAACTTATCGGCAGCTGCTGAACACGATGCCAGTGACCGCCCGGGCGGAGATCGACGCCCGCTGGGGCCCGCCGGAGGCTGATCCCCACGTCGTCCAAGGTGTCTTTCGCCTCAGCTTGCACAGCCTCGGCCATGTCGTCCTCGGCATCCAGCCGGCCCGCGGCTTTCACATCGATCCGACCGCGACCTATCACAGCCCGGACCTCGTGCCCCCGCACGGCTACCTCGCCTGCTACTGGTGGCTCCGGCACGTCTTCGGCGCCCAGGCGATCGTGCATCTCGGTAAGCACGGCAATCTCGAATGGCTGCCGGGCAAGGCGCTCGCCCTGAGCGCCACCTGCTGGCCCGAGATCGCTCTGGGGCCCATGCCCCACCTCTACCCCTTCATCGTCAACGACCCGGGCGAAGGCAGCCAGGCCAAGCGCCGTGCCCAGGCCGTCATCATCGACCACCTGACACCGCCCCTCACCCGGGCCGAGAACTACGGCGAGCTCACGGAACTGGAGGCGCTGGTCGACGAGTATGCGAGCGCCAGGGAGCTCGATCCCCGACGCCTGTCTCCCTTGCGCCAGCAGATCATCGAGCTCACGGCGCGACTTGGGCTCGATCGCGATCTCGGGCTCGACCCTGCCGACGAAGCCTCCCTGGCGACGCTCGACAACCATCTCTGCGAGCTGAAGGAGCTGCAGATCAGGGACGGCCTGCATGTCCTGGGCACGGCACCGACGGGCTCCCGGCGAACCGACCTCCTGGTGGCGCTCGCCCGCCTGAAGCGCGGCCGGGGCGAAGGCGCCGATGCCTCGCTGATCACGGCCCTCGCCCGGGATCTCGGCATCGAGGCGGATCCCATGACGGCCGAGCCGACAGACGCCGCGCGCGCGATCCCGCCCGTCCTCGGCCGCTGCCGCCACATGGGCGATGTCCGGGCAGCGCTCGAGGACCTCGCCCGAGCGCTGGTCGGCGGCGAGCGCATGCCCGATCCGGCCTGGCGCGCGACCAACGCGGTTCTGTGCTTCATTCAGGCCGATCTCGCGCCCCGCCTCGAAGCCGGCGCCAAAGCCGAGCTGGCGGCTCTGCTCGCCGGCCTCGATGGCCGCTTCGTCGAGCCCGGCCCCTCCGGGGCACCGACACGCGGCCGGCTCGACGTCCTGCCGACAGGCCGGAACTTCTACAGCGTCGACACGCGCGCCGTGCCGACCCCCACCGCCTGGACACTCGGCTGGCGCTCGGCGGAAACGCTGATCGAGCAGCACCGGCAGGAGCACGGCGACTGGCCGAGACGCATCGCCCTTTCCGCCTGGGGCACCGCGAACATGCGGACCGGCGGCGACGACATCGCGCAGGCCCTGGCCTTCCTCGGCTGCCGGCCGCTCTGGGAGCCGGCCTCCGGCCGCGTCACCGGCGTCGAGCTCCTGCCGCTCGAGGTCCTGGGCCGA
>CAZGUW010000076.1:0-17772 GCA_964528705.1 uncultured Geminicoccaceae bacterium
CGCCGTGAGCTGGCCGAGGGAGGCCATCTTCTCGGCCTGCACCAGCCGGTCCTGCGCGGCCTTGAGGTCAGCGAGCGCCTGCTCGGCCTTGTCGCGCTCGAGCTGCGCTGCGTCGCGGGCCTCGGCCACCCGATCGACCAGCCGGGCCAGCTCCTCACGGCGCTCCTCGAGCTCGCCGACGCGCCCCACCTCGCGGTCGAGCATGGCATTGTAGCGGCCGGTGACCTCGCCGATCTCGTCGCTCGTGTCCCAGTCGACGTGCTCAGGCACGTTCTCGACCTCGAAGCGGGTCATCGCCCGCACCAGCTGCCGGAGCGGCCGGTTGATGATGCGCTGGAAGACGAACGCCGCCGCCAGCAACACCGCGATGCCGACCGCCAGCGCCAGGGCGGCCAGCACGATGAAGTCGCGCCACATGATCTCGGCCAGCGCGTCGCGGTCGAGGCGGATGTCGTAGCGCGCCTCGGGCCCCGCACCGAGCGCCGGGATCAGCAGGTCCTCGCCGGCCCGCATCCGCCCACAGCCGATCGGCGGCCAGGACACGGGCGAGCCTTCCGCACTCGGGAAGAAGTCGACGCAGATCACGTAGGGCAGGCCGGCGAAGACGCCGAGCAGGTCGCGCGCCCGGACCGGGTTCTCCGCCGCCTCGGCGGCCAGCGGCCTGGCCAGGCGGGTGGCCAGGGTCGCCACCTCGGCCGAGAGCTCGCCCATCATCTGGTCGCGGCGCTGGGCCGCGTAGATGCTCATGACGATGGTCGCGATCACCGTCCCGATGGCGAGCGTGAGGACGAGGAACTTGAGGAAGAGGGTCCGTCGCACGGGCCTGGGAGCCTGTCGGCAGGCCGTCAGCCGCCCTTGGACATGGCGGCGCTCACCAGCGGCCGGTCGTCGAGGATGAACTGCACGACCCGGTACTCCTCGCCGATCTGCCGCACGAGGAAGTCCGCCGTCAGGTTCTCACCCGTCTCGTCGACCAGCTCCGAGCAGACGAAATAGTCGTCGCCATAGGCGAGCACCATGGGGTGGACATTGGCCGGATAGACCGTCTTCAGCTCCGCCGATTCCGCGTCGATGTAGCTGTAGGCGCCGTCGACGGTCCGTTCGTCGATGAACTCCTGCATGGCGACCTGCAGTCGAACCATCACTTCAGTCGGTATTTCCTCGGCACTCGCCGGTGTCGCGAACCCCAGAAGCCCCAGGATCACCAGTAGCTTTCTCATGGCAGGCCCTCCCGACAGCTCCGTTACCTAGGGCAAACTATCAACCCTGGATTGTTATCTATGTGCTGCGGCACTGGATACGCCAGCCGCGACTGTCTCGGCCTTATTGAAACTGATGATAACCGAAGACGCGATCATGCGAAAGCATGGAGCACACTAGGCCGGTCGATAGGCAATGCGATGACAGAGCCCGCCGGAACCGTCTCGGAGCAGGGCGGGCAGGGTTTCGGGCAGTGCATGGAACGGGCTCTCGCCGTCGATGAGCGCGTCGAGCGTCGGGTCGGCGGCGAGCAGCGCCATGGCCCTGGCCATGCGCCGGGCGTGATCGAAGCGCGGCCGCATCGCCGGTGCGATCATGCCGACCTGCGAGCTGACGAGGCGCAGCCGTCGGCTGTGGAAGGCTTCGCCGAGCGGAAGGGTGACGCCGGCATCACCGTGCCAGCTCACCTCGACGACACGCGCCTCGATGCCGGCCAGCGCGAGCCCGGCGGCGAGCCCGGCGCCGGCGCCCGAGGCGTTGATCACGCAGTCGGCGGGAGCCAGCCCTGCCGGATCGCTGCGGAACGGCACGCCCAGGGCCTCGGCGATGCGGGCCTTCGCCGGGTCGATGTCGACCAGCGTCACCTCGGCACCGGGCAGCTGCACGGCGAGCCGGGCGATCAGGCAGCCGACTACCCCGGCACCGATGACGACGACGCGCTCGCCCGGCATGAGCCCGGCATCCCAGACGCCGTTGAGCGCCGTCTCCATGTTGGCGGCGAGCACGGCGCGCCCTTCCGGCAGGCCCGCCGGCAGGACATGCACGGCATGCGCCGGAACGACGTAGCGGGTCTGGTGCGGATGCAGGCAGAAGACGGCCTGTCCGCGCAGCGTCGCGGGGCCGTCCCGGACGGTGCCGACGCTGCAATAGCCGTACTTGACCGGGAAGGGGAAGCTACCCTCCTGGAAGGGGCAGCGCATCGCCCGGGCCTGCGAAGCCGGCACGCGGCCCTGGGCGACGAGTGCTTCCGTGCCGCGGCTGACCGCCGACCAGCGCGTCTCGACGAGCACGTCCTCCACGCCCGGCGCAGGCAGGGCGACGGGGCGAATCTCGCCCCGGCCAGGAGCAACAGCCCAGTATGCCTCAGCCTCGTATTTCACGCCCTCTCCTGTTCAATTCGGCGCGATGTGGCCCCGCCGGCCTGCGACCAATCTGTCCGGCGAGCGTGACACGACGGCAACCCACTGGCAAAAAGAAGCATTCGACATAAGTCCTGTGCGCGTCGATGGCGTCCCTGCTCACTTTTCGGAGCCGCGGCGATCGGTGCGGGGAAGCGCCTTGCGCATGGATAATTCTTCAAGAGGCAGCGATGTCGGGGATGCTTGAGCCTGAGCTGCAGGACTTCATCGAGGTCGCGGCCGCCGATCGGTTCCTGCGTGGCGGGATGGCCTGCCGGGTGATCGACCCGGCCGGCCGGGTCACCGTCAGGGCCCTCGAGAGCATCGACGATGCGGGGCTCGGCGCCCTGCTCGCCGGTGGCAGCACCACGCTGCTGCTCAGCGCCCGTCGGGCCGCAGCACTGGGGCTGCGCCCGGCCGGTCCCGATGCGGTGCGGATCACGCTGCCGGCCGGGATCGCCCTCGAGCAGGTCCGGGCGCTCGTCGATCCGACCCGGCTCATGGCGGCGCTCGCCGAGCTGCCCGTCAGCCCCGCCTCGCCGGCCGAGGTGGCGGCCATCGAGCTCTGCAAGATCGCCAATCTCCTGCCGGCCTGCCTCGTCGTCGCCGGGACCGCGCCCGCGGCGCTCGAGCTCGATGCCGCGACCGTCATGGCCTATCGCACCGCCACCGCCGGCAGCTTCGAGCGCATCACCGAGGCCAAGGTGCCACTCGCGGATGCCGCGGAGACGCGGTTCGTGGCCTATCGCTCGCGGCTGGGCGGGCCGCAGCACTACGCGATCCTGGTCGGCCGCCCGGAGAGCTTCGCCGCCCCGCTCTGCCGGCTGCACTCGGAATGCTTCACCGGCGATCTCTTCGGCTCGCTGCGCTGCGACTGCGGCGAGCAGCTCAAGGGTGCGATCCGCCGGATGGACGAGGCGGGAGGCGGCGTGCTCCTCTACATGGCGCAGGAAGGCCGCGGCATCGGCCTCGTCAACAAGCTGCGCGCCTACCGGCTCCAGGACTCGGGCATCGACACCGTGGACGCCAACACGCATCTGGGCTTCGAGCCGGACGAGCGCGACTTCATCGCCGCCGCCACCATGCTGCGCGACCTGGGCTTCGCGGCCGTGCGGCTGCTCACCAACAACCCCGACAAGGTGATGCAGCTCGCCGAGCGTGGCATCGAGGTCACCGAGCGCGTCGAGCACAGCTTCGCCGCCAACCGCCACAACCGGTTCTATCTCGAGACCAAGGCGTCGCGCAGCGGCCATCTCCTGCGGCTGCCCGACCTGCCGAGGCGCGGCGCCGCCTAGGAGCCCAGCCAGAGGCCGATGGCCCCCCGCGCCGCGGCGGCGAGCCCGACCGTGAGCAGGGCCACGAGGCCGACCAGCCGGTAGTGCCGCTTCAGCTCGCCCGAGAAGAGCCGCCCGCCCATGGTCGTGCCGAGGATCATCGCCGGGCAGAGCAGCGCCGCGAGCCAGAGCTCGCCCGGTGCGATCAGCCCCTTGCCGAGCGCCAGGGAGAGGCCCAGCACGCCATTGCAGAGGAAGAAGGCGGCGAGCGAGGCGCGGGTCACCTCGGGCGAGCGCCGCAGCGCGAAGAAGAGGGCGATGACCGGCGGGCCGGCGATGGCGGCAAGCCCGTTGAGCAGGCCCGAGAGCGTGCCGAGCGCCAGGAGGCCGCCCGTGCCGGGCAGCCGCTCCAGCCGCCAGCCGCGCTGCAGCAGGAGCGAAGTGAGCACGACGATCAGGCCGATGGCGAGCCGGGCCACATCGGCGCTCAGCCAGAGCAGGAGCCAGAGCCCGGGCACGATACCGAGCACCGCCCCGGGCAGCAGCCGGAGCAGGGTCCGCCACTCGATGTGCCGGCCGTCCGCATAGAGGTTCTGCAGCCCGGTCGCGATCTGCAGCGCCATGATGGTCGGCACGGCGAGGCGCGGCGCGAAGACGAGGCTGAGCAGCGGCACGCCGGCGAGCGCCGTGCCGAAGCCGGTGAAGCCCCTGAGCACGCCGGCGGTCGCCATCGCCACGGAGCCGGCGAGGACACTCGCGATCGAGAAGCTCACGTCGGATCGGGCGTCTGCTGCCCGCTCAGAAGGCGCGGGCCTCCATGCCCTCGACATAGCGGCCGAGATACTGGCCGACGAAATCGTAGTCGACGAGGCGCTTGTAGGCCTCTGCGATCCGCGTCGTGACCGGCCCCCAGACCTGGCCCTCAGGGCCGATGGCGACGCCGTTCACCTTGACGATCGGGCAGATGCAGAGCGAGGTCGAGGTGAGGAAGGCTTCCTCGGCGTTGTAGGCGTCGTAGATGTCGATGTCGGCCTCGCGGAGCGTCAGCCCCTCGGCCCTCGCCAGATCGATCGCGGTCTGCCGGCTGACGCCCGGCAGCACGAACTTCTCGCGCGGCGTCAGGATCTCGCCGTCGCGCACGACGAAGATGTTCGAGCCCATGCCCTCGCAGAGATTGCCGTTGACGTCGAGCAGCACCGCCCAGGCCTCGGGGTCGATGCTCTGCACCTCCTGGTCGGCGACGATCAGGTTCAGGTAGTTGTGCGTCTTGGCGCGGGGCGTGAGCGAATCCGGCGGGATGCGGCGATGCGAGGGCACCATTACGCGGATGCCGTCCTTGAAGAGCTTCGCCCGCTTGACGAGCGGCAGGGGCGCGCATTCGAGCACGATGTTCGGGCCGTGATAGTCGATATTGTCGCCCTCGACCTCCTTCACCCCGCGGCTGATTCGCTGGCCGACCCAGTAGTCGTCGTCGGCCCCGAGCAAGTGCCGGTTGCGCTCATAGAGCTCCTCGGTGAGCGCGCACATGCGCTCCGGCCCGAAGCCCGGGTCGATGCGCAGATACTTGAGCGAGCGGTAGAGCCGGTCGACATGCTCCTTCACCTTGAACAGGCGATGGCCGAAGGTCCGGGTCAGGTCGAAGCAGCCGTCGCCGTAGAGCCAGCTCGAATCGCGGAACGGGATCCGCACCTGCGATTCCGGCATGAACTCGCCATTGAACCAGGCCACCCGCTCATTCGCCCGAACCGTCATGGGATTCTCTCCGCGCTTTCCTGTCGACCACGCTGTCTGATGCGCGGAACCGCAGGGGCTGGCAACCGTCAATAAGGCGTAACCGGCCCGCCCCGGCCATTGCCAGGGCCTTGCCGGCCCGACAGAACCGTATCCTGCCCCTGCCCGAGGAGACCGAGCCCATGCGCCCCATGTCCGGCCTGACCTGCCTGCTCGCGGTGCTCGCCCTCCTCTGGCCGGCAGCTTCCGGCGCCTGCCCGGGGGCCGATGCGCCCTGCAGCACCGGCGACGGCAACTACTTCATCCGCCTCCCCGAAGCCGGCACCCGGCCGCCCTTGATGGTCTACCTGCACGGTGCCGGCGGGCAGGCCGCCGAGGTGGTGCGTGGTGCGGGCTGGGTCGATGCTTTCCTGGACCGGGGCTACGCCGTGCTGGCGCCGCAGGGCGTCGCCCGGGAGGGCGGCAGGGGGCCGAACTGGGGCGTGGCGGACGGGCGCGCCCATCCGCGCGACGACCTCGCCTTCATCGGCGAGGTGATCGACGACGCGGTCGGCCGGTTCGCGCTCGACCGGACCCGCGTCCTGCTGACGGGCTTCTCGCGTGGCGGCTCCCTCGTCTGGGACATCGCCTGCCACGCGCCGGATCTCGCCGACGCCTACGCGGCCATCGCCGGGGGCTTCTGGCGCCCGCATCCGACGAGCTGCAAGGGGCCCGTCCGGCTCTTCCACATCCATGGCTTCACCGACGGAACCGTGCCACTGGAGGGACGGCCGCTCGGCGGCGGCGCCGTGGCGCAGGGCGACATCTTCGAGGGGCTGCAGCTCTGGCGGCGGACCAATGGCTGCGGTGCCCGCGCCGACCGGCAGGACACCGCCGGCGCCTTCTGGCGCAAGGCCTGGACCGCCTGCGCCGCCGGCATGCTCGAATTGGCGCTGCATGCCGGCGGCCACGGCATCCCGGCCGGTTGGGGGCCCATGGTCATCGAGTGGTACGAAGCGGGACCCCCGGCCGAGGGCTGACCTGCCGGCCTACTTCCAGGCCGGGTCGCCGAGATCGATCTGGTCCTCATCGGTGGCGGCACCGGTTGCCGCACCGGCGGCACCGCCGAGAATGGCGCCACCCAGAACGCTGGTGCCGGTCACCGCACCAGCCGCGGCACCGACACCGGCGCCGATCGCACCGCCGCTCATCGCCCGGTCGCCGGTGCTGTCACCGCAGGCGGCGAGCGCGAGGACGGAACCCAGGACAAGGACGGTGAGGCGAGAAAGGGACGGCTGCATCGGTTTTCTCCATGACGAAGCAACAGTTCCGTTAACAACCGTCGAGAGCCTCCGAGGTTGCCGAACCGCCTAGGCCTGGTCGGTTCCGCTGCCGCGGCGCAGGCGGTCGAGGAAGGCGATCGTGCCGGCAGCGGCGAGTGCCGCTGCGAAGACCAGAAGCGTGCGGCCGATGTCGTTCATGAGGGTGGGCCGGATCGCCATGGCCAGGCCGAGGGCGATCATGATCGTGCCGGCGAGCAGCTTGAGAGCCCGGCCGTGCCCCTCCTCGAAGCGCCTGAGACGCAGGGTCGCCACGGCAAGCGCGAAGATCACGAGCTCGTCGACGAGGTAGATCAGGAGATACAGGGCGAGCAGCGCTGCATAGGTCGGCCCGCTGACCTGCGCTTCGGCGAGGACGCCGTTCCAGACGATCGGGAAGCCCAGGGTGCAGGGCAGCTCGACCAGTGCGGCACCGGCCGCCAGCGTGACGGTGGCGGCGACCAGCATGGGCCCCGAGCGCTGCGGGTCCATGACGGACCGCATGCGGGCATAGAGGCCCGGCTTGTAGCGTTCGGCGATGGTGAGCGAGAGGCCCCGGCGGAACCAGAGGAAGTCCTTCAGGTCGATGAGGCCGATGAGGATCGCCAGGCAGGCGACGAGCCAGCGGATCCAGGTGAGGTGGCCGACGATGCTCATGGCCCCGAACAGGCCGGCGACGAAGGCGCCATAGAGGAGTGCCGTGGTGGCGAGAAAGGTGAGGCCAATGAGCGTCACCCGCCCGCGCGAGCCGGAATGGACGACCATGCCGAGCAGCAAGGTCAACACCCAGAGCGAGCAGGGATTCACGCCATCGACGAAGCCGACGAGCAGGGTGGTCAGGGCGAGCGGCTGCCCGGCGAGGTCGACCTTGCCGAGGAAGGGCAGCGTCAACTGCGGGGCGGGCTCCACCGGGCCGGTCTCGGGCCGATCCGCGAGGACCGCCCTGATGGCCTCCTCGATGCCATGGCGAATATCCGGCGAGTCGCCGACGAAGGCCCTGCCGCCGACGAAGACGGTCGGCACCGCGCTGGCCTCGATGCCGTGGAAGCGTGCCAGGGTGCGAAAGAGCGTGCGGTCGCCGGTCTCCGTCCAGACCTCATGGGAGTGGACTGTGAGCGCCGGGTAGCGCGCCGCAAGCGCGCGCAGGAAGGGCTTCTGCTCCTCGCAGTGCGGGCAGCCCTCACCCCAGAAGACGTAGAGGTCGACCGTGCTTGCGGCCGCCGGGGAGGCGGCCCGGGCAAGCGCCAGGATGAAGGCCAGGATCAGGAGCCGCAACCAGCGGCGAGCCACTGCAGCGGCCATCGGCGTCCGGCGCTCAGGCGGCGCGGGCGATGCTCAGCTGGGCGAAGGTATCGATCAGCGCCGGGATCAGCCGGTCCATGGTCGCATCGTCGTGCAGCGGGCCCGGAGTCAGCCGGAGCCGCTCCGTGCCCTTCGGCACGGTCGGATAGTTGATCGGCTGGATGTAGATGGCGTGGCGCTCGAGCAGGAGGTCGGTCGCCGCCTTGCAGCGCACCGGATCGCCGACCAGGATCGGCACGATGTGCGAGGGGCTCGGCATGACCGGCAGGCCGGCCTCGGCGAGGCGGCGCTTGAGGGTCGCGGCCCGCTCCTGCTGGGCGGCTCGCTCGACGTTGGAGCGCCTGAGGTAGCGGACGGAGGCGAGGGCCCCGCCGACCACGGCCGGCGCCAGCGAGGTCGTGAAGATGAAGCCCGGCGCGAAGCTGCGGATCGCGTCGATCACTGCGCGCGACCCGGCGACGTAGCCGCCCATGCAGCCATAGGCCTTGGCCAGCGTGCCCTGGACCACGTCGACCCGGGCGAGCGCGGCGTCCCGCTCGGCGACGCCGGCGCCGGTCGGGCCGTACATGCCGACCGCGTGCACCTCGTCGAGATAGGTCATGGCGCCATAGCGCTCGGCGAGGTCGCAGACCGCGTTGATCGGGCCGAAATCGCCGTCCATCGAGTAGACGCTCTCGAAGACGATCAGCTTGGTGCGGCCCGGCGGCTCGGCGGCGAGCAGCTCCTCGAGATGGGCGAGGTCGTTGTGGCGGAAGACCCGCTTGGCGCAGCGGCTGGACCTGACGCCGGCGATCATCGAGGCGTGGTTCAGCGCGTCCGAGAAGATCACGCAGTCGGGCAGGAGGGTCGCCAGGGTCGAGATCGCCGCCTCGTTGGCGACGTAGCCCGAGGTCATGACGAGCGCGGCCGGCTTGGCGTGCAGGGCCGCCAGCTCCTCCTCGAGCAGCACGTGCAGATGCGTCGTGCCGGAGATGTTGCGCGTACCCCCGGCCCCGGCGCCATAGTCCCGAAGCGCCCGCTCGGCACCCTCCAGCACCACCGGGTGCTGGCCCATGCCGAGATAGTCGTTCGAGCACCAGATCGTCACCTCGCACCGGCCCCGCTCGGGGCAGCGATGGTCGGCAGCCGGAAAATCGCCGACGCGGCGGGCGAGATCGGCGAAGGTCCTGTAGCGGCCCTCGTCGCGCACCTTGCCGATGGCGGCAGCGAAGATGGTCTCGTAATCCATGGTCCCGTGTCCCGACGTCTGTCGGTCACCTTACAGCCTTGGAAGCGTTCTGGAAAACCGGTCAGTAGGCCGCAGTCGGGGCGGTTTCTCCCGTACGGTCGTCGATGAAGGGGTGCACCGGCGGCTCCTTCGCCCGAAAGGCATAGCAGCGCAGGATCTCGCCGTAGCCGCCCTCGAACACATAGCCCTCGTTGCGGCGGCGCCAACCCGCCCGGTCCTGCGCATAAGCCCCGGGCAGGCGATACCAGGGGAGGCCCGGGCGGGCGTGATGCACGAGGTGCAGGTTGTTGTTGAGGTAGAGCAGCCGCATCAGCGGGCCCGCCTCGACGATCACGGTCCGCTGCTCGACCAGGGGTCGCGCCTGGTGCTCGAGGAAGGAGCGCACCAGCATGAGCGAGGTGGCGGGCCAGGCGACGAGGAGAACGTACTGCCAGAGCGGCATGCCGGCGAAGGCCAGCCAGCCGAGCCAGAGCACGAGGCCCGCCGCGTGTGCCAGCCAGGCGCGCCGCACCCCCGGCGCATCGGCGATGCAGGCTTGGGCCTGGTCGCGAAGGAAGGTCAGCACGATGTCCAGGCTGCCGATCGTCAGCCGGCCGAGGAGCGAGTTGCGGGCGAGCAGCAGGCCCCGGCGCCAGCGCCCCAGCCGGCGCCAGTTGCTGGCCGTCACGTAGTAGCTCTCGGGATCGTCGAGCGGGTCGGTCAGGTGCTCGTCCGCATGATGCGCGAGATGGGTCGACCGGTAGATGCCGAAGGGCAGCCAGAGCAGCACCGGCAGGCTGCCGATCAGCGTGTTGAGCAGGGGGCTCGGGGTCGGGTGGCCGTGCACGATCTCGTGCTGCAGCGAGCTGTACCAGGCGCCGAAATAGGCGCCCACGGGCAAAAGCACGAACCACGGCAGGGTGGCGTGCCACCAGGTCAGGGCCAGAAGCCCGCCCACGATCACCAGTGCGAGGCCCACAGTCGGCCACTCTATGCTGGCCGGGGTGCGCACATCTGGCGCCGCCTTCTTCATTCTCGCTCGGTTCCCACCGCCCGTAGCGGGGCATTCGAGCCCCGCAGTCTCTAGGAAGCCAATTGCGGGCTCCTGTCAATATGCCGTGAGCGGCAGGGCTCAGCGGGCGCGCATGGCGATGATGCCGGCGACCACGACGATGCCGGCGCCGAGCAGCATGAACCCGTCCGGATACTCGTTGAAGACCATGATGCCGATGAAGATGCCCCAGACCAGCTGCGTGTAGCTGAAGGGCTGCAGCACGCTCGCCGGGGCGATCTCGTAGGCCTTCATCAGCATCATGTGACCGAGCACGCCGGTGCAGGCGATCACCAGAAGCCCGATGATCTGGTCGGGCGAGGGGTTCTGCCAGAGGAAGGGCCCGACCGCCGAGGCCATCGCACAGCCGACCCAGGCGACGTAGCCATAGGAGGTCTCGAAGCGGTCCTCCTGGGCGAGCAGGCGCGTGAGGAGGCTGTAGACCGCGAACATGGCGGTGCCGACGATGGCGACGAGGCCGACCGGGTAGAAGTCCTCGCCGCCGGGCCGAAGGATGATGAGCACGCCGACGAAGCCGGCTGTGACGGCGAGCCAGCGCAGCCGCCCGACCTTCTCGCCGAGCACGAGGGGCGAGAGGGCGGTGACCATCAGCGGGCAGCCGGCGAAGAGCGCCTGCGCCGTGCTGAGCGGCATGTGGGCCACCACCCAGGCGAAGACGCCGACCTCGACGACGAAAATCGCCGCCCGGAAGGTCTGCAGCCAGGGACGCCGGGCGCGCACCGCCCGCCGCAGCCCGCCCGGCTGCCGCGCGATCAGCACCGTGGCGAAGGCGGCGAAGAGCCAGTAGCGGACCATGACGATCTGCGCCACGTGCAGGTCCTGGGCGAGCAGCTTGGTGATCGCGTCCTGCGAGGCGAAGGTGAGCATCGTCACCAGCATCAAGGCGATGCCCTTCAGGGGCGCCCTGCCGTCATCGGCCACGATCTGCTCCATCGGTGGGGCCGGACGGGTGAGGAATGACCGGCGAAGCCCTGCGCTGTCTAGCAGGCTCGCGCACGAGTCGCGACAGGCTCCCGCGGTCCGGGAGAACGGATTGATATGTCTTCCGAAAAATTCGCGTAATACGAGAGTTCGCGCCGGCCGTCCGGGGCAAACGCCCATCTGCCTGATGTGAAAGCGGAATGACAGTTCGTCGACAAAGAATCCACACGCCGATGAACAGCCCTATCCCCGCCGATGTGGATAATCGTTAACGCCTTTCCCCATACTCCCGTCGGCCCTCAGAATGTGACGGTTGAATTGCATTCAGCAGTCTTTCTACTGCAGGGATGGGTGCCAAAATAGCTGTCAACTAACTGGAATGAAACGATAATTTGATGACTCCGGCGGCCCGCGTCATGGGCTCGGGACCAACTGGCCGCGGGGGTACGCGGAGACGCTCCGTAGCGGCGGGATTCTGCCACCCGCGTGATTTGGGACATTTTCGCACGGGCTGTGGACAACGTGGATGAAATGGGAAACGCAGTGCCCCGGACCCGCTGCACCGCACCGGGCAGGGGTGTTCCAGAGGCCCGGCAAAGCTATAGTTTAGAGGCAAACGTGCTGCAGTCGGATGATCTCATGAGTGAGCCGTCACGCAAGTCCGGCCGGTGGGCAACCCGTCGCCTGCCATGGCTCGGTGCCGCCCTGCTCGCGGCAGCACCCCTCACCGTCGCGGTCGCCGAGCCGGCCCGCTGGGTGATCGATCCGGGCAACTCGTCGATCGGCTTCCGCGCCGATCATATCGGCTACAAGGACGTGCTCGGCCTCTTCCTCGAGGAGCGCGGCAGCTTCACCTTCGACGAGGAGACGCGAGCGCTCTCCGACCTCGTCTTCGAGGTCGAGGCCGCCAGCGTCTTCACCGACAACCCGGCCCGCAACGAGCATCTCCTGAGCGACGACTTCCTCGCCGCCGAGGACCACCCGCTCATCCGCTTCGTCATGACCGAGGCGCTGCCCGAGACCGCCACCACCGGGACCATCAAAGGCGACCTCACGATCCGCGGCGTCACCCGGCCGGTCGAGGTCGCCGTCACCCTGAACCGCATCGCCCCTTATCCCTGGGGCAGCAACCACGTGCTCGGCGTCAGCGCCGAGGCCGTCGTCAGGCGGAGCGAGTTCGGCAGCACCTACGCGCTCGAGGGCGGGCTCGTCGGCGACGAGATCTTCCTTTCCTTCGAGATCGAGGCGATCCGCCAGGACTGACCGCCATGCGCCATGCCCTGACACGCCTGCGGGGCCTCGGCCGCTCGCTCGCCATGTACTACTGGCCGCCCGGCAGCCTCGGTCGGCTCACCCGCTTCTATGGCCGGTTCGTCGGGCCGGACGATCTCTGCTTCGACATCGGCGCCCATGTCGGTAACCGCAGCCTCGCCTTCGCCCGGCTCGGGGCCCGGGTGGTGGCGGTCGAGCCGCAGCCCGACTTCGCCCGGTTCCTCCGCCATCTCCTGGCCCGGCGCCCGGGCGTGGTCCTGGAGGAGGTGGCCATCGCCGCCTCGCCCGGCACGGTCGTCCTGCACCTGAGCCCGGCGACGCCGACGGTCACCACGGCGTCTGCCGCCTTCATCGACGGGGTCGCAGCCATCCCCTCCTTCGCCGGGGTGCGCTGGGCGGACAAGGTCGAGGTGCCGGCCACGACCCTCGATTTGCTCGTCGAGCGGCACGGCCTCCCGGACTTCCTGAAGCTCGACATCGAGGGGCTGGAGGAGGAAGCACTCGCCGGCCTCACCCGCCCGCCGAGGCTCCTCTCCTTCGAGTTCCTCGCCGGGCGGTCGGCCAGTGCCGGGCGCTGCCTCGACCGGCTGGAGACGATCGGCAGCTGGACCTTCAACCTCTCGATCGGCGAGAGCCTCGAGCTCGCATGGCCCGACTTCGGCCCGCGCGACCGGCTCGACGCCTGGCTCGCCGCCCGTGCCGGCGAGGACTTCTCGGGCGACATCTACGCCCGCCTGGAAGGCCCCGGGCGATGAGCGTCGATCCCGGGACCTACTGGCCGACCCTGCTCCATGAACGCCGCCTGCCGGATGCGGCCGCGGCCGACCCGCTCGCTCGTGCCTATCTCGACTTCGCGCGGCCGGAGCAGGTCGTGCTCGGCCATCTCGGCCAGAGCCTCGACGGCTGTGTCGCCACGCTCACCGGCCACTCGGCGAACATGACCGGGGCCGCCAATATCCGCCACCTGCATCGCCTGCGGGCCTTGGCCGACGCCATCGTCGTCGGTGCCGGCACGATCCGCCACGACGACCCGCAGCTCACCACCCGGCTCGTCGACGGCCCCTCGCCGGTCCGCGTCGTCCTCGACAGCCGCCGCCGCCTCGGAGCCGACTACCGCCTCTTCAATGAGGGCCCGCCGACCCTCGTCCTCTGCGCCGCCGATGCCGCCGACCGCACCACGCTCGGCAAGGCCGAGATCGTGCCGGTCGCGGCGGCGGACGGCAGCGTGACCCCGAAGGCCGCCCTTGAGGCGCTCCGCGCCCGCGGCCTCGGGCGAATCTTCATCGAGGGCGGTGGCGTCACCGTCTCGCGCTTCCTCTTCGGCGGCTCTCTCGACATCCTCGAGATCTGCGTTTCTCCACTCGTCCTCGGCAGCGGCCGCAAGGGCCTCGCCGGCCCGGCGCCGGAGCGCACCGACGAGGCGCTCCGGCTCGACGGCTGCCGGGCGATCCCCATGGGCGCCGACATGCTCTTCCACCAGAAGCTGCGGCCGGGCTGACAGCCGAAGGCAGGGGCTGCACGGACCGGCCATAAAGGGCTAAGGTCCCCGGCAGTCAGGGAGAGAACCTCATGCAGCGCACGCCCGCCCGCGGCCCCGGCGGCGGGGCCGGACTGACGTTCCGGACGGCCCGGCCGGACGAGGCGGCGGCACTCTCGGCCCTCGCCCTCAGGAGCAAGGCGCATTGGGGCTACGACGCCGACTTCATGGCGATGTGCGTGGCCGAGCTGACGGTCAGGCCAGAGCTCATCGAGGAGGCGTTCGCGCTCGTCGCCGAGCGCCATGGCCGGATCGCCGGGTTCATCCTATGCGCGCCCGTCATGCCACCCGCGGCCGAGCTCCACATGATCTTCGTCGAGCCCGAGGCGATCGGCCAGGGCATCGGCCGCCGCCTGGTCGAGACGGCTTTCACCGGGCTCGCCTGGCTTGGGGTCCGGCAAGTGGAGGTGGATTCGGACCCCCATGCCGAGCCCTTCTATCGCCGCTGCGGCTTCGAGCCCGTCGGCACCGTGCCCTCGGGCTCGATTCCCGGCCGGTTCCTGTCGCGTCTATGCTGCGTGCTCGATGAGCGCTATGGCGTTCCGCCGGGGGAGGCACGCTGATGTATCGCGACAAGTACGACCTGACCGGGCGCGTGGCCGTGGTCACCGGCGGCGGCCGGGGCATCGGCTTCGAAAGCTCGAGAGCGCTCGCCGAATGCGGCGCCCATGTGGTCATCGCCGAGCTCGACGAGGCGACGGGGCCGAAGGCCGCCGCCGAGCTCCAGGGCCTCGGCTGTTCGGCCGAATTCGTCCCCCTCGACGTCACGAGGTCCGCCGCCGTCACTGCCGCCGCCGACGCGCTGCAGGAGCGGCTGGGGCGGATCGACATTCTCGTCGCCAATGCCGGCATCGCCAAGGGCTCGCCCGGCGAGGAGATGTCTGACGAGGAATGGCTGCTCGTCCTCGACATCAACCTGAACGGCGTCTTCTGGTGCAACCGCGCCTTCGGCCGGCACATGCTGGCGCGGGGCAGCGGCAGCATCGTCAATATCGGCTCGATGAGCGGCCTCATCTCGAACCGGCCGCAGCCGCAGAGCGCCTACAACGCGTCGAAGTCCGGCGTGCACATGCTGACGAAGTCCCTGGGCGGCGAGTGGGCGGCGCGCGGTGTGCGGGTCAACGCGGTGGCCCCCACCTATATCGCCACCGAGATGACGCGCATGGGCCGCGAGAACCCCGAGTGGATGCCGACCTGGCTCGACATGACGCCCATGAAGCGGATGGGCGAGCCGCACGAGATCGCCTCGGCCGTGCTCTTCCTCGCGTCCGACGCCTCGAGCCTGATGACCGGCAGCGTCGTCGTGGTCGACGGCGGTTACACCATCTGGTGAGGAGCTGAACCATGCCCGCCTACGTCATCGCGACCATCGAGGTCAGCGATCCCGAGGCCTACGAGGCCTACAAGACGGCCGCCGCCGCGGCGATCGCCAAACATGGCGGTCGCTATCTCGTGCGCGGCGGCCGCAGCCACGTCGCCGAGGGCGCCTTCCCGGGCAGCCGCTTCGTGCTGCTCGAGTTCGCCGACTACGCGGCCGCCCAGGGCTTCGTCGCGTCGGCAGACTACCAGGCCGCCAAGGGGCTGCGCACCGGAGCGGCGGAAATGAACATGGTCATCGTCGAGGGGTATGTGCCTTGAAGCTGCAGGACAGGGTTGCCGTCATCACCGGGGGCGCGCGCGGCATCGGCCGCGCGATCGCCGAGCGCTATGCCGACGAGGGGGCGAGGGTGGTCATCGCCGACATCCTCGAGGCCGACGCCAGGGCGACCGCCGAGGCCATCGGCCGGGGCGCCTTCAGCCTCCGGCTCGACGTCACCGACGAGGCCTCGATCGACGCCATGGTCAGCACCGTGGTCGACAAGGCGGGCCGGATCGACATCCTCGTCAACAACGCCGCCATCTTCAACATGGCGCCGCTACTCCAGGTCACCCGAGAGGAGTGGGACCGCAATTTCGACATCAACACCAAGGGGCTCTTCTTCACCCTGCAGGCGGTCGGTCGGCAGATGGTCGAGCAGGCCGCCGCCGACCCGGCCTGGCGCGGCAAGATCATCAACATGGCGAGCCAGGCGGGCAGGCGCGGCGAGCCCCTGGTGAGCGCCTACTGTGCTTCCAAGGCCGCCGTCATCTCGCTCACCCAAAGCTCTGCCAAGGCGCTGATCCCGCACCGCATCAATGTCAACGGCATCGCCCCCGGCGTCGTCGACACGCCCATGTGGGACGAGGTGGACCGGCTCTTCGCCAAGTACGAGAATCGGCCGATCGGCGAGAAGAAGCGGATCGTCGGCGAGGAGGTGCCCTTCGGCCGCATGGGCGTGCCCGAGGACCACGCCGGTGCCGCCGTCTTCCTCGCCTCCGCCGACGCCGACTACGTGTTGGCCCAGACGCTCAATGTCGACGGCGGCAACTGGATGAGCTGAGACCATGGCCTTCACCCTGGGCGTCAACACCAACGCCTTCGTCAACCGGATCGTCGAGCCCGAGGCGCTGGTGCGCACCGTGGTCGAGGAGATCGGGCTCCGGCGCATCCAGCTCACGCCCGAGATCCTGAGCCCGGACTGGCCGGGCAGGGTCGTCGCCGCCCAGGTGCGGCGCTGGAACGCCGCCTGCGAGCAGCACGGCGCCAGGATCACCACCACCTTCACGGGCAACTACACGCGCCTCAACAGCCTCTGCCACCCGGACCCCGACGTGCGCGCCCACTGGCGGGCCTGGCTCGAGCGGCTGATCGACATCACCGCCGATCTCGGTGCGGCGGCTACCGGCAGCCAGATCGGCATCCTGACCTATGCCGACGACCGGGACCCCGCCCGCCGCGCCGCCCGCTTCGCCGAGGCCCGCGACCACTGGCACGCGCTCGCCGCACGCGCCAAGGGGCGCGGCCTCGCCTGCCTGATGTGGGAGCCCATGTCGATCAGCCGCGAGTTCGGCCAGACCATCGAGGCCTGCAAACGGGATCACGCCGCCCTCAACGACGGCTCACCCTTGCCGATCCTGATCAACGCCGACATCGACCACGGCGACGTCACTTCGCCCGACCCTGCCGACACCGACCCCTATGCCTGGGCCGAGGCGCTGGCGACCCTGAGCCCGGTCGTCCACATCAAGCAGAGCTCCATGGACAAGGGCGGCCACCGGCCGTTCACGGCCGAGTACAACGCGAAGGGCCGCGTCATCCCCGAACGGCTGATCCAGGCCCTTGAGAAGGGCGGCGGGACCGACAACGAACTGGTTTTTGAGTTCACCTTCCGCGAACGCGAGCCCACCGACAGCGAGGTGGTGGCGGCGCTGAAGGAGTCCGTGGACTTCTGGCGGGGCCACGTCGAGCTCTGATCTCAGGGAGCGAGCTCGTACAAATTCCACGCCGTCTTCACCGCCAGCCGGTCGTAGAGCGTGCGAGCGCGGTAGTTGTCGTCGGCGGTGAGCCAGCGGACCACGCTCCAGCCCCGCTCGCGGGCGATTTCGGCCACGGCCTCGATCAGGGCCCGGCCGATGCCGCCGGCCCGCACCTCGGGGTCGACGAAGAGGTCGTCGAGGAAGCCGATATCGGCGCCTCTGAGCGGGCTCGGCATGCGGCGGAAATGGGCGAGGCCGACGGGCCGGCCGTCGATGAGCGCAAGACGCCCCTCGAGCTCGTGGCCGGGATCCATCAGCCAGCCCCAGACCGTTGCGGCATGGGCGTCGGTCAGCTCGCGTTTGTAGAACGTGGCGTAGCCCCGATAGAGCTCCCGCCAGCGGGCCTCGTGTTCAGCTTCGATCGGCACGATCCTGGGCATGCGG
>CAZGUW010000077.1:0-17562 GCA_964528705.1 uncultured Geminicoccaceae bacterium
GGCGCGCCAATGCCTATCGCCGGGCGGCCCTCGCCGAGCTCGCCGCCGCCGGCGACGATCCGGTGGCGATCGCCGCCATCCTCCGCCGCACGGCCCTCGCGGCCTGGCCGCGCGCACGGGTGGCGAGCCTGCATGGCGAGGCGTGGCTGCGCTTCCTCGACGCGACTGCCCGGGGCGAGGGCTTTGTCGACGGGCCGGGCGCGGTGCTGGCCGAGGCGCCCTACCGGACCGCGGGCCCGGCGCCGGGCCTCGGCGATCTGGCGGGAAGCTGGGTCCGCCGGCACCGGGTCGGGGAGCCGGCATGATCTCCCTCGGCCTGCCCTGGGCGCTGCTTCTCCTTCCCCTGCCACTCCTCGTCTGGTGGCTGGTCCCGGCGCATCGCGAGCGCGTGCCGGCGCTGCGCTTCCCCTTCTTCCGTCGGATCGTCGCGAGCAGCGGTGCGGAGCCCGGCGCCGGCTCGGTCGTGCTGGCGCGCGGCTGGCTCCAGATGGCGGCGGCGATCGCCGCCTGGTGCCTCATCGTGCTGGCGCTGGCGGAACCGGAGCGGGTCGGCGAGCCGGTCGAGATCACCCGGGCCGCGCGCGACGGCGTCGTGGCGATCGACAGCACGGGCTCGATGGACGCGAAGGATTTCGCAGGCCCGGACGGGGAGGGCAGGCAGCGTCTTGCCGGCGTCCGCGACGTGGTCGGCGCATTCGTCGAGCGGCGCGAGGGCGACCGCATGGCGCTCATCGTCTTCGGCTCGAAGGCCTATGTGCAGTCGCCGCTCACCGAGGACCTCGCCACGATCACCGATCTCCTCGCGACCACCGAAGTCGGCATGGCCGGGCCGCACACGGCACTCGGCGATGCCATCGGCCTCGCCATCCGCACCTTCGAGGCGAGCGACATCGAGCAGCGCCTCTTGATCCTGCTTTCCGACGGGGCCGACACGGCGAGCCGCATGAGCCCCGTCAACGCCGCCGAGATCGCCCGCGACAACGATGTCGAGATCTTCACGATCGGCGTCGGCAACCCCGACGCGACCGGCGAGGACCGGGTCGATCTCGCAGCCCTGCAGGCGATTGCCGACCGCACGGGGGGCGCGTTCTTCTTCGCCGGGGACGAGGCGGCGCTCGAGGAGGTCTACGGGCGGATCGACGAGCTCGCACCGCGCGAGGTCGAGACCGTCTCCTGGCGGCCGCGCCAGTCGCTCGCCTGGATCCCGCTGGCGCTGGCGGCGCTGCTCGGCATCGGCATCGTCGCCTTCCTGCAGCTGCACGCCGGCCCGCGCCGGAGGCAGCCGGCATGAACGAGCTCGCCGTCATCATCGGCGCCTTCCACTTCATCCGCCCGCTGTGGCTCCTGCTGTTGCCGCTCGTCGCGGCCCTATGGTGGGTCGTGCGCCGCGCTCGCGCACGGCGGGACGTGCCGACCGACGGGCTGGCACCGCACCTGCGCGCGGCCCTGACGGTCGGCGGCTCGGAACTGCGACGCCTCAGGCCGATCGATGGCGTGGCCCTGACCCTGGCACTCCTGGCGCTCGGTGCCGCCGGCCCCACCTGGTCGCGCATGCCGGACCCCTTCGTTGCCCAGTCGGCGCCGGTGGTCGTCGTGCTCGAGGTGACGCCATCGATGGCGGAGAAGGACGTCGCCCCGTCGCGGCTGGAGCGCGGCAAGCAGAAAATCCGCGATCTCCTGGAGCTGCGTGCCGGCGCCCGGACCGCTCTCGTCGCCTACGCCGGCAGTGCGCACGGCGTCGTGCCGATGACCGAGGACCCGGCCGTGATGACGCCCTACCTCGCCGGGCTCGTCCCGGACGTGATGCCGAAGGAGGGCGACCGGGCCGGCGACGCCCTGGCGCTCGCTTCCGACCTTCTGGCGGCGGAGTCCTCGCCCGGCGGCGTGCTCCTGTTGGCCGACGGCATCGATCCGGCGGACGTGGCGACGCTCTCGGCCCCCGAGGCGCGGGCCCTGGCGGTGCTGGCGATGCTGCCCGAGGGAACGCGCGACCGCGGGCTGGACGGGCTGCCGGCAGGAACGGTGGTCACCGTTACCCCCGACGACAGCGACATCAGGCAAATCGACGGCATGCTCAACGCCGCCTACCGCCAGGCCATGCTGGAGAACACGGACCAGCCCTGGCTCGACCGCGGCCACTGGCTCGCCTGGCCGGCGGCCCTCCTGACGCTCATCTGGTTCCGGCGCGGCTGGACCATGCGCTGGGCGGCCGCCGTCGTGTTGACCCTGGGCCTCGCCGTGCCGGTGCCCGCCCGGGCCGAAGGCGTCGTCGACTGGTTCCTGACCCCCGACCAGCAGGGCCGGCTGGCCTACCAGCGCAACGACTTCAGCCGTGCGGCCGAGCTGTTCACCGACCCGCTCTGGCGCGGTTACGCCCTCTACCGGGACGGCCAGTACGAAACGGCGGTCGAGGTCCTGGACCGGGTCGAGACCGCCGAGGCCGCCTTCATCCAGGGCATGGCGCAGATCAAGTCGCGCAGCTATCGCGACGGCGTGCGGTCGTTCGAGACCGCCTTGACGCGCGATCCCGACTACCCGGATGCCGAGGCCAACCTCGCCGTGGCGCGCGAGATCGTCGACTACATCGAACGTGTCCGCGAGCAGTCGGACACCGGCGAGGACTCCGGCATCGGCGCCGACGAGGTCGTGCTCGACAACGAGTCCGGCCGCGGCGCCGAGACGGAGATGGCGGTGCCACAGGAAAGCGACGGTACCGGCCTGCTCACGACCGAGCAGTGGATGAACACGGTCGACACCCGCACGGGCGACTTCCTCCGCCAGCGCTTCGCCATCGAGGCCGCGCGCCGCGAGGCGCCTCCCGCCACGGATGACGCGGGAGCCTCGCCATGAGGCTCGCCCCGGTTGTCGCGATCCTGTTCTCCCTGGCGACCCCGCTGGCGGCCGAGGAGCCCGTGCTGCAGGTCACCTTCGAGGAGACCGAGGCCATCCCGGGCCAGCCGCTCAGCCTGCGCCTGACGGTGCTGGCCCCCACCTTCATGCCCGCCCCGCCCGTCTGGCCGAGCCTCGAGGCACCCAACCTGCTGGTCCGCCTGCCCGAGCGCTCGACCGGGCCGACCAGCCAGAAAATCGGCAACGCGACCTGGTCGGGCGTCACCCGGCACTACCGCATCTCCCCCATGGTGCCGGGCGCGTTCTTTATCCCGCCGCAGGAGGTCGTCGTCACCTGGGCCGATCCGGAGACCAACGAGCCCCGCCAGGCGACGCTGGCGACCGAGCGGCTCGATTTCACCGGCGTCCTGCCGGAGGGTGCCGAGGGTCTCGACCCCTTCATCGCCGCCGATTCCCTCGAGCTGAAGCAGGAGGTGACGGGCGAGCCCGGCGCGCTGCGGCCGGGCGACAGCCTCGAGCGCACGGTCGTCGCGACCATCCGCGGCACCTCGCCCATGTTCCTCCCGCCACTTCTGCCGCCCGTCGACGTGGCGGGCGTGGCGGCCTATCCGGACGAGCCGGTGCTGAACGAAACCGAGGAGCGGGGCGTCCTCGGCGGCACGCGAACCGAGCGCGTCACGCTGGTGGCGGAAGGCGGCCGCCGCGGGGAGGTGCCGGCCGTCTCGCTCGACTGGTACAACCTGAAGAGCGGCGCGGTGGAGACGGCATCCGTCGAGGGCTTCGCCATCGAGGTGGACGGGCCGGCCGCAACCAGTGCCGAGCCGCGCGACTGGCGCGCCATCGGCCTCGTCGCGCTCGCCGCCCTCGCAGCACTGGCCGTCGGCGTCTGGCTCCTGCGCCGCTTGCTGCCGCTGCTCTGCCGCTGGCTGCACGAGCGCCGCGCTGCCTGGCTGGCATCGGAAAAGCACGCCTTCGGAGCGCTCGAGCGGGTCGTCGCGAGGCAGGACGACGCGGCCCTGCGCCCGGCGCTCGATGCCTGGGCGGCGAGGCTGGCGGGGCCGGACCCGCGCCATCACCCGGGCGTCAGGGAGGGGCTGGTGGCGATCGGTGCCGCAAGCTACGCGCGCCGGGCATCGGGCGACGCCGCTGCCGGCTGGCGCGCGCTCGCCACGGCCCTGCCAGAGGCGCGCCGCACCGCGCTTGCGCATCGCGAGGCGGCAGCGCTGCCACCCTTGAACCCGACCGCCCCCGGCGGCTGGTCGGCCGCGATTGTGTCGGGGCGCAATTGATGCTGTCATTGAAGCCATTGAAGATCGGCGTTGCCGCAGGCCGGCGATTGCCAGCGCACGCATATAGGGAGAGGGATACCGTGAGGCATTGCGGCATGCCGTTTTCGGCATTGGCGGGGGATCGACATCGGGCCGCGGCGACCGCTTCCGGCGGGGAGCTCTCATGACCGATCCCGTCAGCGAAGTCTCGATGGCCGAGCGGCTGGATCGCTTCGACATTGCCGAGGGCGGGCCATTCGCGGAGCTTCAGGCACGGCTCCGGCTCCTGGGCGAGAAGGCGGCGACGGCACCGCGCCGGGCGGCGCTCTTCGTCGCGATCGCGTTCGTTGTCCCGCTGATCATCGCGATCTTCTCCGGCGTGGCCTGGGGGCCGTTCAGCGAGCGACCCTTCCTGCTCGACTGGGGCGTCTGGGCGCGCTTCGTGGCGGCGATCGGCATCCTCGTCCTCATGGAGCGGCTGGTCGCGGAACGCCTGAAGCTTCATCTGCGGCAGTTCGTCGAAACGCCGCTCCTGGCACCCGGCGCCATGGCATCCGCAGGAGCCGCACTCTCGCGCGCGCTGCGACGCCGCGACTCCCCCGTGGCCGAGATCGTCTGCATCGTGCTCGGTTACGTGGCGACGTTCGTCGGCGTCTATGCCGGAACCAACTCCCATGGCAGCTCGTGGCTGGCCAGCGGTGCGGCCGGTGCGGAACACCTCACCGCTACCGGCTGGTGGGTGGCGCTAATCAGTAGCCCGCTCTTCTGGTTCCTCCTGCTCCGCTGGCTCTGGCGGCATCTCGTCTGGGCGCTGCTGCTGTACGAAATCTCGAAGCTTGAGCTGCGGCTCGTCGTCACCCATCCGGACGGCCTTGGCGGCCTCGCCTTCATCGGCCAGTACCCCAACGCCTTCGCCGCCATGGTGCTGGCGATGAGCTGCGTCCTCGCCGCGGCGACCGCCAAGGCGTTCCAGCAGGACGCCCTGGAGCTCACTGCATACGGCTACATGATGGCGGCCTGGCTGATCACCGTGCTCCTGCTGTTCGGTCTGCCGCTGCTCTCGTTCCGATGGCCGCTCGGCCGGCTCAAGCAGCAGGCGCTCCTCGCCGCCTCCGCGGCATCGACACGCCACTTCCGCGCCGCCGAGCGCGCGTCGCTGGGCGGCAACCTCGCCGCCGCGAAGGACGCGGACACCACGGCCGTCGGCGACATCCCGAACCCGACCGCCACCTACACCGCCGCCAAGAAGCTGCGCACCATCACCTTCAGCCGCGAGGCGCTCCTGCCGGTGGCCGCGGCCGCCATCCTGCCGCTCGTCGCCGCAGGCTCCACCCGGCTGCCGTTCGCCGAGCTCTGGAAAATCGCCAGGAAGCTGCTCCTCCTGTGACAAGGAACTTCATGTTTCGACCTGCCTTCGCCCTTCTTCTCCTCGCCGCTGGCCCTGCCGCCGCGGACGAGCTCTGCGACGCTTATGGGGGGCTGCCGGCCGGCGATGACGCCACTGCCGGCATGGTCGCCATCCCGGGCGGCACCTTCACCATGGGCGACGCCGACGAGCGACCGGAGGAGCAGTCGCCGCACGAAGTCACGCTCTCGCCCTTCCGGATCGATCGCCACGAGGTGACCAACGCCCAGTTCCGGGCCTTCGTCGAGGCCACGGGCTACGTCACCGTAGCCGAGGCCGGCGTCGACCCGGATCTGTATCCGGATCTGCCGCCCGAGTTCCAGTCGCCCGGCGGCATGGTCTTTGCTGCGCCCGAGAGCGCCGACCTGCGCGGCAACATCAACCAATGGTGGAGCTACGTGCCGGGCGCCGACTGGCGCCATCCCACCGGGCCGGGGAGCTCCATCGAGGGCCTCGACAACCATCCCGTCGTGCAGGTCACGCATGCCGACGCGCTCGCCTACGCCGAATGGCTCGGCCACGACCTGCCGACCGAGGCGGAATGGGAGTTCGCGGCGCGCGGCGGGCTCGAGGGCGCCACCTATACCTGGGGTGACAGCTACGATCCCGTCCAGGGCTGGCTCGCCAACTCCTGGCAGGGCAGCTTCCCGGTGAATGACGAGGCGCTCGACGGTCATGACGGCACGGCGCCTGTCGGCTGCTACGAGGCCAATGGCTACGGCCTGTTCGACATGGCCGGCAATGTCTGGGAGTACGCGAGGGACTATTACGTCCCGGGCCACGTCTCGAGGCCCGCCGTCGATCCGGCCGGCCCGACACCCGAGATTGCCGCCCGCTTCAGTGCCACCGGCATGCCGCAGATCGTGGTCAAGGGCGGCTCCTGGCTCTGCGCCCCCAATTTCTGCCTTCGCTACCGCCCGTCCGCCCGCCAGCCGCAGGAGCCGGACCTGAGCTCGAACCATATCGGCTTTCGCACCGTCCGGCGCGACGGGTCGGGCTGAGGGGTCGGCAGCAGCATGTTCGATTCACATTGCCCATCCGTCCTGATAAGCGAGGCTGGCTCGCTCGGCGCGGTCATCGAAGGGAGGCGAAATGCCCATGAAACGTAGCCGGCCGGTCGTCCTCGCCTTGCTTGCCACTCTGGGCCTCGCCGGCTGCGAGAGCTTCGGTCGGGGCGTCACCCAGGCCGTGCTGGAGGGCACCGGCGAGCCGGCCGAGGACACCCGGGCCTGCGAGGTGGAAGGCCGGCCGTTCGTCGGCATCGAGCCCTTCCTCGCTGCCCAGGACGCCCTGCCGCCGTTCGAGGAGGGCGACACCGACCGGCCCGAGGTGAAGGTGCTCTACGTGCACGGCATCGGCACGCACGCCCCCGGCCACGGCACGGCTCTGCGCCAGAATCTCGCGACCTCGCTCGGCCTCGAGATCCGAGCACCTCGGCCGAAGCGCATCGTCATCGCGCATCCGAAGTTCCCTGACCAGGACCTCGGCGAGATCAACGTCACCCGCCTCACCGACGCCGACCGGCGGCGCGACCTCCTCTTCTACGAGCTGACCTGGTCGCCGATCACCCAGCCGGACAAGGACCTGCTCGCCTTCGACAAGGAACAGGACTACGTGCTGCGCCGGGCCGGCGTGAACCAGGCGATGCGGACCTTCGTCAACGACATCGCACCCGACCCCCTGGCCTATGCCGGCCAGAAGCGCGAGCCGATCCTCATGTCGGTCACCCAGTCGATCTGCTGGATGGTGTCGCGCGGCTGGAGCGACCTGCCGGAGCTCACCGAGAACACCTGGTGCGGCCCGGGGCTTCCCGGCTTCGGCGGGCGAGCTGCGCAGGACGACTTCGTGATCGTCACCCACAGCCTGGGCAGCCGGGCGACCCTCGACGCCATGCAGGAGCTGACCCAGCTGCCGGTCACGGCGGACCCGGAGATCAAGCGCCTCGCCGACGACTTCTCGCAGCGCGACATCCAGGTCTTCATGCTGTCGAACCAGCTGCCGCTGCTCGAGGCCGGCCGGGAGGGCCAGCAGGTGGTCGGCCAGACCGCCGCCTTTTGCGGGCCGGACGCGACGAAGCCAGGGCGCTTCTTCAACAAGACCGAGATCATCGCCTTCTCCGACCCCAACGACCTGATGAGCTATCCGGTGCCCGACCAGTTCGCCGACAAGTACATCGAGTCGCGCCTCTGCCCGAGCGTCACCAACGTCACCATCAATGTCGCCTCGGTGAACTCCTTTCTGGGCGTCGGCGAGGTCGCCAACCCGCTGGGCGCGCATACCGGCTACGGCCCGGACGAACGGGTCGGCGCCCTGATCGCGCGCGGCGCCGGCAATCCGAACGTGGCGCCGCTCGTGGCCGAGCGCTGCACGTGGCGCGAAACCGACGAGAGCCTGATGCGGTGAGGGAGGTAAACATGCCGACGATCCGAGCGAAGCTCCAGCCCGGCTGGCTCTGGCCGTGCCGGGGAGTCCTCCTGGCGCTGGCGCTGGCAACGCCGCTTGCGGTGCTGGCGCAGGATGCGGAACCCGATCCCGCAGCGACCGACACGCTGGTGGTCGAGGACGAGGTGAGGGCGCTCGTCGCACCCGTCGCCCTCTATCCCGACCCGCTCCTCGCCGTCGTCCTGCAGGCGGCGATGTTCCCGATCGACGTCGTCCAGGCCGACCGGTTCATCGAGAGCTACGCAGAGGACCAGACGCTGGAGCCTTCGCCGGACTGGGATCCGGCCGTCACGGCGCTCTTGGGCTACCCGTCCCTGCTGGGCGAGATGAACGAGCATCTCGACTGGACCGAGGCGATGGGCGACGCCGTCTACGACCAGCTCGAGGACGTGCAGGACGCCATCCAGGACCTGCGCCAGGGCGCCTACACCATGGGTGTCCTGGAATCCAACGAGGTGCAGGACGTCGTCGTCACCGAGGGCATCATCGAGATCCGCCCGACCTCGCCGGACCAGATTTCGATCCCGCAATATGACGGCTTCGCCCTGCTCGGCTCGCTCGAGACGGTGAGCGACGCCGCCGCCGACGAGACGGCCGACGCGACCGCCGAAACCGACGCGGCTGCGGCCGACGAGGCGGCACCCGCCGACGAGGCCGAGGTGGCGGAGGCAGCCGATGCCGAGGTCGTCGAGGAGGCGCCCGCGGCAGACGCGGCCGAGTCCGGGATGGCCGAGACGGAGGTGGTCGAGGAAGCCGAGTATGTCGACGAGGCCGCCTATGCCGAAGCCGACCCCTACGCGTCGAGCTACGCTGCCCCGGTCGATCCGACCTACGCGCAGGCGCCCGTCTATGCGTCGGCACCGCCGCCCGTGGCCTATGCGCCGCCGGAGAGCTCCGGCTGGGGCTCGACCGCGTCCTTCCTCGGCGGCGCTGCCATCGGCGGCCTGCTCGGCTACGCCATCTTCGATGACGACGATAACGACAACAACGGCGGCAACAACAACCGCCGCAACGACATCAACATCGAGGACAGCACCATCGTCATCGGCGGCGATGGCGACCGTCTGGATCTGGATCGCGACCAGAAGAACCGCGTCAACGCCGAGCTGCGTGAACGTCGCGATCGCAGCGACCAGGGGGCCCGGCGTGACCGGAACCGCGAGCGCCGCCAGGTCGCGGCGCTCCCCGGTCGCGACTCCGCCGGCCGTCGGAGCGAGCAGCGGCGCGACATCAGCCTGCCGCAGCGCGACCGCGACCGCCCGGCCAGGGTCGAGCGCAAGCAGCGCGACACCAAGGCGGTCAAGGCGCCCAGGCAGAATAAGGGCGGCGTCGCCGACATCAAGCGGCCGAGCCAGACCAAGAAGGACGCGCAGCGCGGCAAGAAGAGCCGCCAGAAGGCGACGGCCAGGGCAGGCGGTTCACGGCCGCAGGCGGCGCAGCAGCGCGGCGGCGGCAAGCGGAAGGCGATGTCGCCCAAGCGGGGCGGCAAGAGGCAGGCACAAGCCAAGTCGAACCGCGGCAAGAAGAGCCGCGGCGGCAGGCGTGGCAGGCGTTGAGGAGCAGGTCGATGATCAAGGTTCGCAACATCGCGGTGGCCGCCGGCATGGCGGGCGGCATTCTCCTGGCGGGCTCGGCCGTGGCCGAGCAGCCGGTCTTTCCGGAACCCGAGGCGGCGCTCGAGGCGTTCCGCGAAGCACTCGCCGCGCCCGACGGCAGCGCCCTGCTCGAGCTTTTCGGTGACGAGCACCAGGACGAGCTGATCGGCGCCGATCCCGCCAGTGCCCGGCAGACCGTCGCGGCCGTGCGTAACGCCGCCGCGGAGGCCATGACGCTCGCCCCGGGCGAGGTGCCGGGCACCTACGAGGTGCTGATCGGCCGCGCCGGCTGGCCAATGCCGATCCCCCTGGTCGAGACGGCCGATGGCTGGATCTTCGACACCGAGGCCGGGCTCGAGGAGATCATCGACCGCCGCATCGGCGAGAACGAGCTCGCCGCCATCGCCGCCGCCCGGGCCTATGTCGAGGCGCAACGGCTCTACGGCTCGGTCGATCGCAATGGCGACGGCGTGCCGGAATTCGCCCAGCACCTGATCAGCACGCCGGGCGAGCATGACGGTCTCTTCTGGCCGACCGCGGCCGGCGAGGAGCCGAGCCCGCTCGCACCCCTTGCAACGAGCGAGGCCGACTACCTCGAATACCGGGAGAGCGGCGAACCCTATTACGGCTACCGCTTCAAGGTCCTGACGGGGCAGAGCGAGAACGCGCTCGGCGGCGCCTACGAGTACCTGATAAACGGCCGGATGCTCGCCGGCTTCGGCCTGCTCGCCTGGCCTGCCGATTACGGCAACTCGGGCATCATGAGCTTCATCGTCAACCAGCTCGGCGACGTCTACGAGGCCGATCTCGGCGAGGATACCGCAGCCGTCGCCGAGGCGATCACGGCCTTCGATCCCGCCGCCGAGTGGACCGTGGTCGAGGACTGACCAGATCGATCCGGGCGCTCACCGCCGTTGCCTTCGTCTGCGGATTCTTCCACCTTCGGGTCGAACCAGAGCGCCGGTCGACCCGAAGGGCAAATTCGCCCCGGGCAAAGGAGGTACGTTTCATGAAGCACCTGACGCTGTCCCTGCTGCTCGGCTCTGCCCTTGTCCTGGCCGCACCCGGCCCGGCGAGCGAGGCCGCGACGCCTGCGGACGTCTTCGTCCAGGCCCTGACGATCGACGACATCATCACTCTCGACCCCGCCGAGATCTTCGAGTTCTCCGGCGCCGAGTACAGTGCCCAGGTCTATGACCGGCTGATCACCTACCCGGTCGACGACGTCGAGAACATCCAGGGCCACGTCGCCGAGAGCTGGGAGGTCTCGGAGGACGGCAAGACCTACGTCTTCAAGATCAGGGACGGCATCAACTTCCATTCCGGCAACCCGCTGACCGCCGAGGACGTCGCCTTCTCGCTGCAGCGTGTGGTCAAGCTCGACATGTCGCCGGCCTTCATCCTCACCCAGTTCGGCTTCACCGCCGACAACGTGGAGGAGAAGATCCGCGCCACCGGGCCGATGGAGGTGACCATCGAGGTCGACCAGGCCTATGCCCCGACCTTCCTCCTCTACTGCCTCACCGCCGGCGTCGGCTCGGTCGTCGACAAGCAGACGGTGCTGGAGCACGAGGTCGACGGCGATCTCGGCTATGCCTGGCTGAAGACCAACTCCGCCGGCTCCGGCCCGTTCATCCTGCGCGCCTGGAAGCCGAACGAAAGCGTGACCCTCGACGCCAACCCCGACTACTGGCTGGGCGCCCCCGGCGTCAGCCGCGTGATCACCCGCCACGTCGCCGAGCCGGCGACCCAGCAGCTCCTGATCGAGAAGGGCGATATCGACGTCGCCCGCAATCTCGGCCCGGACCAGCTCGCCGCCTTCGAGGGCAATACGGATATCGTGATCAAGCCGGTGCCCAAGGGTGCGATCTACTATCTCGGCCTCAACCAGAAGAACGAGGAACTCGCCAAGCCCGAGGTCCGCGAGGCGCTGAAGTGGCTGATCCCCTACCAGGAAATGGCCGACACCGTCGTCAAGGGCGACATGGTCGTCCACCAGGCCTTCCTGCCGCAGGGCTTCCTCGGCGTGCTCGAGGACCAGCCCTATACCTACGACGTCGAGAAGGCGAAGGAGCTGCTCGCCGAAGCGGGTCTCGAGGACGGCTTCTCGGTCACCATGGACGTGCGCAGCATCTCGCCCGTCACCGAGATGGCGCAGGCGATCCAGGCGGCCTGGGCCGAGGCCGGCATCGAGCTCGAGCTGATCCCGGGCGACGGGGCCCAGACGCTCACCAAGTACCGGGCGCGCAACCACGACATCTATATCGGCCGCTGGGGCCCGGACTATCAGGACCCGCACACCAACGCCGACACCTTCGCCCGCAACCCCGACAACTCGGATGACGCCCAGTCCAAGCCCCTGGCCTGGCGCAACGCCTGGGACATCCCGGAGATGACGGCGATGGCCGACGCGGCCGTGCTCGAGCGCGACACGGCCAAGCGCGCCGAGCTCTATCGCGAGATCCAGAAGCTCCATCAGGAGACCTCGCCCTTCGTGATCATGTTCCAGGACATCGAGACGGTGGCCGAGCGCGCGAACGTGGAGGGCACCATCTGGGGCCCGAGCTTCGACGACAACCGCTACTGGAAGATCACCAAGAACTGAGCGTGGCGGACACGCTCCGGGTGCCGGCGGGCCAGCCATGCTGAGGTCAGCCGGCACCCTGCTCAGGTTCCTCGCGACCCTGGCCCTGACCTTTTTGGGCCTGCTGGTCGTCACCTTCCTGATCGGCCGGGTCGTGCCGGTCGACCCGGTGCTGGCCGCCGTGGGCGACCGGGCCTCGCCCGCCGTCTATGCCCGGGTGCGGGCGGAGATGGGCCTCGACCTGCCGCTCTGGCAGCAGTTCTGGAACTATCTGCAGCGGGTGCTCGAGGGCGATCTCGGCCAGAGCGTGCTCACCGCCCAGCCGGTCCTTTCCGACATCCTCCGCGTCTTCCCGGCGACCCTGGAGCTCGCCACGGTGGCGACGCTCCTCGGCGTCCTCTTCGGCGTGCCCATGGGGGTCGTCGCCGCCGTCCACCAGGGCCGCTGGCCGGACCAGGTCGTCCGCCTCCTCGGCCTCGTCGGCTACTCGATGCCGATCTTCTGGCTCGGCCTGATCGGCCTCCTCGTCTTCTACGCCCGCCTCGAATGGGTCCCCGGTCCCGGCCGGCTCGACGTCTTCTACGACGACCTCGTGCCATCGGTCACCGGCGTGCTGCTGATCGACGCCGCCCTCGCCGGCGACTGGCAGGTCTGGCGGAACGCCCTTGCCCACCTCATCCTGCCCGCCTCGATCCTCGGCTATTTCAGCCTCGCCTATATCAGCCGCATGACCAGGAGCCTGATGCTCGAGCAGCTCCGCCAGGAGTACATCCTGACCGCCCGGGTCAAGGGCATCTCCGAGTTCCGCGTCATCTGGCGCCACGCCCTCGGCAACACCGCCGTGCCGCTCGTGACCGTGATCGCGCTTTCCTACGCCAACCTGCTCGAGGGCTCGGTGCTGACCGAGATCATCTTCGCCTGGCCCGGGCTCGGCCTCTACATCACCAACTCGCTCCTCAATGCCGACATGAACGCGGTGCTCGGCGGCACCATCGTCGTCGGCTGCGTCTTCATCGGCATCAACCTCCTCTCCGACGTGCTCTACCGCACGCTCGACCCTCGGGCCCGTTGATGGCCACCAGGCTCGAAAAGGGCGGCTGGCGCCACTGGCTCCTGACCGACACTCCGAATTCGCCCTTCCAGGCGCAGGCCGGCCGCGCCTACCAGGGCTGGCGCCAGCTCGCCGCCAACCCGCTCGCCATGCTCGGCCTCGCCATCGTCGTGACCCTCCTCCTGGTCGCCGCCTTCGCCCCCTGGCTCGCCACCCATTCGCCGACCGCCCAGAGCCTCACCGACCGCCTCCAGCCGCCCTCGGCGGCGCACTGGCTGGGCACCGACGAGCTCGGCCGCGACATCTATTCGCGCATCGTCTACGGCTCGCGCCTGACCCTCTACGTCGTCGGCCTCGTGGTCATCATCGTCGGCCCGCTCGGCCTCGCCGTCGGCACTATCGCCGGCTATCTCGGCGGCTGGGTCGACACGGTGCTGATGCGCATCACCGACATCTTCCTGGCCTTCCCGCGCCTCATCCTCGCACTCGCCTTCGTCGCCGCCCTCGGCCCCGGCATCGAGAACGCGATCATCGCCATCGCCTTCACCGCCTGGCCGCCCTATGCCCGCATGGCCAGGGCCGAGACGCTGACCATCCGCCAGGCCGACTACATCGCCGCCGCCCGCATCCAGGGTGCCGGCCCCCTGCGCATCATCGGCCGGCACGTCGTGCCCATGTGCCTCTCCTCGGTCATCGTCCGCCTGACCCTCGACATGGCCGGCATCATCCTGACCGCGGCCGGCCTCGGCTTCCTCGGCCTCGGCGCCCAGCCGCCCTTGCCCGAATGGGGGGCCATGATCTCGACCGGGCGCCACTATCTGCTCGACCAGTGGTGGGTCGCCACCATGCCGGGCCTCGCCATCTTCACCGTCAGCCTCGGCTTCAATCTCCTGGGCGACGGCCTGCGCGACGTCCTCGACCCCCGGGCCGACCGATGATGAGGGCCGACAATTGACCGCCGGCGCCCCGTTGCTCGAGGTCGAGGACCTGCACGTCACCTACCGCACGACCAAGGGGCCCGTGCACGCCGTGCGCGGCGTCTCCTTCACGCTCGGCCGCGAGAAGCTCGGCATCGTCGGCGAATCCGGCTCCGGCAAGTCGCAGACCGGCCGCGCCATCCTCGGCCTGACCGCCGCCTCCGCCGAGGTGCGGGCGAAGACGCTCCGCTTCTCGGGCACCGACCTCCGCCGGGCGAGCCAGCGGACCTGGCGCTCCGTCCGCGGCGCCGGCATGTCGATGATCATGCAGGACCCCAAATACTCCTTGAACCCGGTGATGACCGTGGGCCGGCAACTGGTCGAGGCGGCGCGGCTGAAGAAGGGGCTGGGGAGGGCGGAGGCCCGGCGCGCGGCTCTCGCCATGCTGGAGGCCGTCAGGATCGACGACCCGGAGCGCGTCTTCGCCGCCTATCCGCACGAGCTCTCCGGCGGCATGGGCCAGCGGGCGATGATCGCCATGATGCTGATCCCCGACCCCGACGTGCTGATCGCCGACGAGCCCACCTCGGCCCTCGACGTCACCATCCAGCTCCAGGTCATGGCCATCATGGACCGGCTGGTCGAGGCGCGCGGGCTCGGCCTCATCCTCATCAGCCACGACCTCGAGCTGGTCGCCACGTTCTGCGACCGGGTGCTCGTCATGTATGGCGGCCGCGTCGTCGAGGAGCTCGACGCCGCCCGCCTCGGCGAGGCGCAGCACCCCTACACGAGGGGGCTGCTCGGCTGCCTGCCGCGGCCCGAGAACCGCGGCAGCCCGCTCCCCGTCAGGGTCCGCGACCCGAGCTGGCTGGGGGCGGTTTGAGCGCGCCGATGATCGAGGTCGAGGACCTCGACGTCACCTTCGGCACGGGCCGGCAGCAGGTCGCCGCGGTCCGGGGCGTGAGCTTCACCGTCGAGGCGCGGAGCAGCTTCGGCCTGGTCGGCGAGAGCGGCTCCGGCAAGTCCACGATCCTGCGCGTCCTCTCCGGCCTCAACCCCGCCTGGACGGGCACGGTCCGCATCGCCGGCATGGCCCTCGTCAGGAAGCCGTCGCTCGCCTTCTACAAGCGCGTGCAGATGGTCTTCCAGGACCCCTTCGGCTCGCTCCACCCGCGCCGCACCATCGACGCCACCCTGCGCGAGCCCCTGGCCATCCATCGTCTGGGCGGTGCCGAGGCGCGGATCGGCCGGGCGCTCGACGAGGTCCGCCTCGGCCCCGAGTTCCGCTACCGCTTCCCGCACCAGCTCTCCGGCGGCCAGCGCCAGCGCGTGGCGATCGCCCGCGCCCTGATCCTCGAGCCCGAGCTCTTGCTGCTCGACGAGCCGACCTCGGCCCTCGACGTCTCGATCCAGGCCGAGATCATCAACCTCCTGAACGAGCTGCGTCGCAGCCGCGGCCTGACCTACCTCTTCGTCAGCCACGATCTCGGCGTGGTCGCGCATATCTGCGACCGGCTCGCCATCATGCGCCGCGGCGCCATCGTGGAGAGCGTGGCCGGCGACGCGCTCGCCGAGGGTCGGCTCGAGCAGCCCTACAGCCGCCAGCTCCACCTCGCGAGCCAGGGCTATGACCGGGCCGTCATCGATGCGATGGAGGCGGCCCCGCAGACGGGTTGACCGGTGGTTGCGGCGAATGGCTGCAATGGCGGGTTGTGGGTCGCGGGCACGGGTGCGGGCTAGTATAAGGCGGCCACGCAACAAACTTGCCGCTCCGGCCAACAAGCAATCAGGTCGGGCAGCAAGCAAAGGGAGAACGACCAGCATGACCGATGTCGTCATCGTTGCCGCGGGCAGGACCGCGATCGGCAGCTTCAGCGGCGGACTGAGCAGCGTGCCGGCGCACTATCTCGGCCAGACCGCCATCTCTGCGGTGCTCGAGCGGGCCAAGGTGACGCCCGCCGAGGTGTCCGAGGTCATCCTCGGCCAGATCCTCACCGCCGGCCAGGGCCAGAACCCGGCCCGCCAGGCCTCGGTGAACGCCGGCGTGCCGGTCGAGGTGCCGGCCTATGGTGTCAACATCCTCTGCGGCTCCGGCCTGAAGTCGGTGGCGCTCGGCGCCCAGGCGATCAGGAACGGTGACAGCACCGTCGTCGTCGCCGGCGGCCAGGAGAGCATGAGCCAGGCGCCGCATGTGGCACATCTCCGTAACGGCCAGAAAATGGGCAGCCTGGATTTCCAGGATTCCATGCTGCGTGACGGCCTGATGGACGCCTTCCACAACTATCACATGGGCACCACGGCCGAGAACATCGCCCAGAAGTGGCAGATCACCCGCGAGGACCAGGACAAGTTCGCGGTCGCCTCGCAGAACAAGGCCGAGGCGGCGATCACTGCCGGCAAGTTCAAGGACGAGATCATTCCGGTCACGATCAAGACCCGGAAGGGGGACGTCACCGTCGACACCGACGAGTTCCCGCGCTTCGGCGCCACCATCGAGGGCATGGCGAAGCTGCGCCCGGCGTTCAGCAAGGAAGGCACGGTCACGGCCGGCAATGCGTCCGGCATCAATGACGGTGCCACCGCCGTCGTCCTGATGAGCGCCGAGGAAGCGAAGAAGCGCGGCCTCACCCCGCTCGCCCGCATTGCCTCCTGGGCGCAGGCGGGTGTCGACCCGTCGATCATGGGCACCGGCCCCATTCCCGCCTCGAAGGCGGCGCTGGAGAAGGCCGGCTGGACCACGGACGACCTCGACCTCGTCGAGGCCAACGAGGCCTTCGCCGCCCAGGCCATCGCGGTCAACCGCGAGCTCGGCTGGGACACGGACAAGGTCAACGTCAACGGCGGCGCCATCGCACTCGGCCATCCCATCGGTGCCTCGGGGGCGCGGGTGCTCGTCACCCTGCTCCACGAGATGCAGAAGCGCGACGCCAAGAAGGGCCTCGCCACGCTCTGCATCGGCGGCGGCATGGGCATCGCCATGTGCCTCGCCCGCGACTGAGCCGGCACGCCGGCAAGTCCGCGTCACCATTTCGCAAGACATCTCCAGGGCCTCGCCGCGTTCGGCGGGGCCCACTGGTTTCTTGCGCCGGTTCCGGAACCATTGGCGAAGGGCCTGGCTTGGGACCGGTCCTGGCGCCGTCGACTTGACAACCGGCCGGTGGCGGCGAGTCTGTCTGGACGAACGATTTTCAGGGAGGAACGAGAATGGCAAGAGTTGCACTGGTGACGGGCGGCAGCCGCGGCATAGGGGCTGCAATCTCCGTGGCCCTCAAGGCGGCTGGCTACAAGGTCGCGGCCAACTACGCCGGCAATGACGAGGCGGCCAACAAGTTCAAGGCCGAGACGGGCATTCCCGTCTTCAAATGGTCCGTCGCCGACTATCAGGCCTGCGTCGACGGCATCGCGAAGGTCGAGGCCGAACTGGGCCCGGTCGAAGTGCTGGTAAACAAC
>CAZGUW010000078.1:0-17534 GCA_964528705.1 uncultured Geminicoccaceae bacterium
AACGCACGAGAGCCGGCGTGGCCGCCGCCTCCAGCCGGTCGATCACGAGCTCGCCGAGCAGCAGCCGCTGACCGTCATGGCGCGGCTCGGCGCCTCGGATCACCCCTTCGACATGATAGACGCCACCTCTCGGCAGCACCGGGGCGGCCACGTGCAGCGTGCGCAGCTGGGCCACGGCGAATCCGGCCAGTGCCAGCGCCAGGCCGAGCCAGAAGAGCACGGCGAGGCCGTTGCTCCGCCGCGCACCGGAGATCCCGCCGATCACCCCGAGCGGCAGCACGGCCAGCAGCATCGGCGACGGCTCGACCGGCAGGGCGAAATAGACGAGTATGCCGAAGGCGAAGGCGATCGGCGCCCAGAGCGGCCAGCGAGGCCGCTCGGCCTGCAGCGACTCGAGCACCACTGCGACCAGCCCCAGGAGCATTCTGGTGCCGTCCGCCGACCGCGGCCCCCAGGACCTGGCTGTTGGCACGAGGGCCGGCTGCTGCAAGTCCGCTCCGATCGTGTTACGAGGCCACGCCGTATCCTTCCTTCTCCTCCCCGAAATCCGGCTAAAAATCAACCATGAGTGTAATTGTCCGCTTCGCTCCGTCACCTACGGGCTATCTGCACATCGGCGGCGCCCGCACTGCCCTCTTCAACTGGCTGTTCGCCCGGCACCATGGCGGCCGCTATCTGCTGCGCATCGAGGACACGGACCGGCAGCGCTCCACCGAACCCGCGATCGCGGCAATTCTCGACGGGCTCGGCTGGCTCGGCCTCGAGTCGGATGAGTCGCCGGTCTACCAGTCCAGCCGGGTCGAGCAGCACAAGGCGGCGGTCCAGCGCCTGCTCGACGAGGGTCACGCCTATCGCTGCTGGTGCACGCCGGAGAAACTCGAGGCGATGCGTGAGCGGGCGCGGGCCGAAAAAAGGCCGATCCGTTATGACGGCACCTGGCGGGACCGTGACCCGCGCGAGGCGCCGGCCGGTGTCGATCCCGTGGTCCGCTTCAAGGCGCCGCTCGACGGCGAGACGGTGATCGAGGACCGGGTCCAGGGCACGGTCCGCTTCGCCAACACCCAGCTCGACGACATGATCCTGCTGCGGGCCGACGGCACGCCCACCTACATGCTCTCGGTCGTCGTCGACGACATCGACATGGGCATCACCCACATTATCCGCGGCGACGATCACCTCAACAATGCCGCTCGCCATGCCAATCTCTTCCGTGCACTCGGCCACGAGCCGCCGGTCTTCGCCCATATCCCGCTGATTCACGGTCCCGACGGGGCGAAGCTCAGCAAGCGCCACGGTGCCCTCGGCGTCGACGCCTATCGGGAGCTCGGCTACCTGCCCGAGGCCATGCGCAACTACCTCCTGCGGTTGGGCTGGGCGCATGGCGACGAGGAGATCATCTCGACCGAGCAGGCGATCGCCTGGTTCGACCTCGACGGCATCGGCCGCTCGCCGGCCCGCTTCGATTACGCCAAGCTCGATTCGGTGAACGCCCACTACCTCAGGGAGCGACCCGACAGCGAGCTCGTGACGCTCGTCGCACCGCGGCTCGAGGCGGCTGGCCATCGCCTCGGCGAGGCGGAGCGCCGGCGCCTGGAGCTGGCCATGTCGGGGCTCAAGCAGCGCGCCCGCACCCTGGTCGATCTCGCCTCGAGTGCCGCCTTCTACGTCCAGACGCGGCCGCTGCCGCTCGATGCCAAGGCGGCAAAGCTGCTGGACCCGGCCGCCCGGGAGGAGCTCGCCCGGCTTGTCCCGGTGCTGGCCGCGGTCGAGCCCTTCAAGGAGGCTGAGCTCGAGGCCGCGGCCCGCGCCCAGGCGGAGCGCCAGGGGCTCGGCTTCGGCAAGCTCGCCCAGCCCCTGCGCGCCGCCCTCACCGGCCGGGCGGTCTCACCCGGCCTCTTCGAGGTCATGACCGTGCTCGGCCGCGACGAGGTGCTGCAGCGGCTCGAGGATGCCGCGGCCGGTCGCAATCTTGCAATGCAGCAGAGCGATTGAAGCCGCGGGCCCCGGGCTCTACACTCGAAGGACCTTCGAGGATGCTTCGAGCCGGACGCGGTGACCGCACGCCCCTTTCGCGCGGCAGCGGCCGACAGACGGCAACCCCGCCACTGCGCGCAAACCGGCCACCAGCGCCGCGCGAAAGCCAAGGAGACACGCGATGAGCGAGAGCACGACAGACAAGACGGCGACGATCGGCCGGGGCAACCAGCAGTCCGAGTTCCCCGTCCTCGAAGGAACGATCGGCCCGGACGTCATCGACATCCGCAAGCTCTACGCGGCGACCGGTCACTTCACCTATGACCCGGGCTTTACCTCGACCGCGTCCTGCCGCTCGAAGATCACCTATATCGATGGCGAGGCCGGCCTTCTGCTGCACCGCGGCTACCGGATCGAGGACCTGGCCGAGAAGAGCAACTTCCTCGAGACCTGCTATCTCATCCTCTTCGGCGAGCTGCCGAAGGCCGACGAGTACAAGACGTTCGTCGATGGTGTGACCTACCACACCATGATCCACGACCAGATCAACTACCTCTTCCGCGGTTTCCGCCGCGACGCCCACCCCATGGCGGTGATGGTCGCGGTCGTCGGCGCGCTCTCGGCGTTCTACTACGAGGACCTCGACACCCAGGACCCCAAGCACCGGCTCATCGCCAGCTACCGGCTGATCGCCAAGATCCCGACGATCGCCGCCATGGCCTACAAGTACTCGGTAGGCCAGCCCTTCCTCTACCCGCGCAACGACCTCAACTACGCCGAGAACTTCCTCTACATGATGTTCGGCGTGCCGTGCGAGCCGTGGAAGGAGAAGCCGGTCCTCTCGAAGGCGCTGGACACGATCTTCATCCTCCATGCCGATCACGAGCAGAACGCGTCGACCTCGACGGTGCGCCTCGTCGGCTCAACCGGGGCCAGCCCCTACGCGGCGATCGCCGCCGGTATCGCCTCGCTCTGGGGACCGGCGCATGGCGGCGCCAACGAGGCCGTGGTCAACATGCTCGAGGAGATCGGCTCGGTCGACCGCATCCCTGAGTTCCTCGCCCGCGCCAAGGACAAGGACGACCCGTTCCGCCTGATGGGCTTCGGCCACCGCGTCTACAAGAACTACGACCCGCGTGCCGGCGTGCTCAAGGCCAGCGCCGACGAGGTGCTGGACGAGCTGGGCAAGGGGGGCGAGCCGAAGCTCGCCATCGCCCGCGAGCTGGAGCGGATCGCGCTGGAGGACGAGTACTTCCAGGAACGCAAGCTGTTCCCCAACGTCGACTTCTATTCCGGCATCATCCTCGAGGCGATGGGCATCCCGACCAAGATGTTCACCGCCATCTTCGCCCTCGCCCGCACGGTCGGCTGGATGGCCCAGTGGAACGAGATGATCGAGGACCCGGAGCAGAAGATCGGCCGGCCGCGCCAGCTCTACACCGGCCCGGCGGAACGGGCCTACCTGCCGCTCGACCGGCGCGGCTGAACGCCAGTGCGGGCGCGGCTTCGGCCGCGCCTCACGCGCCCAGGACCTGCTCGCGGCTGAAGAGCTTGGCGTTGAAGACCGCCTCGGCCGCCACCTGGCCGTCGACCACGGCCCGGCCCTTGAACCAGTGGATGCCGAGCCGGTGCTTCTGCAGCTCGACCTCCAGCCGGAGCTGGTCGCCGGGGCGCACCTGGCGCCTAAAACGCGCCTGGTCGATGCCCATGAAGTAGACGAGGTCGCCCATGCCCTCGCGCTCCTGCCCGGCGATCACCAGCGCCGCCGCGGTCTGCGCCATGGCCTCGACGATGAGCACACCCGGCATGATCGGGTCGCCCGGGAAATGTCCCTGGAAGAACGGCTCGTTGATGGTCACGCTCTTGATGCCGGTGGCCCGCTCGGGTGCCTCGATCTCCGTCAGCCGGTCGATCAGCAACATCGGATAGCGATGCGGAATGAGCCGCATCAGGCGCCCGATCTCGATATCCGGCATCGCCCGTCCCGGCTTCCTCGCCTCCTCGCCCATCGCTTCCCGACCCTTTCCTGACACCGCCGGCACCCGCGCCGGGGGCCGGAAACCAGCACAGGAACGCGGTGAGGCCAAGCATTTTCGCCAATCGGCGCCGGCGCTCCCTCGACACCGCACCGCCGCTGCTACTGGGGCGCCCGCTCCGGCACATCGACCTCCGGCAGCCGCTCGTCGAGTGCTGCCAGCACCTCGTCCGTGATATCGATCTGCGGCGAGAACAGGAGCACCCCCGCACTCGGTAGCACGAGGTTGAAGCTTCGCGCCTCGGCGAGGTCGCCGACGATGTCGATCACAGCCTCGCGCACCTCGGCGAGCGCCATGGCGGAGACATCGTCGAGCTGGCGCAGCCGCTCCTGCACCTGCCGCTGGATCTGCGCCACCTCCTCCTCGAACGCCTTGCGCTGCTCGGCATAGGCTTCCGGCTCGAGGATGCCGCGCTGCCGGATCAGCTCACGATCGGTGTTGCGCAGCCGCTGCTGGTCGGTCTCGATCTCCTGCTGGTAACGCAGGCGCCTCGCGTCCACCTGGGCGCGGATGCTCTGGGCGGCGAGCGCCTCGCGCATCACCCGCTGGTAATCGATCACGGCCGCCGTTGCCGGTGGCAGCGGCTGTGCCGGTGCCGGCCCGCCCGGCGCCAGCAGCATCAGGGCGACGAGGGCGACCCACCAGCCAGGACGCCGAATCCGCAAGCCCCGCCGCCGGCTAGAAGCGGGTGCCGAAGGAGATGCGGAAGAGCTCGGTCTCGTCGTAGTTCTCCTTGTGTACAGCCTGGGCGAGGTCGATGGACAGCGGCCCGAGCGGCGAGAGCCAGGAGAAGCCGAAGCCGACCGCCACCCTGATCATGCCGCTGTCCTCGAGGGTCGGACCATTGACGTCGATCTCGGTGAGCGTGCCGGCATCGACGAAGGTACGGCCGAAGATCCGCAGTTCGTCGGGCAGGCCCAGCGGAAACCGTACCTCGGCGGTGCCGGTATAGTAGAGATTGCCACCCAGCGCGTCATTGGAGTCGCTGTCGCGCGGGCCGATGCCGGCGAAGGCGAAGCCGCGCAGCGAAGAGCCGCCGATGAAGAACCGGTTGGAGAGCCCGACGTCGTCGCCCAGGCCGTGGATATAGCCGGCGCCGGCGCCGAGATTGAGCACCACGTCCGGGAAGATCGAATAGTAGTAGTCGCCGCGTATGTCATTGCGCAGGAAGCGATTGTCGCCACCGAGCCCGGCGACGTCCTGGTCGAGCCGCACGATGTAACCCTCGGAAGGCAGGAACCGAGTGTCCCTGACGTCATAGGTGAAGGTCTGGCCGACCAGCGAGGTGACGGAGGTCCCCTCTTCGTCCTGAATGAACACCGAGGCGTCGTTGTCGACGTTCCTGATCTCGTCCTCGCGCAGCGTGTAGCGCACCCCGTGGCGGAGATTCTCGGTCAGCGGGTAGCCGGCGCGCAGCGTGCCGCCGACGCTCTCCTCGTCGAACGAGCTCTCGGACTGGTAGTCGGTCTCGCTGAGGAAGAGATCGAAGCCGGCCGCCAGGTCACGATTGAGGAAATAGGGGTGCGTGTAGCTCACGACGATGTCCTGCCGGCGGCCGGAGATCGTGAGGTTGGCGGAGACGCTCTGCCCGGTGCCGAGCAGGTTGCGCTCGGCGAGGCGGATGTCGCCGAGCGGTCCGTCGGCGGTCGAGAAGCCGGCGCCGAAGGAGAGCTCGCCGGTCGACTGCTCGGCCACTTCGACCAGGATGACGATCTTGTCGGCGGCGCTGCCGCGTGCCGTCCTGACGTTGACCGTCTCGAAGAAGCCGAGATTGCGGACCCGCTGCTCGGAGCGGCGGAGCAGCGCCAGGTTGTAGGGATCGCCCTCGGCGAGCCGGAACTCGCGGCGGATCACCTTGTCCAGGGTGCGGACGTTGCCGACGATGTCGATCCGTTCGACATAGACGCGCGGCCCCTCGTTGATCTGGAAGATGAGGTCGACCAGGAGCTCGTCGGAATTGAGCTCGGTGATCGGATCCACCTCGGCGAAGGCATAGCCGAGCTGGCCGAGGCGATCGGTCAGCGCCTGGATCGACTTCTCTACCTCGGTGGCATCGTAGACGTCGCCCGCCTTCGGCGTGATCAGCTCGCGCAGCGCGTCGAGCGGCAGATCGGGGATCGAGCTCTCGAGATCGACCGAGGAGAGCGTGTATTGCGGCCCCTCCTCGAGCGTGAAGGTGATGAAGAAGCGGTCGCCCTCGGGCGTCAGCTCGGCGATCGCGCTGACCACCAGGAACTCGAGATAGCCGCGCTCGAGATAGAAGCGCCGCAGAAGCTCCTGGTCGAACGCCAGGCGGTCCGGATCGTAGGTGTCCGTGCTGCTGAAGAAGCGGTACCAGGCCGCCTCCTTGGTCTCGATCACGCCGCGCAGCGTGTTGGCCGAGAAGGCCTCATTGCCGATGAAGCTGATGCCCGCGACCTTGGTCAGCGGGCCTTCCTCGATCTCGAAGACCAGATCGACCCGGTTCTGGTCGAGCTCGATGATCTTCGGGTCGACGCTCGCGGCATAGCGACCGTTGCGCCGGTAGAGCTCGAGGATGCGGGTCACGGCCGCCTGCACACGGGCCTGCGTGAAGACCACTCGCGGCCGGAGTTGCACCTCGGCTTCCAGGACCTCGTCGTCGAGGCGCCGGTTACCCTCGAAAGCGATGCGGTTGATGATCGGGTTCTCGACCACCCTGACGATCAGCGTCGAGCCGGATCGCTCGATCGCCACGTCGTCGAAGAGACCGGTGGCGAAGAGGTTGCGCAACGACTGGTCGAGCGCGTCCGGGCTGAACGGGTCGTTGCGGCGCACGGTGAGGTAGCTCTCGACGGTCAGCGTCTCGATGCGCTCGTTGCCCTGAACCTGGATGTCCAGGATCCGGTCCTCGACCTGGGCCATGCTCTCGTGCCCGAACGATCCGGCCAGCAGCAAACAGACGCTCATGATCACGCCGAGCGCACGTCTCATTCCCTACCCCCGTTTCTTGCTTGGTGCCGCGACGTGAAGGTTTCCGTCCGATCGGTGCCCGGCGCGCCCCCCGCCTATGAGATCAGGCCGGTCACGAACTTGACGACGTTCAGTTGTACGAGATCGTTCCACGTCGCGAAGACCATCAAGGTCAGCACCATCGCCAGCCCGACGCGAAACGCCATCTCCTGGCTGCGTTCACCGAGCGGCCGGCCACGCACGGCCTCGATCGAATAGAGCACCAGATGACCGCCGTCCAGCATCGGGATGGGGAAGAGATTGATCAATCCGAGGTTGATCGAAAGAATCGCCGTGAACCAGATCGCCGGCACGATGCCGTCCTGGGCGATCGTCCCGGACATCTGGGCGATCCGCAAGGGGCCGCCGAGCTCCTCGGTGCCGCGCGTGCCCACCACCATCTCGCCAAGCGCCTTGAGCGTCGTGCCAATCATCCGGCCGGTCTCTGCTGTGGCCTCGAAGACCGCATAGGCCGGGTTGCTCCGCCGGAACTCGACCCCGGAGCGACTGATGCCGACGAGCCCGATCCGATGCATATTGCCGAACCGGTCCTCGATCTCGCGCAGGGTCGGCACCACGGTGACCGTGAAGTCCGTGCCGTCACGATCGACGGTGAACTCGAGCGGCACCTCCGCCTGGTCTCGAACCGCCGCCTGCAGCGACTCGAAGCTGTCGATCTCGCTGCCGTCCACCGCGGCAATCCGGTCGCCGGGCTCGAGCCCGGCAGCGGCGGCCGGGCTGTCCGGCTGCACCTCGCCGACCACGGCAGGCGTGAAGGGCCGGCCGCTGGCGACGAAGAGCACGCTGAGCACGACGATCGCAAAGATGAAGTTGGCCGCCGGGCCGGCGAAGACGATCGCCATGCGCTGCCCTACCCGCTTCGCAGGGAAGCTCTCCTCCAGCCCCGCGGTATCGGCATCGGGGCGCGCACTCGTCGCGTCGGCGTCGCCCAGCATCTTGACGTAACCGCCGAGCGGGATGGCGCTGAACTTCCAGCGCGTGCCATGGCTGTCGTTGAAGCCGAAGAGCTCGCGGCCAAACCCGATCGAGAAAACCTCGACGCGCACGCCATTGCGGCGCGCCACCCAGTAATGGCCGTATTCGTGCACGAAGACCACCACCGAGAGGATGATCAGGAACGGCACGACATAATTGACGACAAGGTCGATCAGATCCATGGGTCGGCTTTCCATCCGGGCTCAGGCATGCTGGGCGGCACGCCTTGCAACTTCACTGCGGGCGACCCTGCGAGTCACGCCGTCACATTCCCCTATATCGTCGATCGTGCGGGGTTCGTCACCCGGCAGTTGCATTAAAACCTCCTCGACAACGGCGGCGATGTCGAGGAAGCCGATGCGCCGCTCGAGGAAGGCCTCGACCGCCACCTCGTTGGCCGCATTCAGCATGGCCGGCACCGTCCCACCCGCCCGCAGGGCGTCCCGGGCGAGGCGCAGGGCCGGAAAACGCTCGACGTCCGGGGCCGCGAAGTCGAGCCGGCCGATCGTGGCCAGATCGAGCCGCACCCCCTCGACGGCGAGCCGCCCCGGCCAGCCGAGACAGTAGGCAATCGGCACGCGCATGTCGGGAACCCCGAGCTGGGCCAGCTGCGAGCCGTCCCGGTAGGCCACGAGGCTGTGGATCACCGACTGCGGGTGGATCAGGATCTCGATCCGCGGCTCCGGCACACCGAAGAGGCGATGCGCCTCGATGAGCTCGAGCCCCTTGTTCATCATCGTCGCACTGTCGATGGTGATCTTGGCACCCATCGACCAATTCGGGTGCTGCAGCGCCTGCTCGACCGTCACCTGCGCCATGGCGGCCCGGTCGAGGGTCCGGAACGGCCCGCCCGAAGCGGTCAGGATCAAGCGCTCCACCGCCGCAGGATCATGTCCGGCCAGTGCCTGGAACATGGCGTTGTGCTCGGAATCCACGGGCAGGACGACAGCACCGCTCTCCCGTGCGGCCGCCAGTAGAAGACCGCCGGCCGAAACCAGGCATTCCTTGTTGGCGATCGCCACGATCCGGCCTCGCCTGAGCGCCTCCAGCGTCGGGGCGAGACCGACGGCGCCGACGATCGCCGACATCACCCAGTCGACCGGGCGGGTTGCCGCCTCCAGCACGGCCGCGGGACCCGCCGCCGCCTCGATGCCGCTGCCGGCAAGCGCTGCCCGGAGCGCCGGATAGGCCGCCGGATCGGCGATCACGGCAAGCTCGGCTCCGACCTCGCGAGCCAGCTCGGCCAGCGGTTCCGCGCGGCTGCCACCGACCAGCGCCACCACCCGGTAGGCGGCGGGATCGGCCCGGACCAGCGCCAGCGTGCTGCGGCCGACGGAGCCCGTGGCCCCGAGCACAGTGATGCTGCGTGGTTCGGCGGCGCTCGGCGGCCGGTGCGGGACGGCTACGGACATCGGCCTAGGCGCCCACCGGATCGATGGCGACCAGGAGGGCGAACACCGGTGCCGCGAAGAGGAAGCCGTCGAGCCGGTCGAGCACGCCGCCATGGCCCGGGATCAGGCTGCCGCTGTCCTTGACTCCGGCGCGCCGCTTGACGGCCGATTCGAAAAGATCGCCGCCTTGCGCCACGAGTGCCAGGAGACCGCCGCATAGACCGGCCGAAACCGGGCTCCAGCCGGTCAGCCCGGCAAACAGGGCGCCGGCGATCCCGGCCGCGACCATCCCGCCGAGCAGGCCCGAGCGGGTCTTCCCGGGGCTGATTCGGGGCGCCAGCTTCGGGCCACCCACCGAGCGACCGACCAGGTACGCGAAGACATCGGTGCAGACGACGACCACCACCAGCCAGAGCATGAGCTGGAGACCGTCGGGCAGCTCGCGCAACGCCAGAAGGCAGACGGCAGGCACGCCAAGATAGAGCATGCCGTAAAGCGCCCAGCCACGCTCCGGCCAGCCGCCGATACGACCAAGAAGCCAGATACTGGCGATGAGCAGCATGAACCCCAGGCCGAGCAGCCATGGCGGGCTGGCCGCGAGATGAAGCGCAAGAAGTGCCAACAAGGGCAACAGCGCAATGCTGCCAATGGCATAGCGCGTCGGGCTCGTCCTGAGCGTCAGATTCGCCCATTCGCCAGCGGCAAGGACGACGACGACCATCAGAACCGCCACGAACAACCAGCCGCCCATCAAGATCACGAGCCCGGCGGCAAGGGCCATCACGACACCGGCGATCGCCCGCCTGGTGAAATCGGCGGACACCCTGCCGTCAGCCGGCGCAGGCGCCATAGCGTCGCTCGCGCCGGCCGAACTCCGCGAGGGCCGCGCGCAGATGCTCCTCGCTGAAGTCCGGCCAGTGGACGTCGAGGAACACGAACTCGGTGTAGGCCAGTTGCCAGAGCAGGAAATTGCTGATTCGCTGCTCGCCCGAGGTGCGGATGAGCAGATCGGGATCGGGCACGCCCGATGTGTCGAGCGCTGCGGCGAACTGCTGGTGATCGATGGCCTCGGGCGCGACCTCGCCGGCCACCGCGGCCGCCGCCAACCGGCGGGTGGCGCGCAGGATCTCGTCGCGGGCGCCATAGTTCAGCGCCACGATCAGCTCGAGCGCCTGATGCTCGCGGGTGAGCTTCTCGGCATTGTCGATCAGCTCGAGGATGTCGCGGTCCAGCCGCGATCGGTCGCCGATCACCCGCAGCCGGACGCCGTTCTTGTGCAGCGCCTCGATCTCCTTCCTGAGATAGAAGCGGAGCAGATTCATCAGCTCGCTGACCTCGCCCGCCGGGCGTTGCCAGTTCTCGCTCGAGAAGGCGTAGAGGGTCAGGTAGCGGATCCCGAGATTGCCGCAGGCCTCGACCGCCCGCCGGACGGCGTCGGCCCCCTGCCGGTGACCGAAGACGGGCGGCATGCCGCGGGCCCGCGCCCAGCGACGGTTGCCGTCCATGATGATCGCGACATGGGCCGGCGCCGTCGAGGTACCGGTCGCTGGCGTAGCTGAGCGAAGCGCTGGAGCTGACACGTCCTATCCGGCTGCTGGCGTCACCGATCAGACGGTGACGATGTCTTTCTCTTTGTGCTGCAACAACTCGTTGACCAGCTCGACGTGCTGGTCGGTCAGGGCCTGAATCTCGTCGGCCCAGACCTTGTGGTCGTCCTGCGAGAGGTTGCCATCCTTCTCCATCTTCTTGAGATGGTCCATGCCGTCGCGGCGCACGTTGCGAATGGCGACACGCGCCTGCTCGGCATAGCGATGCGCCACCTTGACGAGCTCCTGGCGCCGCTCCTCGCTGAGCTCCGGCAGGGGAATGCGCATCAGGGTGCCGTCGATCTGCGGGTTCAGCCCGAGGGCCGAGTTGCGGATCGCCTTCTCGACCGCCTTGACCAGCCCCTTGTCCCAGACCTGCACCGAGATCAGCCGGGGCTCCGGCACGTTGATGGTGCCCACCTGGTTGATCGGCATCGACGCCCCGTAGGCGTCGACCACGATCGGCTCGAGCAGGCTCGCCGAGGCCCGGCCGGTGCGCAGGCCCGAGAACTCCTTGCGCAACGCCTCCACGGCACCGTCCATGCGCCGCGTCAGATCGTCGATGTCCGGCTCTTCGTCGCTCATGCCGCCGCCTCGCCCGAAATGATCGTGAACATGCCCTCGCCGCGCAGCACCCGCGCCAGGGCACCCGGAACATGCACCGAAAAGACCAGGATGGGGATGTTGCTCTCACGCGCCAGGGAGATCGCCGAAGCATCCATCACCCTGAGGTCCTTCGCCAGCACGTCGAGATAGCTCAGCCGCTCGAAGCGTGTCGCCGCACTGTCCCGCTTGGGGTCGGCATCGTAGACGCCGTCCACCTGGGTCGCCTTGAGCAGCACGTCGCAGCCCATCTCCGCCGCCCGCAGCGCCGCCGCCGTATCTGTCGTGAAGAACGGGTTGCCGGTGCCGGCGGCGAAGATCACCACCCGCCCCTTCTCCAGGTGGCGGATCGCCCGCCGCCGGATATAGGGCTCGCAGATCGACGACATCGGGATCGCCGACATGACCCGCGTGGCGAGCCCGGCCTGCTCGATGACGCTCTGCACGGCGAGCGCGTTGATCACCGTGCCGAGCATGCCCATGTAGTCGGCGCTGGCCCGCTCGACGCCGGCCCCGGCGAGCGCCGCACCACGGATGATGTTGCCGCCGCCGATCACCATGCAGATCTCGACGCCGAGCGCGTGCGCGGCCTTGACCTCCGCGGCGAGCTGGCGGAGCACCTCGCTGTCGTGGCCGAAGCTCTGCTCGCCGAGCAGCGCCTCGCCGGACATCTTGAGGAGCACGCGGCGATAACGTGGCGTCGCTTCTTCGCCTTCGCTCATCGCCCGACGGCTCCCCTCATGCGCGGCGTCCCGATCCCCGACGGCCCGTCAGGCCGTGGTCAGCTTGGCGACCTCGGCGGCGAGATCGCTCTCCTCCTTGACGATACCCTCACCGAGCGCGAGGCGCTCGAACCGGGTGACCTGGACCGGCGCCCCGGCCGCCTTGGCGGCATCGGCGACGGCGTCCTTCACCTTCTTGTCGGTGTCGATCACCCAGGTCTGCTCGAGCAGCACGCTCTCTTCATAAAACTTGCGGAGCCGGCCCTCGACCATCTTCTCGATGATCGACTCGGGCTTGCCCGATTCCCGCGCCTGGTCAGCGAAGATGGCCCGCTCGCGCTCGATCACGGCAGGATCCAGATCCGCGACCGCCACCGACTGCGGGTTGGCAGCCGCGATGTGCATGGCGAGCTGCTTGCCGAACTCGGCCAGCGCCGCCTTGTCGCCCGTCGATTCCACCCCGACCAGCACGCCGATCCGGCCGAGGCCGGGAGCCGTCTGCTGATGCAGGTAGCCGCCGACGACGCCCGTCGGCACCGCGACCTTCACCGCCCGGCGCAGGTTCATGTTCTCGCCGATCACGCCGATCGCGTCGGTCAGCGAATCGGCAACCGTCTTGCCGGTCGACGGCAGCGTCGTGCCGCGCAGCGTCTCGACATCGCCGCCGGCGGCGATCGCCGCGCCGGTGATCGCCGTCACCAAAGCCTGGAAGTCGGCGTTGCGGGCGACGAAATCGGTCTCTGAGTTGACCTCGACGAGGGCACCCTCGCCACCCTCGAGCGCCATGCCGATGAGCCCCTCGGACGCCGTCCGGCCGGCCTTCTTCGCCGCCGCGGCAAGGCCCTTCTTGCGCAGCAGGTCGATGGACTCCTCGACATTGCCCGACGTCTCGATCAGGACCTTCTTGCAGTCCATCATGCCGGCCCCGGTCCGCTCGCGCAGCTCCTTGACCAGTGCAGCCGTTATTTCAGCCATAATCGCTTCCGTATCCGTTTGTCTCTGCGTCCCTGCCCGGCCGCTCAGCCGGCGGCAGCACCGGACGCCTTCGTGTCCTCGGCCGGCGCCATGTCGGGGCCGGTCTCCTCGGGTGCGTCGGCCAGGGGCTGCACCGGGTTCGACTCCGTCAGCTCCTGCCCGGCCAGCTCCGGCTCCGCCAGTTCGGGCTCCGCCAGCTCCGGCTCGATCGGCTCGATCTCGCCCAGATCCATACCACTCGCCGTCATTTCGGCCTGCAGCCCGTCGAGCACGGCCTGGACCAGGAGATCGCAGTAGAGGTTGATCGCCCGGCTCGCGTCGTCATTGCCCGGCACAGGGTAGCGGATGTGCTCGGGGCTCGAATTGCTGTCGAGGAAGGCGACCACCGGCAGGCCGAGCTTCTTCGCCTCGGTGACCGCGATGTCCTCCTTGTTGGTGTCGATGACCACGAGGATGTCGGGCAGGCCGCCCATCTCCTTGATGCCGCCCAGCGCCTGCTCGAGCTTGTTGCGCTCGCGGCTGAGCTGCAGGAGCTCCTTCTTGGTCAGACCGCTCTGCTGCTCGGCCAGCCGGCTCTCCAGCTCGCGCAGCCGGCGGATGGAGTTCGAGATCGTCCGCCAGTTGGTCAGCATGCCGCCGAGCCAGCGGTGGTTGACGTAGTACTGGCCGCAGCGCTGCGCCGCGCGCGCGATCGGCTCCTGGGCCTGCCGCTTGGTGCCGACGAAGAGCACACGGCCGCCGCCGGCGACCACGTCGCGCACCGCCTGCAGGGCGCGGTGCATCAACGGCACCGTCTGCGTCAGGTCGAGAATGTGCACGCCGTTGCGCACGCCGAAGATGTACGGCTCCATGCGCGGGTTCCAGCGCCGCGTCTGGTGACCGAAATGCACGCCGGCCTCGAGCAGCTGGCGCATGGTGAAGGTCGGGAAAGCCATTGATCGTCTTTCTGTGTCCGGTTGAGCCGCCGCGGATCTTGATCCGGCTGGCGCCGGACACCGGGGCGGGCACGTGGCCCGCTAGCGATCCGCGTGAGAGATGGTGGGCTCTCTACGCGCGCCGCCCGACAAAAGCAAGTCGGCCGGCGGCGTCCGATGCTACGCGTCAGCTGCCTTCGCCTAGCAGCCCGGCCAGCGCCCGGCCGGAAAGGAAGGCCGCCTCCATGTTGCCGCCGAGGCACCAGTCGCCGCAGAGCCCGAGCCCGGTCGCCGGATCGTGCACCGCGGCGACGCCGACCGCCTGCGTTACCAGGGCTTCGTTCCAGCGATGCGCCTCGACATGACAAGGTGCCGCCGAAGCCCCGGTCGCTGCCCGGAAGGCCGGGAGCATCCGCTCGACGACTGCCTCAGGTGACAGTTCGAGATGTGCTTCGGACCAGGCGGGCGACGCATGTACGGTCCAGGCATCGCGACCTTCGCGTCCGCGCTTGGTGGTGTTTCGCGCGATCCAGGCGATTGGCCCCTCGTCGATCGTCCGCGCATCGAACCCGTCGAGGTCGAGCGGCGGGTCGAAGGCAAGAAGCAGCGCCCAGCAGGGCGCCAGCACCGCTCCAGCGGCCGCGGCGAGAAGCGCCTCGGGCGGCGTCTCGAGCGTGCCGAGGAGCCGGCCCGCTTCGGCCGGCGGTACCGCCAGCGCCACCCGGTCGAACGGCCCGTGCCGCAAGTCGTCCGCCTCCGCGAGCCACCAGTGCTCGCCATCCGGCACCAGCCCGGTGACGCGGCAGCCCGTGCTCACCTCGATCCCGTGCAGCAGCGCCTCCAGGGGTGAGGCCATGGTCGGGCAGCCGACATAGGCCGCCACACCGTCGCGGTCGGCCGCCGGCCAGCGGGCTGCCACCCCGGCGGCGACACCAGCCTCGAGCAGGGCCTTGAACACGGGATCACGCGGTCGGACGAACTGGCCGCCGTGATCGAAGATCGCACCTTCCCGGCGGACCTGCGTCAACCGGCCGCCGATCCGGGGCGCATCGTCATGGATCGCGACGCGCCACCCCGCATCGGCGAATGCGCGGGCGCAGGCGACCCCCGCCAACCCGGCACCCACCACAGCGACACGTCCGCTCATCCAATCTCTCCCCGCAACCGCAACAACAGTGTCTCCCGGTCCGCCGTGAAATCGCTCGCGATCCAGGCGTCCTCCAGCTCCCGCAACACGACGCCCAGGCTCGGCCCGGGCGCCATGCCGCGATCGATCAGGTCCTGCCCGCCCACCGGCGGCGATCTTTGCCCGAATTCCCGGATTATGCGCCGCGCCTCGTCGATCCAGGCCGACCCGGTTGCGGCGCCGGCGGCAGCGAGCAGGCAGAGGTCCTCGGCACGCTCCGGGCCGGTTCGATAGGCGAGGCGACGAAGCTCTGCCGGCCCTGCATCGACCGGTGGCAACTCGCCCGTCATCGCCCGGGTGAGCCGGTCCCGCTCCGCATTCGACAGCCGGAGCCGGTTCGCCACCGCAATGGCGTCACTCCGTCCCCGCAGGAGGCAGGCCAGCCGCAGGATCGCCACCGCATCCGGGGCGAGGTCGAGCAGCGACCGCAGATCGTCCAGGGCCGGCGCAGTATCGAAGAGCTGCTGCCAAACGCCGCAGGCCCGCATCAGGTCCAGGGCATCCAGCACGCCGGGCGCGATGAGCAGCCGCAGCATCTCGCTCCGCACCCGCTCGCCCGACAGCCGGTCGAGCCCGGTCCGCTCGGCCTCGAGCGCGGCCATGACCGCGCGTTCGGGCGGCACCCGGCCGAAGCGTGCGTGAAAGCGGAAGAAGCGGAGGATCCGCAAATAGTCCTCGCGAATCCGGGCCTTGGGCTCGCCGACGAAGCGGATGATGCCCCGGGCGAGATCAGCGCGGCCACCGAAGGGATCGAAGACCCGCCCGGCGCGGTCGCAGGAGAGTGTGTTGATCGTCAGGTCGCGTCTAGCCGCGTCGGCCTCGAAGCAGTCCGTGTAGGCGACCACCGCCCGCCGACCGTCGGTCGCGACGTCCTGGCGGAGCGTGGTGATCTCGAAGCTCCGCGAGCCCGTTCGGGCCGTAATCGTGCCGTGCGCCAGGCCGGTCGGGAAGGTCTTGATGCCGGCCCGGGCAAGAAGCTCGAGGTTGCGCTCGGGTGTCGCCACGGTAGCGAGGTCGAGATCGACCATGTCGAGCGTCGGGTCGAGCAACGTGTCGCGCACGCAGCCGCCGACGAACCGCACGCCCGTGCCGTCGCCTTCCAGCGCGTCGAGCACGCGCCGGCTCGCCCTCGCCCTGAGCCAGGCGGCACCGGCGAGCGGCAGCTCCTCGCTCATGGCGTTTCGCCGGCCTCGCCGTCCGCTGGCTCGCCCGCGCCCGGCGCCTCGCCCAGGGGCGGTCGGACATGGCCCGGCACCACCCGCCCGTCCTCGAAGCTGGGCGGCACGTAGATCCCCTCCTGCGCCTCACCGCCGAAGAGCGCGAAGCTGACCAAAGTACCGGCAACCAGCGCCATGCCGATCACCGAGAGCACGAACCAGGGCGTCCGTCGCAGCAGCGGCTGGCCGCTCGTCATCAGGAGCCGATAGAGGAAGAACGCGGCGAAGGGCAGGATGAACGGCAGCAGATACGAGATGACGATACGCAGCATATGGGGCCCCTGCCGCGGCCTCTCAGGCTCGGAGCAGCCGCGCGAAGTTGACGAGAATACCGGCCGTCGCACCCCAGATATAGTGTTCGGCATGGGGCAGGACATAGAAGTAACGGCGCTGGCCGTCCCGCAGGTAGGAATCGCGGGTGTGATTGGCAGGATCCAGGACGAAGTCGAGCGGCACCTCGAAGATCGCCGCGACCTCGGCCGGATCGGCGCGCCACACCGGCGGGTCAGCGACCCAGCCGACCACCGGATGGATGCGAAAGCCGGTGATCGTGTCGTAGGAGCGAAGCCCGCCCAGCACGTTGACCCGGTCGGGCGGCAGGCCGATCTCCTCCTCGCTCTCGCGAAGTGCGGTCGCCACGGCACTCACGTCCTCGGGCTCCATCCGCCCGCCCGGCAGGCTCGTCTGGCCGGCATGCGCCTTTAGGTGCGCGGCCCGCCGCGTGAGCACCAGAAACGGCCCGCCCGGCCGCTCGACCAGGGCGATCAGCACTGCTGCCGGCCGCAGCCGTGCCGGCTCCAGCGACCGCGTCACCTCGTCGCCGCCGATATGCCGGGGCTCGTCCTCGGCCAGTGCGTCGCGCAGCCGCTCGGCCAGCCGGTAGGGCGTCCATGCGGGGTCCGACACGGTCAGGCGCCGTCCACCGATCCGAGTGGCACGAAGCGCCCGGCGCTCCAGACGCCGA
>CAZGUW010000079.1:0-17523 GCA_964528705.1 uncultured Geminicoccaceae bacterium
CGGCGATGCTCATGGCCGGCCTCGACGGCATCAAGAACAAGATCGATCCGGGCACGGTCGGGATCTCGGCGGCTTCCTCGGGCGGCAGGTCGTAGATGTTCTTGTCGATCGGCGCGCCCGGATCGATCTTGTTCTTGATGCCGTCGAGGCCGGCCATGAGCATCGCCGAGAAGGCGAGATACGGGTTGGCCGACGGATCGGGGCAGCGGAACTCGACCCGCTTCGCCTTCGGGCTGTTGGAGTACATCGGGATGCGGCAGGCGGCCGAGCGGTTGCGCAGCGACCAGGCGAGGTTCACCGGCGCCTCGTAGCCCGGCACCAGCCGGCGGTACGAGTTGGTGGTCGGCGCCGCGAAGGCGAGGATCGAGGGCGCGTGCTTGAGAAGGCCGCCGATATAGTAGCGGGCGAGGTCCGAAAGCCCGGCATAGCCGGCCTCGTCGGCAAAGAGCGGCGACGAGCCGTTCCAGATCGACTGGTGGCAGTGCATGCCCGAGCCGTTGTCGCCATAGAGCGGCTTCGGCATGAAGGTCGCGGTCATGCCATGCGCCTTGGCCGCGTTCTTGACGACGTACTTGTATTTCATCTGGTCGTCGGCCATGGCGAGCAGCGGCGCGAACTTCATGTCGATCTCGCACTGCCCGGCGGTCGCCACCTCATGGTGATGGCATTCGACGGTGAGCCCGATCGACTGCATGATCATCGCCATCTCGGCGCGCAGGTCGTTCAGCGTGTCGGTCGGCGCGCAGGGGAAATAGCCGCCCTTGGGGGGCACCTTGTAGCCGAGGTTCGGGCCCTCGTCGGCGATCGAGTTCCAGTGGCCCTCGGGGCTGTCCACCTCGTAGGTGCCGTAGTTGACGCCCTGGCCCATGCGCACGTCGCTGAAGACGAAGAACTCGGCCTCGGGACCGAAATAGGCCGTGTCGCCGATGCCGGTGGACTTGAGGTACTCCTCGGCCTTGATGGCGATGCCGCGCGGGTCGCGGCTGTAGAGCTCGCCGGTGACCGGGTCGGCGACGGCGCAGATCATCACCAGCGTCTTGTGCTTGGTGAACGGGTCGAGGAAGGCCGTGGTGACGTCCGGGCGCAGCAGCATGTCGGAAGCCTGGATCTGCGCGAAGCCGCGCACCGACGAGCCGTCGAAGCCGAGACCGTCCTCGATGTTGCCCTCGTTGAAGACCGCCGCCGGATAGGAGATGTGCTGCCAGATCCCAGGCACGTCGATCAGCCTGAGATCGATCATCTCGACGCCATTCTCCTTGGCGTACTTCATTACGTCAGCAGCCGACTTGCATCCCAGTGTCATGATCGAACCTCTTGTTGCACAATGCCGGGCCCGTTTTTGGCCCAGAGCCCTGGTTGGCGGCCGGCCGGCGCACCGGCGGCCGCTTACGCTCGACGACCGGCGCCGACGCCGGCCCCGGTGTCACTCAGACGGCGTCGGCGCCGCGCTCGCCGGTGCGGATGCGCACGGCATCCTCGACCGGCAGAACGAAGATCTTGCCGTCGCCGATGCGGTCGGTCTTGGCCGACTGCTGGATCGCCTCGACCGCCCGGTCGACGATCGAATCGTCGACCACCAGCTCGATCTTCACCTTCGGCAGGAAGTCGACGACGTACTCGGCACCGCGATAAAGCTCGGTATGGCCTTTCTGGCGGCCGAAACCCTTGACCTCGGTCACGGTCATGCCCTTGAGGCCGACCTCCTGCAGCGCCTCCTTCACTTCATCCAGCTTGAACGGCTTGATGATCGCCTCGATCTTCTTCATGCCCTCGGGTCTCCTTCCGCCTTGCTGCGAGCCATGGCCGCCGGCCTCCAGCCGCCCCAACCGGCGGGCGGTCGGGCGACAGGGGACACCGGAGGGCAGGCCCGCGACCTGCATCTCGTATCGGTGCCAACGAGTATGCATGGAGCGTGCCAGCCAGCCATGAGGCGCGTCACTGCGCGGTGGCGGTCAACCCGCAGGCGCCATGCGATCAAATAACAGGCAAAGTGCCCAAACGATAGGCAGACTCTGCCGCGGCGGCGGATGCTTGACGCCTTCGACCCTTTGCGCCACATAGCCCGCCATCTGATGGCGGGCGTAGCTCAGTTGGTTAGAGCGCCAGGTTGTGGCCCTGGAGGCCGCCGGTTCAAATCCGGTCGCTCGCCCCACCAGCCTCCCCCCCTCGCGCTCGCCGGGTGACCCCGCCCGGATCGCCGCGCGTGCCGCGTCGGCTTTCGGCCCTGCCGCGGATGGCCTATGAAGCGTCCTGACCGCGCTTCGCCGGGAACCCCGCATGTTCCGTCTCGCGTCCGTGCTCCTTGCGTCGCTCTGCATGGCGACCCTGCCGGCCGCCGCCTTCGCCCTGGATGCCGTCACCCTCGGCACCAACTGGAAGGCGCAGGCCGAGCATGGCGGCTTCTATCAGGCGCAGGCGACCGGCATTTACGCGGCCCACGGCCTCGAGGTGACCATTCGGCCCGGCGGGCCGCAGGTCAATCAGCCACAGCTCCTGGCCGCCGGCCGGATCGATTTCTCCCTGGCCGGCTCGATGAGCAGCGCCTTCAACTACGTCGCGGCCGACGTGCCCATGGTCACCGTCGCCGCCATCTTCCAGAAATCGCCACTCGCGCTGCTGGCGCACCCCGGCCGCGGCATCGAGACACCGGCGGACCTCGCCGGCATGCCGATCCTGATCTCCGCCGCGGGGCGAATGACCTTCTGGGACTGGCTCAAGTCCACGCACGGGCTAGAGGACCAACAACTCCGGCCCTACACCTTCAGCGCGGCACCCTTCATCGCCGACCCGGGCGTCGCCCAGCAGGGCTACGTCACGTCCGAGCCCTTCGCCATTGCCCGCGAGGGCGGCTTTGTACCCGAGGTGCTCCTGCTCGCCGACTTCGGCTACGACAGCTACGCCAGCACGATCGAGACGAGCTGGCGCCTGGTCGAGGAGGACCCGGACCTCGTGCAGCGCTTCGTCGATGCCTCGATCCGGGGCTGGGTCAGCTACCTGCACGGTGACCCGACGCCTGCCAACGAGCTGATCAAGGCCCACAACCCCGACATGACCGACGCGCAGATCGCGTACTCGATCGAACAGATGACGGCCCATGGCATCGTCGATTCCGGCGACGCGCTCACCCTCGGCATCGGTGCCATGACCGATGCGCGCTGGCAGCGCTATCACGGCATGTCGGCGGCGGCGGGTCAGCATCCGGCCGGGCTCGACCTCGCCCGAGCCTACACGCTCGCCTTCGTCAACCGAAAGGTCGGGCTGGCGCTCAAGCGCGAGCTCGCCGGCGGGTGAGGGCGGACACCTCCGGCCGTGCCGTCGGAATGCCGGCGGAACCGCTCCTCGAGCTGCGCGGCATCGCGAAGACCTTCCCGGGTGGCACGGTCGCCCTGGACGGCCTCGACCTTGCGGTCCGCCGTCACGAGTTTCTCTGCATCCTCGGCCCGTCCGGCTGCGGCAAGAGCACGGCCCTTCGTCTCATCGCCGGTCTCGCCCGGGCGAGCGGCGGTCAGCTGGCGTGGTCGGACGGCGGCAGTGCGGGGGATATCGGCTTCGTCTTTCAGGAGCCGACGCTGATGCCCTGGGCCACGGTGTTCGACAACGTCCATCTGCCGCTCAAGCTGCAGGGGCGGGGGCGGCGGCGGGCGGGCGAGGCGGTGATGGAGGCCCTGGAGTTGGTCGGGCTTGCCGACTTCGCCCGGGCCTACCCGCGCGAGCTTTCGGGCGGGATGAAGATGCGCGTCTCGATTGCCCGGGCCCTGGTGACGCGGCCAAGGTTGCTGCTCATGGACGAGCCCTTCGCCGCGGTCGACGAGATCACGCGCACGCGGCTCAACCACGACCTGCTCGGCCTCTGGCGGGGCCAGGGCTGGACGGTCGTCTTCGTCACCCACAGCGTCTACGAGGCGGTCTTTCTCGCATCCCACATCGTCGTCATGTCGGCACGCCCGGGACGGATCGTGGCCGAGCTCAAGATCGCCGAGCCCTACCCGCGCAACGCGGCGTTCCGCCTCTCGGAGCCCTATCTCCGCTATTGCGGCCAAGCCTCGGCAGCCCTGCAGCAGGCGACGGGAACGGGCTGATGGCAAGACGACGACCCGAGCGTCTCCTGCGCTGGGCCATGCCGCTTGGCCTCATCCTCGTGGCCCTGGCCCTCTGGGAGTTCGGCGTCCGCTGGAACGGCACGCCGCACTACATCCTGCCGGGTCCCATCCTCGTGGCGCAGACGCTCGTTGCCGACTGGCACACGCTCTACCCGTCGCTCCTGGTGACACTCCGGGTCACCGCGTCGGCGCTGGCGGTCGCGGTCATCGGCGGCGTCGGGCTCGCCGTGCTCTTCACGCTCTCCCGCATGGTCGAGCTCTCGCTCTTCCCGTTCGCCGTCATCCTCCAGGTGACGCCGATCATCGCCATCGCACCGCTGATCCTGATCTATGTCGAGAACACGCATCTGGCGCTCCTGATCTGCGCCTGGATCGTCGCGTTCTTCCCGATCCTCTCCAACACCACGCTCGGGCTGAACAGCGCCGACCACAACCTCGTCGACCTCTTCCGCCTCTACGGCGCCAGCCGCTGGCAGATGCTGCGCCTCCTGCGGCTGCCCGCCGCCATGCCCTACTTCCTCGGCGGGCTCCGGATCGCGGGCGGGCTGGCGCTGATCGGCGCCATCGTCGCCGAGTTCGCCGCCGGCACCGCCGGCACCGGCTCGGGCCTCGCCTACCGCATCCTCGAGGCCAGCTACCGGCTCAACATCCCGCGCATGTTCGCGGCACTCTTCCTGATCTCGGTGGCCGGCATCCTGATCTTCCTCGCCCTGACCCTGCTCTCCCACCTCCTGCTGCGCAAATGGCACGAGAGCGCCGTGCGGCGGGAAGGTTGAGAAATTAGTTTAAGTCGTATAAAAAGAACAATCAGATCAGTGATTTATAAATGCAATCTGTTGTCGTGCGGCAACTGCAGGGCGCCGTCGGCGGCGAGCGGGAAGAAGGGGTTGTGGGCCACTTCCCAGTGGTGGCCGTCGGGATCGGCGAAGTAGCCCGACGTGCCGCCCCAGACGGCCTTCTGCGCCGGCTTGACGACCCGGCCGCCGGCCGCCTCGGCCTCGGCCAGGACCTCCGCCACCTCCTCCTGGCGCCGCACGTTCTGGGCGAGGACGATGCCGGGCGTCGTCCATGCCGCTCCGGCGCCGATCTCCTGCGTGAAGTCCTTTTCGGGATAGAGGGCGAGGCCGAGCGGGCCGATCTGGATGAAGACGATCCCGTCGTTGCCTGCCGAGGAGGCCGGCCAGCCCAGCCCCTCGACATAGAAGCGGCGCGCACGCTCGAGGTCCCTGACCGAGAGCGTGACCAGCGACAGGCGCGGCTCCATGGCCGTCTCCTTTGGCGGGATTATTTCTCGAGCTTGGTGATCTTCGAGCCCTCGATGGTCAGGCCGGCCATCAGGCCCTTCTGGCCGAAGACGAAGGCGATGATCGGGTCCTGCACGGTGCTGCTCGTCACGTCGTAGCCGAGCCCCTCGTTGGCCAGCGCCACATTGGCGTCGGCGCCGATCTCGAAGCCCTTGGAGCTGTCGAGATAGGCGAGGGCCTCCTCGGTCATGAAGAAGATGACCTGGCTGAAGGTCTGCGCCCCGATCTGCAGCCCGAACGAGGCGGCGGCGATGTTGTAGTAGCCGACGGTCTTGCCGCCGCGGCGAAGGGCACCTTCGCCGTACTGCCCGCCGAAGCCCAGCCCGCCCTTGACGATGTCCGGGAAGACGAGAACGGCTATGGCCTTCTCGTCGAGCGCGCGGGCGGCCTCGGACTCGCGAAGCAGCTGCTGCAGGGCGAGGTCGACCTTGGCATCGATCTCGGCACCGGTCGCGGCCCGGGCGGTCGGGGCGAGCGAAAGTGCCAGGCAAAGGGCAAAGGCGGCGAGCAGCAAGGGCCGCCAGGCGCGAAGAACGACCGACATGGAGCCTCTCTCCCGATCACGAACGACCCGCCAGAAGCGGCATCGGGCAGGCTCGATCGCCTGCCGGGCGCATTCTCGGCGCCGGCTCAGTCGATCGCAAGCTGGAAGCGGTAGGGCGAGCTCGGCCCGCCGGCCACGATCTCGTGGGTGACGCCGGCGGCGAGGGCCATGGGCTCGAGGCCGAGCCGCTCGCCGTCGACCAGCGTGCCGAGGCGGCTGCCCGGGTCCACCACCCGGACCGTGGTGCCGTCGCGCAGGATGGTGAAGTGCCGGCGCGACAGGCGATAGGGCGGCTTCTCCGCGATCACGAGCCGGGCCCGCTTTTCGGCGCCCCGGTCGGCGGCCGCGTCGTCGTCATCGTCGCTGCCGGCGCGGCCGACGCTGAACGGGAAGTTGACGAGGGCGAGCCCCTCCTCCGGCAGGAGGGCGGCGCTCACGGTCGAGGCGGGCAGCAGGCGCACCAGCGCCTCGGCACGCGGCTCGGCGGCACCCCCGGCGGCGCGCAGCCGCTCGAGGAACAGCCCGCCGGCCAGCATCTCGACGCGGGTCGGGCGGGTGGTGCGGAAGGTGAAGCGCCGCGGGCGCTCGGCCAGGACATCCTTGTCGCCCACATAGGCACCATTGCCATGCTTGCCGATGCGGACGAGCCCGTTGACCTGCTCCGCCAGCACCTCGACCTCGCCGTCGATGATCAGGGCGACCGCATCGCTCGGGTCACCGGCCCAGAAGAGCACGGTCCCGGCGGCCAGCTGCTTCTCGATGAAGGGCCGGACCTCGTCGGATCTCTGCAACAATCGGGGACGCCAGCCCATGATCTCGCCTTTTTCGCGCCTTTCTTTGTTCTATCCGCCCTCGTGACAGCGCCGGTCGGTTCTGAAAATGTCGGGCAACTGACAGTTGACGTCAACCCGAAAGACCGGCTGGCGGGCCAGCGCGGTAAAGTGGTGTGGCGTACGGGCCGAGACGCGCCCGCACTTATCCCCAGGCATCATCCGATATGCCGCCGCCAATCGGCCCGAAATCGCCTCAGACGCGAGCCAGCACCGCAACTGAATAGTTTTGACTAATCAATTAGTGAGAGCTATTCAATTGCCGTGATCGCGACCACCCCCGTCGATGCCGTGATGCAGGCGCTGGCCGTGCCCACCCGGCGCGCCGTGTTCGAGCGGATCGTCCGCAGCGGCGAGCTCACCGTGGTCGAACTGACGCGCGGCAGCGGTGTCACCCAGGGCGCCATCTCGCAGCATCTCAAGGCCCTGAAGCTGGCGGGCCTGGTCGCCGAGCGCCCGGCGGGGCGCAACGTCCACTACCGCGCCCGGCCCGAGGGCCTGGCACCGCTGGCCGACTGGCTCGGCCACTACGCCGCCTTCTGGCCCGACCGTTTTGCCGACCTGCGCGCCCTCCTCGAGGAGATCGACCCATGACCGACGCCGCAACCATGACCAGCGGGATCGTGGTCGAGGAAGTCTTCCCGCACGCGCGCCGGACGCTCTGGAAGAGGCTCACCACGGGCGAGCTGATCCGCCGCTGACTGATGGAGCCAACCTGCGCCGGCGCCGCCCAACCCTGGGACCACCTCGACCCGGCGCTGCCCGCCTTCGCCGGGATGCCGCCGGCCTGAAAAGAAGAGCGGCCCCGGGCGAACCCGGGGCCGTAGTGGAGGAGAATACAAGAAAAGAGACGTCCCGCTGCCCACGGGTACGCCATGTGACCCCTAGCTGCAGCCCGTCGTGCTGCCGCAGGTGTCACATTTCAGGCAGGTGCCGTTGCGCACCAGCGTGAAGTTGCCGCAAGCCGAGCAGGGATCGCCCTCGTAGCCCTGGAGGCGGGCGATTTCCGCCTGCTGGCGGCGGCTGTCTCGTGAAAGCGTGGCGACGGCAGAGCCGGACGCCGCGGCGGCTGCCGACCCGGCGCCACCACCGGTCTGGCGCGCGCCGCCGCCCGGTGCGGCCGGCTCGATCACCGCCCCGCCACCGGCGAGCAGGCGGAGCTTGCCGCGCACGAAGCCGGCGGACGCTATCTGCGCCACGTTCTCGCCCTTGTCGCCGTCCTTGGTGCCGGTGCCGATCGCGTCGTGCCGCAGATCGGCCGGGTCGACATTGGCGAGGTCGGTGCGCTCCAGATAGGAGATGGCGAGCTCGCGGAAGATGTAGTCGAGCACCGAGGTCGCCATCTTGATCGTGTCGTTGCCCTGGACGATGCCCGAGGGCTCGAACCGGGTGAACGAAAAGGCCTCGACGAACTCCTCGAGCGGCACGCCGTACTGCAGGCCGATCGACACCGAGATGGCGAAGCTGTTCATCAGCGAGCGGAAGGCGGCCCCTTCCTTGTGCATGTCGACGAAGATCTCGCCGAGCGAGCCGTCCGCGTACTCGCCGGTCCGCAAGTAGAGCTTGTGGCCGCCGACGATGGCCTTCTGCGTGTAGCCCTTGCGCCTCGACGGCAGCTTCTTGCGGCCGTTGACGAAGCGCTCGACCACCCGCTCGGTGACCTCGACGATCCGCTCGACCTGCGAGCGGGCCGCGGCGTCGTCGTCCTCGTCGTCATCGATGTCGTCGGCCAGCATCGAGGAGAGCGGCTGGCTCAGCTTGGAGCCGTCGCGGTAGAGGGCGAGCGCCTTCACGCCGAGCCGCCAGCCCTCGAGATAGGCCTCGCGGCAGTCCTCGACCGTGGCCCGGGCCGGCATGTTGATGGTCTTCGAGATGGCACCCGAGATGAAGGGCTGGGCCGCCGCCATCATGCGGATGTGGCTCGACGCCGAGAGGTAGCGCTTGCCGATCCGCCCGCAGGGATTGGCGCAGTCGAAGACGGCGAGATGCTCCTCCTTCAGCTCCGGCGCACCCTCGATCGTCATGGTGCCGCAGCAGAAGGCGTTGGCCTGCTCGATTGCCTCCCGGCTGAAGCCGAGCGCCTGCAGCATGTCGAAGCGCACGTCGCCGAGCTGCTCGTCGGTGAAGCCGAGCACGTCCCGGCAGAAGGCGTCGCCGAGCGAGAAGCGGTTGAAGGCGTAGCGGATGTCGAAGGTGGTCGGCAAGCCGGCCTCGAGCTTCTTCAGCACCTCGTCGGTGAAGCCCTTGGCGCGCAGGGCCGCGTGATCGATGCCGGGGCTGTGCTGCAGCGTGCCGTGGCCGACCGCATAGCGGGTGATCGCCTCGATCTGGTCCTTGGTGTAGCCGAGCGTGGCGAGCGCCTGCGGCACCATCCGGTTGATGATCTTGAAGAACCCGCCGCCGGCGAGCTTCTTGAACTTCACGAGCGCGAAATCGGGCTCGATGCCGGTCGTGTCGCAGTCCATCACGAGGCCGATCGTGCCCGTGGGTGCTATCACCGAGACCTGGGCGTTCCTGACGCCGTGCGCCTCGGCCATGGCGACGGCCTCGTCCCAGGCGCAGCGTGCCGCCTCGACCAGGGGCGCGGACGGGCAGTGGCCGGCGTCGAGCGGGACGGGCAGGGTGGCGAGCTCCTCGTAGTCGCGTGCCTCGCCATGCGCGGCGCGGCGATGGTTGCGGAGCACGCGGAGCGTCGACTCCCGGTTCGGCGCGTAGCCCGGGAAGGCGCCGAGCTCGGCCGCGAGCTCGGCCGAGACGCGATAGGCGACACCGGTCATCAGCGCCGTGATGGCCCCGCAATAGGCGCGGCCCTCGTCGCTGTCATAAGGAATGCCGGACGCCATCAGGAGCCCGCCGAGATTGGCGTAGCCGAGGCCGAGCGTGCGGAACCGGTAGCTCAGCTCGGCGATCCTGGCCGCCGGGAACTGCGCCATCATCACCGAGATCTCGAGCACCAGCGTCCAGAGCCGGACCGCATGCTCGAAGTCCTCGACGAGGAAGCCGCCCTCGGGGCTGCGGAACTGCATCAGGTTCAATGACGCGAGATTGCACGCCGTGTCGTCGAGGAACATGTACTCGGAGCACGGGTTCGACGCGTTGATGCGGCCGTCCGCCGGGCAGGTGTGCCAGTCGTTGATGGTGGTGTCGTACTGCACGCCGGGATCGGCGCTGGCCCAGGCGGCAAAGCAGATCTTGTCCCAGAGCGCCTTGGCGCGGACCGTCTTCGCCACCTTGCCCGAGATGCGGGCGGTGAGCGGCCACTCGCGGTCCTGCTGCACCGCCTGGTAGAAGGCGTCGCTGATCCTGACCGAGTTGTTCGAGTTCTGCCCGGCCACCGTCAGATAGGCCTGGCTGTCCCAGTCGGCATCGTAGGTGGGCACCTCGACCGAGGTATAGCCCTGCGCCGCCAGCAGGATGGCCTGCTGGATCGAGCCCTCGGGCAGGAGGGCTCGCCGCGCCTCCCTGATGGCGCGCTTGAGGTGCGGGTTGGCGAGGGGGTCGCAGCGCTGCGCTTCCGCCACGTCGGCCGCCCCGTGGCAGGCCTCCAGAATTGCGTTGGCATGGCGCTGCAGCAGCCGGGAGCCGGCGACCAGCGCCGCCACCTTCTGCTCCTCCGTCACCTTCCAGTCGATGAAGGCCTCGATGTCCGGATGGTCGACATCGACGATCACCATCTTCGCCGCCCGGCGCGTCGTGCCGCCCGACTTGATCGCGCCGGCCGCCCGGTCGCCGATCTTGAGGAAGCTCATCAGGCCCGAGGACCGCCCGCCGCCGGAGAGCCGCTCGCCCTCGCCGCGCAGGTTGGAGAAATTGGTGCCGGTGCCGGAGCCGTACTTGAAGAGCCGCGCCTCGCGCACCCACAAGTCCATGATCCCGCCATCGTTGACGAGATCGTCCTGGATCGACTGGATGAAGCAGGCATGCGGCTGCGGCCGCTCATAGGCCGAGGTCGAGGCCTGCACCTTGCCGGTCGCCTCGTCGACGAAGAAGTGACCCTGCGCCGGGCCGTCGATGCCATAGGCCCAGTGCAGGCCCGTGTTGAACCACTGCGGCGAGTTCGGCGCCGCGTACTGGCGCGCCAGCATGCAGCGGAGCTCGTCGTAGAAGCTCTGCGCATCCGCCTCGGTCGAGAAGTAGCGACCCTTCCAGCCCCAGTAGGTCCAGGCCCCGGCCAGCCGGTCGAAGACCTGCTTGGCACTCGTCTCGCCGGTCGTGCGCTCGTCCTCGGGCAGCGCGGCGAGCGCCGCCTCGTCGGGCACGCGGCGGCAGAGCCAGGCCGGCACACCCTTCTCCTTCACCGGCTTCAGTCGCGCCGGGACGCCGGCCTTCCTGAAATACTTCTGCGCCAGGACGTCGATGGCGACCTGCGACCAGCCGGCCGGCACCTCGAGCTCCGTCGCCGCGAACACCACCGACCCGTCCGGGTTGCGGATCTCGCTCGAGGCGGAACGGAACGCGATCGCCTCATAGGGCGATGCTCCGGCTTTGGTAAAGGCCCGCTCGATCTTCATCGACACCGATCTCCTCGTCGCTGCGAGACTAAGATGTTCTCGTCCCGTTCGTCAAACCTGCTTGCAGCCACCCGGCTCCTGCGCGAAGGTTCGTCGATCAGCGCCGATTGATCTCAGGATCATTCAACGCTTAGTTTAGAACCGCCCGCGCCGAAGCACAACAGGAAGCCTGCGTCAGGGCGGCCTGGGCGCCGAAAAATTCCGACACGCCGGGCTGCCCACGCCTGCAACTCGCCGCTCCGGCTAGTACCCGTCGCCGTCGTTCGGCGGCCAGCACAGCCTAGCCTGACCAGATATACGAAACCTTCGGCCCTCCACAACAAGATATTGTGGTAGTGACGCTCATTCGGCCCGGAAGGTCGAAGGTGTTGCCGCTCTGCCATCGCCGGCACCACCAGAATCCCGGCGCGGAACTCGCCATTTCCGCGAGAAAGGCTCAGGCGCCGGCTGAGTTCATCGTTCGCTCAGGGGCGCTCAGGCGGACGTCTTCGGCCGGCCGGGAATGCCCCGGAAAACCTTGTGGAAAACTCGGGACGAGGGCGATGGCCTGTTCTTGTTTCGTTCGATTGAGCGTCGCTCAGCTTGCTGAGCGACGCTCAATCCGCGCATCGCTCCCCATTTATCCACAGCTTGTGCTTGTCCCGCTTTGTCCACAGGCATGCGTTATCCACAGGCAATCCCCGGCCCGGATTTGTCCACAGCCTGTCCACCGGCGGCGGGCCCCGATCGGCCCTGCGTCGCTTCGCGGCTGGACGGCCGGTCGCTTGCTGCCCATAAGGAAGGCGCGCGCGGACGGCGCCCGGCGGCGCCGGCCTTGTCCTTGCCCATCGACCCTTCCAGGCGCGGAGACCCAGCTCGTGTCCTTCTTCAAGTGGCTCGCCAACAACCGTCTCGGCACCCATCTCCTCACGCGGCGCCGGGGCGAGCGGATCGGTGAGGATGCGCTCGGCAATGTCTATTACCGGCGGCGCGGCGCCACGGCGGACTGGCGGGAGGAGCGCCGGTGGGTGGTCTATGCCGGGGACGGCGAGCTCGAGGCGAGCTCGGTGCCGGCCGGCTGGAACGCCTGGCTGCACAAAAACCGCGAAAAGGCGCCAAGTGAGCAGCCGCTCGCCGAACGTTTCTGGGAGCAGCCGCACGCCGCCAACCCTTCGGGCACGGCCTGGGCCTATCTGCCGCCCGGCCACGAGCGGCGCGGCGGGCAGCGCGATCGCGCGACCGGCGACTACGAGGCCTGGCGCCCCTGATCATCCGCGCTGCGGCCGGCGGCTGAGCCGCCGCTCAGCCGCCTCAGTCCGGGATCAGCCCGCCTGATTCCCTGTGGACAAGTCCGCGGAAAACCCTGCTCTTCACCCTTTCTTCATCCGCTTGGGCCACTCTTCGCCGATCCGTGCAGCATGGAGAGCGGACGGCGGTGGACGGGCGGCGGAGCGAGACGGCCGGCGGGCTGGGCTTCCTCAGGCAGCTTTTTGCCGAGCGCCCGGCAGCGCCGGCCCCCCTTGACGATCCGCTCGGCGACGCGACGCTGCTGGCGCTCCGCCGGCACGGCATCCCGCTGACACCGGAGTCGTTCACCCTCTGGTACCGGCATCTGGCCGGCGAGCGGCCGGACCTCTCCCGCCGCCTGAAGGACCTCGAATCGCGCGGCGAGCCCTTCGATGCGGGCCGGATCGCCGCGCTTCACGAACGCTATTTCGGCGCCGACCAGGCGGCCCTCCTGGTCGCCGAGACGAGCCGCAACGCGCTCCGGCTCCTGGCGCGGCTGGAGGAGGACCTCGCCGGTGCGGAGGCCGACGCCGCGGCCCGGGCCGAGCGCATCGGCCGGCTCGGCGCCCGGCTGGAAGGTGCCCCGGACACGTCGCCCTCGGCCGAGGTCCATGCCCGCTACCGCGAGATCCGTGCCCTCGTCACGGCACTGGCGCGCGAGACCGATGGCATGCGGCTGGCCGCCAGCCGGCTGCAGCGCCGGGTGGTCGAGGGCACCTCCGAGATCACCCAACTCCGCGCGGCGCTCCGCGCCAACGACGGCGCCGACGAGATCGATCCGGTGAGCGGCGTCGCAAGGCAGCGGCGCCTCGAGCGGACGCTCGAGCGCGCCGTCGCCGCGGCCGGGGCGGGCGGGCGGCCGCTCGCCTACCTGATCGTCGACCTCGACGCTTTCGCCGCCTTCAACGAGGCGTGCGGCCGCCGCATCGGCGACCTCATGCTCAAGGCGGTGGCGCGGCGCATCGGCCTCGCCCTGAAGCAGCGGGACATGATCGGCCGGCTCGAAGGCGCCGCCTTCGGTATCCTCCTCGTCGACACCGGGCTCGACGAGGCGACCGCCCTGGCCGAGCGCCTCTGCAGCGACATCGCCGCCCTGACCCTCGAGACCGGCCCGCTGGACGCCGCGATCCCGGGCGTCACCGTCGCCATCGGCGTCGCCCTCTCGCATCCGGGCGAGCCTTTGCAGCGGCTGGTCGGCCGCGCCGAGCGGGCCTGCCGGCAGGCCCGGGACGCCGGCGGCAACCGCGCCCTGTCCGAGCGCTCGATCGCCGTGGTCGGCCGCCCCAAGGCCTGAGGGCGGCGCCGGGGCGTCCGGCAGCTATAAGCATCCCTTATGCCTGCTGGCCGGCGACCCGTCCCCGAGGGCCGTTCGGGGCGTTTCGACCCCCGAAAGCGCTCGGGTTGTCGCATTATACGCGACACCCTGGCTCGGGTTGTCGCGTTATACGCGGAAGTAAGCCCCGAACTGTCGCGTATAACGGCGAATCGACGAGCGAACCCACGGATTCTACGATCGAACCCGGGAAATCGACGAACGAACCCGAGCGCCTGCAAACGAACCCGGCATCCCTCAACCTGCTGTAAGGAAAAGGTATTCTGGCGTTCCCGACGATCTGCGCCCGGCCCCTTGGACCGTCGAACCCATATATTGCCGAACCAACCCGGCCAACTCCCCCGGCGCGCTTGCTTATCGCTGCGAAATAGGCTATAAATCCTAGCAAGGATGCGTTCGAGTTGTTATCCCGCCGTCTGCGGCCCGGTCTCGGCGCAACGTGCCGGCTCCGGCGGCAGGTCCCGGGCAGCGGCCGCGGCGGCCGGAACCGTGCCGGTATCGGCTGACGGGCGGGCGATCCTCAGGGGGTGGTGAGGCGGAGCGTCAGGTCGTCCCGGGCGCGGGCGGCGTCGGCGAGCGTTCGGGCGATGGCGTCGTAGTCGCCGGCGAGCGCTTTCCGGGCGTTCCCGGTCAGGCGCCAGTCGATGGTGATCGGACCCTCGAGGTCGGTCGTCAGCACGTCGAATAGGGCGTCGAGATTGGGCCGGAAATGCGCCGGGAAGCCGAGCTCGCGGGCCAGCCGCGCCAGCACGGCCCGCTTGCTCCGCTGCCGGCCGTCGAGGCGGGCGGTGATCATGGCCGGCCCTCCGCGTCGGTCGCTTCCGCCGGGATCTCGTAGAAGGTCTCGTAGTGGTCGAGGGTGACGAAGATGAGCCCGTCGTCGGAGAAGACGAGCCGCCGGGCGCCGCGCCGGCCGCAGTCGAAGTCGAGGTCGGCCTCGTACCAGCGCCGGCCCGGCCGGTCCGGCAGCCGGCCCTCGCGATTGCCGAAGCGGTCGCCGCCGATGACGCTGCCGGGGGCGCTGCGGCAGAGGTCGTCGCCCGGCCGCCAGCCGAGATCGCGCGCCTCGCCCTTGGTGACGTAGTAGTCGGGGAGGTCACCCTCGCGCCGCAGCGTCTCCACCGTCTCGGCGAAGCCGTACGCGTCCTCGAGGCCGAGCAGCAGCGCGAGGCTGCGCAGCGTCTCCGTATCGGCGAGGGCACTGCCGAGGAGGAGGCAGCCGGCGACGACGAAGGCGGCGAGGCGCTTGAGCATCCGGCCCTCCGGTCAGTGACCCTGCCGCCGGGCGGGGTGCGCCGCCGCCGGCGGCCGAGGCGCAGCCGGGCGGTGGCCCGTCACGGGAAGCTGACGCCGACGATCGAGCCCAGATCCTCGAACTCGAAGGGCTGGTCGGGGCGGATGGTGACCTGGGCGAGGCGGCGGCTCGGGGCGTTGCCGACGCTCTCGTCGATGCGGCGCAGGCTCGGCCGGAAGTCGATGCTCTCGACCTGGCCGCGCATGCCCTCGGGCCGGCCCGGCACGTCGATCAGGGCGAGATCGCCGACCGAGAGCCGGTTCGCCTGCTCGAACCCCACCTGGGCGCGCACCAGGAGCGGCTGGTTGGCGGTGACCAGCACGGCCACGTCCTCGCCCTGCTGGGTGAACTGGCCGGGCATGACGAGCCACTCGTAGAGCACGCAGTCGCAGGGGCTCTCGAGATGGACGAAGCGGCCGTCGGCGGTCTCGATGCGGGCGACGGGGGTGCCCGGCTGCAGGATGTTGGGCAGCGTCGCCGGCGTCAGGATGCCGGCGTCGGGCGCCCTGAGGCGGACCACCGGCGTCTCGATCACCGCACTTTCGGCCCGCACGGTGAAGAAGCGCTCCTGGACGCCGGTGAAGATCAGCGCCGCGAGGCCGAGCGTGGCGACGCCGAGCAGCGCATAGCCGGCGATCTGCTTGATCCGCCGGCCGATGCCGTCGGCCTCGGCGTAGGGGTTGTAGGGCAGGCCGCGCTCGCGCAGGGCAGCCGAGTTCTCGCGCCCGGCGATCGCCAGGATGTCCCCGCCACTGACGATCTCGCCCGAGAGATAGGCGTCGACGAGGTAGCGGAAGAGGGCGATCTGCCCCTGGCTCAGGCCGAGGAACCGGCAGCCGAAGCGCGCGCTCTCCTCGAGGATGTAGACCATCTGGCAGTCGAGCCGGAGCGTGACCTCGAAGTCCTCGAACGGGAAGATGAGCTTGACCGGGAAGCGTTCGCCGGGCTGGCGCGAGGTCATTTCGGAGAAGATGCCGAAGCCGCCCATCGACCAGTCGTCGACGGTGAAGGTGGAGCCGTCGATCTCGACATTGATCGGGATCTTCAGCCTTACGTGCTGGCGGTGGACTTCGGCCTCGTGGACGACCTGTGGCTGCATGGAGCGTTCCAGAATACCGGCGGGTTCAGAAGAGACGGGCCAGGGCCAGGGCGACCGTCCTCGGTGACGGTGCCTCGAGCAGCCCGGTGAAGACCGCCACGGCGAGGATCAGGGCGAGCATGGCGAGCGCATGGGTATAGTGTGAAAGTGCTACCTGCAACTGCCCGCTGAACCCGGCCGGCGCCGGTGCCACGATCCCCTGGCGCGTCCAGCTCTGGCGGTGCGGATGGAACAGGACCCAGGTCTTGACCATGGCGCCATAGACCTGGCTGTAGAGGATGAGCAGCGGGAAGAGCGTGCCGATGCGGTCGCGCATGCCGAGCAGCAGGAGCGACTGCAGAAGGCGCGTGGTCATGACCCAGATGCCGTAGGCGTAGAGCACGACGGGGCCGATGGCGAGGGTGAGCGCCAGGGCCGAGAGCGGCAGCAGCAGCGGCGTCCACATCGAGACGCGCTGGTCGATCAGGCACCACCAGGGAAAGAGGCCGACGCGGCGCGGCCCGAGCGCTATGGCGCGGCCGCTGGCGCGCAGCATGTTGCCGAACCAGCGGCGCATCAGGCGGGTGGTGGCGATCAGGAAGCGCCCGTTCGGCGGGTCCTCGAGGGTGAGGATGCGGACGTCCGGGACATAGAGCATGTCCCACCTGCGCTGCAGCAGCCAGTACCAGGTCGACTTGTCGTCGCCGGTCAGGAGCGGGATCCGCCCGAGGCGCCAGTGCTCGATGCTGTCGTCGCGCAGCGTGGCGATGAAGGTCGGGTCGATGGCGATCCGCACCCGGAAGAACGACATGCGCCCGGTGAGCGTCAGCAGCTTGCGCGACAGGCCCATGGAGCACATCAGAAGCTGCCGCTGGGCGAAGCGCAGCATGAACCATTGGCGCAGGAGCGCGCCGCTCCGGACGACGGGCTCCTCGTCGGTGGTCAAGGCGCCGATCTCGGGCAGCAGGCGGAAGAAGGGCAGGCAGCGCTCGAACGTGCCCGGCATGATCACGGTGTCGCCGTCGACGAGGGCCACGACCGCGTCGTTGGCCGGCCGGCTGCGGGCGACGGCGCGCAGCGCCACGGCGAGGCTGTGTCGCTTGCCCATGGACGGGGTGCGCACGAAGATCAGCCGGACATGCGCCGGCGGCGCCATCGAGTAGAAGAGCTGCTTGATGAAGCGCTGGTCGGCCATCTCGATCACCGAGGCCACGATCACCGCCGGGCCGTCATGCCGGCACGCCTCGGCGATCGCCCCGCGAT
>CAZGUW010000080.1:0-11822 GCA_964528705.1 uncultured Geminicoccaceae bacterium
ACGGCGGCGAGGCCCTCGCCCCTGGCGCTCGGCTGCTGCCACATCACCAGTGGCAGCAGAGCCCGCGAGAAGGCGGCAGCCGCCACGAGTGCGCCCATGGCCCGCAATGGCTCCCAGAATCCGGCGAGGGCGCCGAGCCGGCCGCCGACCACGAGGATGAGGGCGAGGGTGCCGAAGCTGCCGATCCGGCTGTCCCGCATGACGTCGAGCGCCCGGGTCCGATCGGGCAAGGCACCCAGGGCATCGGCGGTATCCGCGAGCCCGTCCTCGTGCAGCGCCCCGGTAAGGAGCAGCATGGCCCCGAGCGCCAGGATGGCGGCCGGCCACGAGGGCAAGTGCAGGTAGTGGGCGAGGGTGAAGACGGCACCGCCGATGGCCCCGACGAGGACGCCAATGACGGGGAACCAGTGCACCACCTGCGCCAGATCGCCGAGTCCGACAGGTCCGCCGGGACGGACCGGCAGGCGGGTCAGAAAGACGAGGGCGATCTGGAGGTCGCGGAGCATCATTCCCGTCGGATTCCGGTGCTACCACACTGCGCTATCTCGACAAATTGCTCGCGTCAAAGCAAGTTGCCGGCCAACCGAAGGACGCAGCATTGAGCAGCCTGACCCCACTCGCCAGCTTCGCCGACCTCCGCTACCTGCTGCGCCAGTTGCCGCCGATCGACGCTGTCGCGGTTGCGGCGGCGCAAGCGCGGGAGGCGGTCCTGCTCAAGCCCGCCGGGGCCCTCGGCCGCCTCGAGGAGATCGCGGCCTGGCTCGCCGGCTGGCAGGGCCGGCATCCGCCCAGGGTGGAGCACACCGCCATCTTCGTCTTTGCCGGCAATCACGGCATCACGGCGCAGGGGGTCTCGGCCTATCCGGCAGGCGTGACGGCAGCGATGGTCGAGAGCTTCGAGGCGGGCGGTGCCGCGATCAACCAGCTGGCGCGTATTGCCGGTGCCGAGCTGCACGTGGTGCCGCTCCGGCTCGATCGGCCGACCCGCGACTTCACGCTGCAGCCGGCGATGGACGAGGCCGAATGCGTCGAGGCGCTTAATATCGGCCTGACGGCGCCCGACGATGCGCTCGACGCCCTGGCCATCGGCGAGATGGGCATCGGCAACACGACGGTGGCGGCCGCGCTCGCCACAGCACTCCACGCCGGCTCCGACGAACCGCCCGACCCGACCGGGTGGGTCGGCGCTGGCACGGGCGTGGACGCGGCCGGCGTCGCCCACAAGGCGGCGGTGATCAGCCGCGCGATGGCCCGGCACGCGGCTGCGCTCGGCGACCCGCTGGAGGCTCTTCGTCATTTCGGCGGGTTCGAGCTGGCGGCCATGATCGGCGCCATCGTCGCCGGCAGGGTGCGTCGGACACCGGTCGTGCTCGACGGCTTCGTCGCCACCGCTGCTGCGGCAGTGCTGCAGCGCCTTCGGCCGGATGCACTCGACCATTGCCTTGCCGGCCACGTGTCGGCCGAGCGCGGCCACCGCCGCTTGCTGGGCGAGCTCGGCCTGCGCCCGCTGCTCGATCTCGAGCTCAGGCTCGGCGAGGCCAGCGGCGCTGCCCTGACGTTCGGGCTGCTGCGCGCCGCGGCAGCCTGCCACAACGGCATGGCGACCTTCGCCGAAGCCGGCATCGCCACCGTGTCCAGCGAAGAAGCAACGTTTCCGTGACTTCTCGCCTCGGGCAGTAGCTTTCGAGGAGGGCGCCCGTATCCGGAGTTCCGGAATCGGGCGCCCCAGGACATTCAGAGCAGGGCCAGCGCCCGCTGGCGGAGCTGGAGCATCGGGATCTCGAAGCTCTGGGCGTAGAAGTCACACTTCTCGAGGAACGCCATGAAGCTCGCATGCACCCGGCCGGTGTGCTCGTCGGTGGCGGCGAGGTCGGCGAGGACGTTCCAGGTCTCGCGTGCCATGGCGTCGACGACGTCGTCCGGCCATGCGCGCGCCTCCACCCCTTCCTCGGCCAGCAGGGGCTGGAAGGCCTCGATGTTATTGTAGGTGAAGTCCGCCAGCGTATCGAAGGCGGTCGCCGAGGCCGCTGCCTGGATGATCGCCTGGAGATCAGGGGTCAGCTCGTTCCAGCGGTCCTGGTTGACGATGATCTCGAGGCCCGGCCCGGGCTCGTGGAAGGACGGGTTGTAGTAGTACTTGGCCACCTTCTGCAGGCCAAAGGCCCGGTCGTTCCAGGGGCCGATCCACTCGACCGCGTCCACGGCGCCGGAGAGCAGGGCCGGCGAGATTTCGCCGGGCGGCAGGATGACGGTGTTCACGCCGAGCCGACGCATCACCTCGCCGCCGAGGCCGGCGATGCGGAACTTCAGGCCCTCGAGGTCCGCCAGGCTGTTGATCGGCTCGCGGAACCAACCGCCCGCCTGGATGCCGGACGAGCCGGCAAAGAACGGGACGACGTTGAATTCCTGATAGATTTCCTGCCAGAGTTCGAGCGCGCCGCCATACTGGAACCAGGCGGCGAGCTCGGTCGCGGTGAGGCCGAAGGGAATGCCGGTGAAGTAGTTGAGCACCGGCGCCTTGCCGACCCAGAAATAGGGCGGGGCGTGGCCGAGATCGGCCGTGCCGGACGAGACGGCGTCCAGGCCCTCGAAGGGCGGGACCAGCTCGCCCGCCGCGTAGAGCTTGATGGTCAGCCGGCCGCCCGACATCTCGGTGACCCGGCTGGCGAAACGCTCGGCGTTGACCCCGACGCCCGGCGTGCCGCGTGGCCAGGGCATGACCATGTTCCACTCGATGACGCCCTGGGCGATGGCCGGGGCGGCTAGACCGGCGGCGGCGACACCGCCCGCAGCCACGCTTCCCAGTACTGAACGGCGCTTCATGAAGTCGACCTCCCTGCTGTCAATGAAGCGTCTCATAGGACCATTTGTCCCCGCCCGCTAGCGGACGACAGCGAGATGCGGCCAGCGATCGACGAGGTGGATGAAGGATCCGGCGACGGTGCCGAGCCGGCAACCCGCTTCGCCGAGCCTGCGGCCGCCAGCATCGCTTGCCGCGAGGAAGGGAACACCCCGGCGCTCGACCTCGGTTGCGTAGTGGAACTCGTGACCGCGATGGCGGAGCGGCGGCCGGCCGAGCGGCGAGGGGCCGAGCAGGGTGACGTCGCGATAGCCGAGGCTGAGCTTCGGTGCGGCGAAGCTCGTGACCACCGGCAGGAGCTCGGCCAGGCGGTGCCGTTCACCGGCCGCATCGATCAGCACCTCCCCCAGCGCCATGTAGCCGCCGCATTCGCCATAGATGAAGACGTCGCGATAGGCCGCGGCCTGCAGGCCGAGCAGGAACTGCCGATTGGCCGCGAGCCTGCCGGCATAGAGCTCGGGATAGCCGCCGGGCAGGTAGACGGCGTCGGCCGCCGGGTCGGGCGCTTCGTCGGCGAGCGGCGAGAACGGCACGATCTCGGCGCCCTGGCGGCGCCAGCCTTCGAGCACCGCCGGATAGGCGAAGGCGAAGGCGGTATCCTGGGCAACCGCGATCCGCTGCCCGAGTGCCGCGATCGGGCGGGCGCCCTGGCCGCCGAGGCTCGCCACGCCCGGCCGGCGGGCGAGGCGGACGAGGCGGTCGAGATCGAGCTTCTCGGCAACCAGCGCGCCCAGACGCTCGATCAGCTCGTCGAGCGCCGGGTGTTCGGCCGCCTGGACGAGCCCGAGATGCCGCGACGGGACGACAAGCTCATCGCGACGCGGCAGCCAGCCCAGGACGGGCGTCGAGAAGCGGTCGTCGCAGGCCTTCAGCAGGGTTGCGGCGTGGCGCTCGCCGGCCACGGCGTTGAGCACGATGCCGACCACCTCGACATCCTGGCGAAAACCGATGAAGCCATCGAGCAAGGCTGCGATCGACTGACTCATGCGCCGCGCATCGGCGACCAGCACGACGGGCAGATCGAAGAGCGCGGCGATGTCGGCGGTCGAGCCGCTGCCGTCCGGCGCACCATCGAAGAGGCCCATCACCCCCTCGCCGACCACGATGTCGACGTCCCGCCCGGCGTCCTCGAGCAGGGCCGCGACGGTCTCGAACCGCATCGCCCAGCTGTCGAGATTGCGGCAGCTCTGCCCCGAGGCCCGGGCATGGAAGGCCGGGTCGATGTAGTCGGGGCCGACCTTGAAGCTGCCGACCCTGAGCCCGCGCCGCGCCAGGGCGCGGATCAGGCCGAGCGTCACGAGGGTCTTGCCGGAGCCGGATTGCGGTGCGGCGACGATCAGGGTGGGCGCCGTCAAGACTGGTCTCCGGCATGGCCCTCGGGCACAATGCCCGTTCAGGGGCAGAGGGTCATGCCCGGTCTGATAGCGGAATTCGCCCGTCGATGCCCAGCCGTCACGGTGCCTCGGTCACACCATGAGTATGCCGGAATCTGACCGCCAGCCGGCAGCGCCGCGCCAAGTGCTGCGCCGCGGCTGGACCACCGGCGCCTGCGCCACCGCCGCCGCGAAGGCGGCCTTCTCGGCCCTGGCGGGCCTGGGCTTCCCCGACCCGGTGACCATCCGCCTCCCCGGGGGCCAAGAACCGGGCTTCGCGCTTCTGCGCCATGAGCAGGGCCCGGGCTGGGTACGCGCGAGCGTCGTCAAGGACGCGGGCGACGACCCGGACGTCACCGACCGGGCCGAGATCGTCGTGACCCTGCGCTCGCGCGGCGACGGGCTGGGGCTGCTCTTCAAGGCGGGCGAGGGGGTGGGCACGGTGACCCGGGCCGGCCTGCCGTTGCCGCCCGGCGAGCCCGCCATCAACCCGGTGCCCAGGCGGATGATGACGGAGACGCTGGAGGTGCTGGCCATCCAGACCGGCCATCCGCTCGACCTCGACCTCGAGATCGCCATCCCGGGTGGCGCAGAGCTGGCGAAGCGGACGCTCAACCCGAGGCTCGGCATCGTGGGCGGGCTCTCGATCCTCGGCACGACAGGCATCGTCATCCCCTATTCCTGCTCGTCCTGGATCCACTCGATCCACCGGGGTATCGATGTCGCCCGCGCCGCCGGGCTCCAGCATGTGGCCGCCTGTACCGGCAGCACTTCAGAGCGGACCGTGCAGGCGCTCTACGACCTCCCGGACATGGCGCTGATCGACATGGGCGATTTCGCTGGCGGCACGCTCAAGTATCTGAAGCGGCGACCTATCCCGCGGGTCACGCTCGCCGGCGGGTTCGCCAAGCTCGCCAAGCTGGCGCAGGGTCATCTCGATCTGCATTCCGCACGGTCCACAGTTGCAATCGGCAAGCTCTCAATCGCGCTCGGGCGTCTCGATCCGGCCGCGGGCAAGGCGGCGGAAGCGGCGGCCTCCGCCGGCGAGGTTTTGGCGCTGGCGGGTGCGCACGGACCGGCGCTGGCCCGGCACGTCGCAGATCGGGCGAAGGTCGTTGCCGGCGAGGCCGCGGGACCGGCGGTGGCGATCGAGGTGCTCGTGTTCGACCGCGCCGGCACGGCTCTCGCCCATGCGCCCGGCTGGTGAGCGGCAATGAGCGCGGCGCTGCCGCATCTATTGATCCTCGGGGGGACCGAGGAGGCCTACGAGCTGGCCGCGCGTCTCGCTGGACGCTGTGACCTCCGGGTCACGACCTCGCTCGCCGGGGCCACGGCCAGCCCACGCTTGCCGGCCGGCCAGCATCGGATCGGCGGCTTCGGCGGGACCGAAGGGCTAGCCGCCTGGCTCCGGGAGATGGAGGTGGCGCTCCTCCTCGATGCCAGCCATCCCTTCGCGAGCCAAATCACTGCTCAGGCGCAGGACGCCGCAGCCATGGCCCGCACGCGCTACATCAGACTGGAGCGTCCGCCCTGGCGGCCCGACCCCGGTGACGACTGGCATTTTGCAGCCGATCTCGAAGCCGGCCTTACGGTGCTGGCGCCTCGGGCAAGGCGTGTCTTCGCGGCGGTCGGGACCCGGGCGCTCGACCGGCTCGTGGCGGCACCCTTCACCTTCCTGGTGCGTGGCGTGGATCGACCGGCTTCGATGCCCTCGAACGTCACGTTCGTCACGGGTCGCGGACCCTTCAGACTGGATGTCGAACGCGAACTGTTCGAGCGCGAGCGGGTCGAGGCGGTGCTCTGCCGCAACAGCGGTGGCCACGGTGCCAGGGCCAAGCTCGACGCCGCGCGCGTGCTCGGCCTCCCCGTGGTGATGATCGAGCGCCAGCCGTCATCCTCGGCCGGCTGCGTGCCCGATGCGGATACGGCTGTCACCGTCGTCGATCAGCTTCTGTCACCGCGCAGCGCGACAGCGCCACGGGCCTGACCCGTGACGCCTTTTTCGCCAAGAGTGCCGAATGCTCAGGGACCCGTGATTCCCGCCCTGCGTCAGGCGCGCTTCGGCCTGAGCACGTGGGTGTGGTCGGCAGCGTAGAGGCGGCTATCGGCGTAGCCTTCGGCTTCGAGCACCCTGCCGATCAGCACCAGCGCCGTGCGGGTGATGCGGGCCGCCTTGACGCGCTCGCGGATGGTGGCGAGCGTGCCCCGGATGATCTGCTGGTCGGGCCAGCTCGCGCGGTAGATGACGATGACCGGAGCGTCCGGGCCGATGATGGGTTCGAGGCGGCGGCGGATTTCGGTCAGATTGTTGACGGCGAGGTGGATGGCCAGCGTGGCGCCGGTCCGGGCGAACGCCTCCAGCGTCTCGCCCTCGGGCATGGCCGAAGCGCGCACTGCCGTTCGGGTCAGAACGACGCTCTGGGCGACGCCCGGCAGGGTCAGCTCCTTGCCCAGGGCCGCCGCCGCGGCGGCGAAGGCCGGCACGCCCGGCGTGATGGTCCAGCCGATGCCCAGGGCGTCCAGCCGGCGGATCTGCTCGGCAATGGCACCGTAGAGCGAGGGATCGCCGGAATGGACGCGGGCCACATTCTCGCCCCTTGAATCAGCGGCCTGCATCAAGGCGATGATGGCATCGAGGTCGAGGGGGGCGGTGTCGACGACCAGGGCATCGTCCGGTGCTTCGGCCACCACCTCCGGCGGCACGAGCGAGCCGGCGTAGAGGATCACGGCCGAGCGGCGGATCAGGTTCAGGCCGCGCACCGTGATGAGGTCGGGCGCACCCGGCCCGGCGCCGATGAAATGCACGGTCATGAGATGTCGTAACCCCGCGGCGTGTAGGTCCAGGAACCGCCCGGGATGCGCCCGAAGCTGCGGGTTCCCTGGGCACCGATCAGGACGATCGAGAGCATGTCGACCCGGTCCACCGCGAGCTCGCCGAGCGTCGTGACCTCGACCGCCTCGCCCTCTCGACCGAGATTACGGGCGATCACGACGGGCGTTTCGGGGGAGCGGTGGGCGAGGAGGATGCGGCGGGCGGTCGCCAGCGCCGTTCGCCGGCGCCGCGACACCGGGTTGTAGAGGGCGAGCGCGAAGTCACCGGCGGCGGCGGCCTCGAGCCGGGCCTCGATGAGCGGCATCGGCGTCAGGAGGTCGGAGAGCGAGACGGCGGCGAAATCGTGACCAAGGGGTGCACCGGCTCGCGCCGCCGCCACCTGCAGCGCCGAGACCCCCGGCAGCACGCTGACCTCGATCCGTTGGGCCGCCTCGTCATCGCTCCGCTCGAGCAGCTCCATGACCAGGGTGGCCATGGCGTAGATGCCGGGATCGCCGGAGCATACCAACGCCACGTCGCGACCGCGGGTAGCTTCGGCGATGGCGTCGACACAGCGCTGGCGCTCCTCGCCGAGCGGATAGGGACGCTTTTCGGCTCGTCCGGTGAGATCGGCCACGAGGTCGAGATAGAGCCCGTAGCCGATGACGAGCTCGGCTTCGGTGAGTGCTGCCGCCACTGCCGCCGTGCGCGTGGCAACATCGCCCGGGCCGATGCCGAGCACCCTGAGCCGGCCGCGCGCGCGGCCCATGGCCGAGGGTTCGAGCGGTGCGCTCGCCAAGGCCACGGCACAGGTGCAGTGGCGGCTCTTGCGCTTGGGGACGATCAGCCGGCCGGTCGGGCCGACCGCGGACAACGCCGCCGCCTCCGCCACGCCCGGAATGCCGATCTCCGCCGCCACCACCTCGGAAGGCGTCGCCAGCCGTGGCGCCTCGACGGCCAGCGCTTCACGCTCGAAGAAGCGGGCCGGTACACCGAGCTCGGCAGCCAGGCTGTGAATCGCGGGCTCGGCGGCCTTGAGTGCCACGGAGACGACGCAGGCGACAGCCGCGGCGGCGAGGCCGGTTTCGGCAAGGGTCTCAGCAACGAGATGCTGCAGCTCCCCGGCCGGCGCGTCACGTTCGCAGCCGACGCCGAGCGCCAGGACCGGCGGATGAACGACAAGACGGCTTGCGTCCGGCGCTCGGTGCTCGTGGGTGACCTCAATCTCGAGCTCGCTGTCCGGAGCGAACGGCAGGCTGCCGGCCCGGAGCCAGTCCGCGATGTCCATGGGGTCGACCAGATAGCAGGTGGCGCCTTCGAGAAGCCGGGCCATGAAGGCCTTGGCGGCGGCAGGTTCGGCGAGCCGCCAGCCGGGCGGCGGCGCATCGAGCACGAGGCCGAAGCGGGCATCGCCCGCGGTCGTCACGATGGGCTCGGCGTCGAGTGCTTGGCTGAGATGCCGTGCCAACTCGTTTGCACCCCGATGCCCGCCGAGCAGGGGCACGACGAACCGGCCGCCCTCGTCGACGACCAGCACGGGCGGCTCGGCGCGCTTGTCGACGAGGAGCGGGGCAAGGAGGCGAATGACGATGCCGGTCGCGGCAATCGCCACCAGCGGCCGGCCGGCGACGAAGGCGCGTCGCAGGGCATCGGCGTCCGGCCCGGCGAGCGTGGCACCGTCGAGTGCGTTGGCGATGCGACCTGCGAGGTTTGAGGTCCTCGGGCCGAGATGCCAGACGACCGGTTTCATGCGGGCCGGCCCGCCAGCACGAGGGCGAAGTAGGGTGGCTCCTCGTCGACTGGCCAGTCGGCCACCCGGACAATCCTCTCCTCCGGCCAGCCGACCCAGGAGACGAGCACGGCGTCGGTGAGGCGGCCCTGTCGCTCGAGGATCGCCTTCAGCATGGGCAGGCGACGGCCGACCTTGAGGATGGCCACCGCATCGGCTGCTGCGATCAGGGCCTCGAGGCGCTCTTCGGGGAGGAGCGAGGAGAGGATCACGAAGCTGTCCCGCCGCCGTGCCAACACCCGTCCGAGCCGCGAGGCGGCGGCGGCGAAGGACATGATGCCAGGCACCACCTCGAAGGCGAAGCGGTGGCGCAGCCGGTCGAGCAGGTAGACGAAGCTGCCATAGAGCAGGGGATCGCCGAGGCAGAGCAGCGCCACGTCGCGCCCGGCCTCGAGCTCAGTTGCGAGCGCCTCGGCGGAGCGGTCGTAGAAGGCGGCGACAACCTCCGGCTCCAGACGCATCGGCGCCTCGAGCAGGATTTCCCGGTGATTAGTGCGAAGATGGGCGGCCACGATGCTGCGTGCGAGGCTCGCGGCACCTTCGGCCGAGAGATAGGCAATGACGGGCGAGGCTTCGATCGCCGCCACGGCCTTCAGGGTCAGGAGGCCGGGATCGCCCGGCCCGACGCCGACGCCGATGAGCTTGCCGCTGGTCATGGCTCGCTCCTCAGGCCCCGCCGACCACTGGCTTTGTGAACACCCACTGGGTGACCGGCGCCTTGGCCTTCCAGCCGAGCGTGCGGCCGATCCCCTCGGCGTGGCTGATGGCGATCCGCGCCAGCTCACCGCCATGCCGGCGGCGGAGATCGAGCAGCCGTGCCTCGCCGCCGAGGGTCACCGCATTGACGACCAGCCGGCCGCAGACGGTCAGCCGGTCCAGGCAGAGATCGATCAGCGCCGGCTCGGCGACGCCGCCGCCGATGAAGATCGCATGGGGGGCGGGCCCCTCGGGCAGCACGTCGGGCGCCTTGCCTTCGATGACCTCGAGCTCGGGCACGCCCAGGCGATGCGCATTCTCGATGAGCATGGCGAGGCGTTCGGGCCGCGCCTCGACCGCGACGGCGGTGAGCGGCCGGTCCGGGCAGGAGCGCCCGGCGAGCAGCCACTCGATCGCGATCGAGCCGGCCCCGGCGCCGATGTCCCAGAGCCGCTCGCCGGGTCGGGGCGCCAGTTGCGCGAGCGTGACCGCGCGCATCTCCTGCTTGGTCAGCTGGCCATCGTGGATGTAGGCATCGTCCGGCAGCCCCTGGCTCAGGGGCCGGCCCGTAGCGCCGGCATCGAGCTCGATGCCGAGCGTGTTGAGGTCGGCGAAGCGCCGCGCTGCCGCCTCGCTGGCGCGGAAGCTCACCCGATTCTCGTCCGGTGCCCCCAGCTGCTCAAGGACGGTGAGCATGGCATGACCATGGCCGGCGCCTGTCAGGAGCTCGCCGATCGCCGCCGGCGAGGTTCCGTCGGCAGTCAGGACGAGCAGCCGGCGGCCTCGGGCGACGTGCCGTAGCAGGCCGGCGAGCGGCCGGCCGTGCAGGCTGAGGCAGACGCAATCGGCGAGCGGCCAGCCGAGCCGCGCGGCGGCGAGCTGCAGGGCCGAGACCGCGGGGTGAAAGTGCAGCTCGCTGGCATTGAAGCGCTGGAGCAGGAGCCGGCCGATGCCGAACCACAAGGGGTCGCCCGAAGCGAGCACCACCGCCGGCGGGCGGCCGCGCTGGGCGGTCAGTCGTTCGAGCGTGGCATCCATCGGGCTGGACCAGGCGACACGCTCGCCGGCGCCGAGCCCCTCCACCATGGCGAGGTGACGGCGACCACCGACGACGAGATGGGCACCCTGGATCAGCTTGCGCAGCTCAGCGCCGAGCGTTTGCGCCCCATCGGCGCCGATGCCGATGACGTCGAGCCAGTGCCCGGTCACCGCTCGGCATCCCAGAGCGCGTTGACGGCGGCAGCGGCCATCGCACTGCCACCGCGCCGGCCGCGCAGCGTCAGGAAGGGAACCTCGAGCGGGGCCGCGATGAGCGCCTCCTTGGATTCCACAGCGCCGACGAAACCCACCGGAAAGGCGAGTATCGCCGCCGGACGTTCATACCATGTCGTCAGACGATCGAGCAGATGGAAAAGGGCCGTCGGGGCATTGCCGATGACCACCACGGCTCCGTCGAGCCGGTCGCGCCAGAGCTCGACCGCGGCGGCGCTCCGCGTCGTAGCGAGCTCGGCAGCGAGCGACGGAACCTGTGGATCGCCGAGCGTGCAGCACGCGGGTGCCATGGCCGGCAGCCGCCGGCGGATGATCCCGGCCTTCACCATCTCGACGTCGCAGAAGAGCGCCGCACCGCCTTCGAGCGCCTTTCGGGTTGCGCCGACGACCGGCCCGGACCAGGCGAGGTCGGCCGGGATGTCGGTCATGCCGCAGCTGTGGATCAGCCGCCTTGCCACCGGCCTCAGCTCCGCCGGCAGGGCGGCCAGCGCCGCGCCGGCCTCCGCCTCAATGAGGGCGAAGGAGCGGGCGTAGATCGCCTCGGGCTCGCGCAGATAGGCATGCATGGTGATGGTCATGGCGGAGGGGCGTTCGCCGCGCAAGGCAGTCCTGCGACCCGGCTTGCTTCGCCGATCGCAGCTGCTAAGGCGAGGCTATGTGGACCGGCAGCCTCTTTCTCGCCATCGCCGCGGCACTCCTGATCGACCGTGCCGCGGGCGAGCCCGAGGCGTTGTGGCGCCGATTGCCGCATCCGGTCGTGCTGATCGGCCGGTCGATCGATTTTCTGGAACAGTACCTGCGGTGCGCGGGCGATGCGCCGGCGCGCGAGCGCTGGCTCGGTACGGTGCTGATCGTCCTGCTGACAGCTGCGGGTCTCGTTGTCGGCTGGCTCGTGCAGGCGGCGCTTCTCGCCCTGCCCCTCGGCTGGCTCTGGCTCGGGCTCATCATGAGCACGCTCCTCGCCCAGAAGAGCCTCGTGGATCATGTGGAAGCGGTCGCAGTCGGGCTCGAGCGCGGTAT
>CAZGUW010000080.1:11832-17248 GCA_964528705.1 uncultured Geminicoccaceae bacterium
GTCGGGCGGGACACGGCAGCGCTCGACGGGCCGGCGATCGGCCGGGCCGCCACCGAGTCGCTAGCCGAGAACCTTTCCGACGGGGTCATCGCACCGCTCTTCTGGGCTCTGGTTCTCGGCCTGCCGGGCATCCTCGCCTACAAGATCGTCAACACGGCTGACAGCATGATCGGCCACCGCACGCCCCGCCATCTGCATTTCGGCCGGGCCGCAGCGCGACTCGACGACGTACTGAACTGGCTGCCGGCAAGGCTGACGGCGGGGCTCATCATCGTCGTGTCGGCCGGCACGGGTGGGGCCCGGGAGGCCTGCCGCATCACGCGACGCGACGCGCGCCTGCACCGGTCGCCCAATGCCGGGTGGCCGGAGGCCGCCATGGCGGGCGCCCTCGACGTCCGGCTATCGGGGCCGCGCATCTATGGCGGCAGGCCGGCCGACGAGCCCTGGGTCGGCGATGGCAGCCCGGCAATCGGCCCGAAGGAACTCCGCCAGGCGCTTCGCCTCGCCGACCGGGTCTGGCTGCTTGCCTTCCTCGCCGTGCTCGGCCTCTGGGGGTTCAGTCTCCGTTGAGGCCTGCAACGGCGGCGATGCGGCGCATGTCGAGATGGGTGGCGAGGTGGGCCGCGAGCTCGTCGAGCACCGGTCGATGCGCGCCGCGTAAGCCTCGCCACCACAAGGCCGCTCGCGCAGCCGGTCGAGGAACTCGTGGCGGAAGGCGTCGGCCGCAAAGAGCCCGTGGAGATAGGCACCCATCACCCGGCCATCGGCGCTGATGGCGCCATCCGGCCGGCCCGCGAGGCGCAGCATCGGTCGCTCTGCATCGGAGCCCAGGGTTCGGCCCTGGTGGATCTCGTAGCCCTCGACCTCGAGGCCACTCGTCACGTCGACCGCCTTCGCCTGGCGCACGGTCTTCGCCGGTGCCAGCACCGTCTCGACGTCGAGCAGGCCGAGCCCGTGGCTGCTGCCCGGCGGGCCTTCGAGGCCATCCGGATCGTGCACCGCCCGGCCGAGCATCTGGTAGCCACCGCAGAGGCCTAGGACCCGCCCGCCGCGCCGGTGATGCGCCACTATGTCGATGTCCCAGCCGGCGTTACGGAGGGCTTCGAGATCCGAACGTGTCGCCTTGCTGCCGGGGAGGAGGACGAGGTCGGTATCGCCGGGCAGGGCCTCGCCGGGCTCGAGCAGCAGGAGATCGACATCCGGCTCGAGGCGGAGCGGATCGAGATCGTCGAAATTGCTGATCCGTGGCAGGCGCGGCACGGCAATCCTGATGCCTCCCGGCCGCCTCGTGGCGGCCAGTCCGAGCACGTCCTCGGCCGGCAGTTCGCGCGCGGCGGCGAACCAGGGTACGACGCCGAGGGAGGCGAGTCCGGTCCGCTCTTCGATGAGGGGCAGAGCCGAATCGAAGAGCGCAGGATCGCCCCGGAACTTGTTGACGATGCAGCCTTTCGTTAGTGCACGTTCCGGTGGCTCGAGCAGGGCGGAAGTGCCGACGAGGGAAGCGATGACGCCGCCGCGTTCGATGTCGCCGACGAGCAGGACCGGCACGTTGGCGGCAAGAGCGAACCCCATGTTGGCGATGTCGCCTTCGCGGAGATTCACCTCGGCGGGACTGCCGGCCCCCTCGACGATGACGAGATCGGCTTCGGTGCGCAGCCGGGCGAAGCTCTCGAGCACGGCTGGCAGCAGGCGAGGCTTCAGCGCGTGGTAGTCGCGGGCATCCGCCCGGGCGAGCACCCGGCCCTGGAGGATCACCTGGGCACCGAGCTCGCCGGTCGGCTTGAGCAGGACCGGGTTCATGTCCACGGCAGGCGGCACCCGGCAGGCCAGGGCCTGCAGCGCCTGGGCCCGGCCGATCTCGCCCCCGTCGGCGGTGGCGGCCGCATTGTTGCTCATGTTCTGCGGCTTGAACGGCCTGACCGCCAGTCCCCGGTTGGTGAAATGGCGGCAGAGACCGGCGACCAGCAGCGACTTGCCGGCGTCCGAAGAGGTGCCCTGGATCATCAGGGCGGCGCTCATACGGACTGCACCGCGGCGGACGGGCGCCGACGCTCGGCGCGCAAAGCGAGCCAGGAGTGGATGCCCAGCGCCAGAATGATGATGCCGCCCCCGATTAGGCTCGCAGCGGTCGGTTGCTCGGCGAAGGCGAACCAGACCCAGAGCGGTCCGAGGACGGTCTCGACCAGCATGATCAGGCCAACCTCCGGGGCCGGCAGATAGCGTGGTCCGGTGCTGATCAGGATGAACGAGATCGGGACGACCAGCACGACGAGAATGGGGAGGTAGATCAGGTCGTTGCCGCCAACGGCTAGAGTGGGCGCGAAGGGCAGGGCGAGGGTAGCGGTCACGAGGCCGGAGAGTGCGACCGCCGGCAGCATGTCGCGCGCCTTCGCCTTGCGCAGGAGGACGAAGATGAGTGCCATCACCAGCATCAGGACGAGGGCAGCGAGATCACCGGAGAGGCCGCCGATGGCATAGCCGCCGCCGACGGTCAGGGCCACGGCGGCAAGCGCCACGCCGCCGGCGACCAGGGTGCGGGGCGGCGTGCGCTCGCCCAGGAGCAGCCATGCCAGGAGGGCGGCGGCGAGCGGCGAGGCGGCGATGATGACCAGCGTGTTGGCGACGAGCGTATGGTTGATCGAATAGACGAAGAGCAGCTGCGTAACGCCGTGCAGCGCCATGATCGCGATGCCGATCCAGCCCGTGGCGCGGATCACGCGCCAGAGGCCGGCGCCGTGGCGGAAGGCCGAGACTGTCATCTGCACCGTAAAGAAGCCGATTCCCCGCCAGAACAGAAGTGTCCAGGGATCGGCCTGGATCAGGCGGAGAAGCAGCGCATCGGGGGTCAGGATCAGGACCCCGGTGGCGACGATGACGAGGCCCTTGGCGTGCTCGGAGAGGCCCGAAGGTTCAGAATTCGACACCGAGCTGTCCTTTGACCCCGGCACGGAACGGGTGCTTGACCAGGGTCATCTCGGTGACGAGATCCGCCATCTCGACGAGCTCGGGCCTGGCGTTGCGCCCGGTGACCACGACGTGCAGCTCCGGCCGCTTCGTGCGGAAGGCCTCGAGCACCCGGTCCAGCGGCAGGTAGTCGTAGCGCAGCACGATATTGAGCTCGTCGAGGACGACCATGTGCAGGGAGGGATCCTGCAGCATGGCCTCGGCCTCGGTGAAGGCCGCTTCGGCGGCGGCGACGTCGCGGGCACGGTCCTGCGTTTCCCAGGTGAACCCTTCGCCCATGACCTTGATCGTGACGAGGTCCGGGAACCGCTCGAGGAAGCGCCGCTCGCCGGTGTCGCGCCTTCCCTTGACGAACTGGACCACGCCGAGCTTCAGCCCGTGTCCCAGGGAGCGCATCGCGAGACCCCAGGCGGCGGTGCTCTTCCCCTTGCCGGTCCCAGTGTGGACGATCAGGAGGCCCTTCTCGATCGTCTTCGAGGCGTACAGCTTGTCCTTGGCCGCCTTGATGCGGGCCTTCTTCGCCGCGTGGGTCGCTTCCGTGTCGGTCATTTCCAGCCTCCAGGCGTTCATCCAGTCACGTGCTAACGTTAATGGGCGCACCGCGCCATAATGCCGATCGGATCGGCGCGGGGTGGCACCGGTAGCGTGATGCGGTCAACAGTGGGGTATCGGTCGAAGGAATGCTGGAGCTGACCACCGCCATGCTCGTTTCGTGTCTCGCTGCCAGCCTCGTGCTCACCGTTCTCGTGGCGCTTGCGGTTCTCGCCCGGACGGGACTGCGGGGCCGCCGGTGGCTCCTGCTCTGCGGCTTCGGTCTCGGTCTCGTCTGCGGGGTGGTCGAGCTCGGCCTGCCGCGCCAGCTGCCGCCGCTGGCGCTCATGGTCGAGGGCTGGCCGCATGCCGTGTGGCTCGAGATCGGGCTGCATGCGCTCTTCGCCGGGCTCACCTATTTCGTCGTCGTCGGCATTCTGCTCCGCGCGGTGCTCCAGCTCTCGCACAGCGCGGCGCGCCGCCGGGGCGACGTGGTGGCTCTCGCCGCGGGCCTCGGTTGCGGCCTCGCCCTTGCCGCGACCGCGCTTCGGCTCGGCCTCATCGGCGTCTGGCCGCCGAGCGCCCTTTTCGTCGCCGTCGTCTATCCACCGGTCCAGCTCTGCTTCACGCTGCTGCTGGCGGCAAGCGTGCTCGCCACGCGTGCCGACGCCCACATGGCGTCGCGTTTCTGGAAGCTCGCGGCAGCCGTGCTGCAGACCGGCTATCAGTTCGTGCTGCGCACCAACGACACGATCGGCCACTGGCTCGCCTGGCTCGAGCCGCAGTCGATCGGCTGGCTCTGGCTCGGTCTGATCGGGCTTGCCTGGGCGCTCGGCCTCGCCGTGATGGTCGGCCTCGGACGGGCCGAGCCGTCGCAGGCGCATCTGGACGCCGCGCCGGCCGGCCGGCTGCTGAGTGCCAGGTTCTGGCTCTGGGCCGGGATAGTGGTGCTGGCCCCGACCGGAGCACTCCTGGCCCTCGGGCTGACGGCCGACCTCGGTGTGCTGAGTGCGCGCGTCATGCTGCTGGCGCTCTTCGCCACGCCCCTGATGGCGGCGGCGATCCTGCTGCGGACAGCGCTCAGCCTGCAGCGGCGTCCCGAGGAGCCGTCCGCAATTCCTCGATGAGCGCCTGGGCGCTGTTGCGCCGGGGTTGCCAGAGCCCGCGCTCGATCGCCTCGGCGAAGCGGTCGGCCGTTTCGCGCAAGGCGGCGGGGTTAGCCTCCGCCATGACGCCGCGGACCCGCTCGTCGCCCAGATAGGCCTCGAACAGCGCTTCGAAGTGGTGATTCTCGACCAGCCGCGTGGTCGCTGCGTAGGCGAAGAGATAGTCCACCGTGGCGGCGATCTCGAAGGCCCCCTTGTAACCGTGGCGCATGACGCCTTTCAGCCATTTCGGATTGGCCGCCCGGCCGCGCACAACGCGCCCGATCTCCTCCTTTAGGCTTCGGACGCGCGGCCGCTCCGGATTTGCATGGTCGGCGTGCAGCACGATCGGCTGGCGGCCGGTGAGATGGCGCACCGCTACGGTGAGCCCGCCCTGGAACTGGTAGTAGTCGTCGCTGTCCAGGATGTCGTGCTCGCGGTTGTCCTGGTTGTGCAGGACGACCTCCACCGCGTGGAGGCGATCCCGCAGGCCGGCTGCTGCCTCCTGTCCCGCGACGCCGCGGCCGTAGGCCCAGGCGCTCCAGGCCAGATAGGCCTCGGCGAGCTCGCTCTCGGCCGTCCAGCCTTGCGAATCGACCAGCGCCTGCAGACCGGCGCCATAGGCGCCGGGCTTCGAGCCGAAGAGCCGATAGCTCGCCTGCCGGCGCGCCGTGGCTAGGTCTGCGCCTTCGGCGACGAGTCGGTGACGGTCCCGGCGGAAGGCCTGGGCCAGGGGGTTCATGGGCGCCGGCTCGTCGGCCTCGGCCACGGCCCTG
>CAZGUW010000081.1:0-17206 GCA_964528705.1 uncultured Geminicoccaceae bacterium
TCTGCCGGGCCGCGGCCGGGCCGCAGACGACGCTCAAGCTGATCCTCGAGACCGGGCGGCTCGAGCGGCCCGAGCTGATCACCGCGGTCGGCCGTTCCGCCGTCATGGCCGGCATCGACTTCCTCAAGACCTCGACCGGCACGATCCCGGTCGGCGCCACGCCCGAGGCGGTGGCCCTGCTGCTGGCCGTGGCCGAGGAGGCCGGCGGCCGGGTGGGCGTCAAGGTTTCGGGCGGCGTGCGCACGGCCGGGGACGCGCTCCGCTACCTGCATCTGGCGGAGACGATGATGGGCGCCGACTGGCCCGATCCGGCGCATTTCCGCCTCGGCGCCTCCAGGCTCCTGGCGGACCTCGCCGGGCATGCCGCCCCTTGAGCCTGCCGCAGGAGCTCATCCGGAAGAAGCGCGACGGCACCGCACTGGCGGCTGGCGAGATCGAAAGCCTCGTGCAGGGCCTCGTCGACGGCTCGCTGGTCGACGCGCAGGCCGGCGCCTTCGCCATGGCGGTCGTCCTGAACGGCATGGACCGCGCCGAGACGGCTGCCCTGACCCGCGCCATGGCGGATTCCGGGCGTCGCCTCGCCTGGCCGGACCTGCCCGGCCCCGCCGTCGACAAGCACTCCTCGGGCGGCATCGGCGACAAGGTGAGCCTCATCCTGGCACCCCTGCTGGCCGCCTGTGGCTGCTTCGTGCCGATGGTCTCGGGCCGGGGCCTCGGTCACACCGGCGGCACGCTCGACAAGCTCGAGAGCTTTCCGGGCTACGACACGCGGCCCGACCTCGACCGGTTCGCCCGCGTGGTGCGCGAGGTCGGCTGCGCCATCGTCGGCCAGACCGCCGATCTCGCCCCCGCCGACCGGCGCCTCTATGCGATCCGCGACGTCACGGCGACGGTCGAGAGCGAGCCCCTGATCGTCGCCTCCATCCTCGCGAAGAAGCTCGCCGTCGGCACGGCCGGGCTGGTCATGGACGTCAAGCTCGGCAACGGCGCCTTCATGACCGACCTCGCCGCCGCGCGCGGCCTCGCCACGGCCATCGCCGGAGTGGCAGCAGCGGCGGGGCTGCCAACCCGATGCCTGCTGACGGACATGAACGAGTGCCTCGGTCGCACCGCCGGCAACGCGCTCGAGGTGGCGGAAGCCGTGGCCTTCCTGAAGGGCGACGCCCGTGACCCGCGGCTCGCCGAAGTCACGCTGGCGCTCGGCGCCGAGCTTCTCGTGCTGGTCGACATGGCGCCGGACCAAGAGGCGGCGCGGACGGTGCTGCAGGATTGCCTCGACAGCGGCGCCGCGGCCGAGCGCTTCGCCCGTATGGTCCGTGCCCTCGGCGGCAGCGGCGACCCGCTGCACCCCTCGGCCCTGGACCACGCCCGTGCCCCGGTGCAGGTGCCCGTAGCGGCGCCGGCGGCCGGCCATGTGCGCGACATCCGTACGCGCGAGCTCGGCCTCGCGGTCATCGGCCTTGGCGGCGGGCGCACGCGGCCGGACCAGGCGATCGATCCGGCGGTCGGTCTGTCGGAAGTCCTGGGTACCGGCCGGGAAGTCGAAAAAGGCGAGCCCCTGGCGCTGGTGCATGCCCGCGACCAAGCGCCTGCCGAGGCGGCCGTGGCGCGCGTTGCCGCGGCCTACGTCATCGGCGGGATGCCACCCCCAGTGCGTCCGGTGGTCGTGGAATCCATCCCCTGAACGCGCGAAACCCCGGGCAGCGTACTGCCCGGGGTCCACGCAGGTCCGAGTTCACCCCAGGGAGGCGGAGGGCTACCTCGGAACGCTCGAGCCGCGACTTAGGCGGCGAGCGACTTCGCGTCCTCGATGTTGGCGGTCACGCGCTTGGTGACCAGGTCGGCCACCTCCTGCTGCGCCTTCATGCCGAGGTCGGCCTGTTCCTTGGCCACGGCCATCACCTTCTCGGCGGCGGACTTGGCATCGGCGAGGAAGTCCTCGGGCTTGCGCTTCGTCACGTCACCCTTGAAGAAGGTCTCGCCGTTCTTGAACGTCTCCTCGACCCAGCCGTACTGCAGCTTGGCCATCGCCTCGACGGTCCGCATGTAGATGCCCTGGGCCTCGACCATGGTGTCGACATTGGCCTTGTGCATCGCGACGAACGCATCGAAGTTGAACTTGGGAGCCTCGAACTTGGGCATCTCGAATTTCGGGGTAGTCTTGGTGGTGGTAGCCATCACGCTGTTTCCTCTCTCGGTTTGCTGCGCTGCACAATAATTGGGACAAGCCGACCGATTCCGCAAGGGCGGTTTTGTGCAGTGCAGCATAACCCCCTGGCGCAAAGTGTCGCACCCGGGCGGGAGGCAGCAGGCGGTCAGGCGGCCCGGGGCGGCTCGGCGAGTGCGTGGCGCAAGGTGCGCAGCGTGCGGCGCGCGGCGGCCATGGCCTCGCTCCAGTCGATCTCGGCCGCCCGGTCCTCGATGACCGAGCGGACCACGGCGCCGAACTGCGGCTCGCCCGCCGCGCGCCGGCCATTGAAGAGGAGACAGGAGACGAGCGCCGAGCCGAGGCAGGCAGTGAGCGCCTGCTGCGCCCTGGCGAGGCTCTCGAGCACCAGGGCCAGGGCGAACTGCGCGCCGAGCTTGGCCGAGGCGGACGGGAAGCGGCCGGCATTCTCCAGATCCTCGGCGCGGGCGGGCAGGGGGGTGCCGCCGCCGAGGATGCCGATGTCGTGGCGCAGGCGCCAGGTCATGCGGTGCGTCTTCAGGCGGGTATGCATGGGCTCGGGCAGCTCCGCGAAGGCCTGCAGCTCGACGACGGCGAAGCCCCGGCGCAGCCGCTCGAGCAGGCTACGATACTCGTCGGGTCCGCAGCTGCCGCCGAGCAGCCGCTGGATCTCCGACGATCTGGTGAAGGCACGCTCCAGCTCGGCGGTGCCATTCTCGAGAAAACGCAGCAAGGAGGACATCGCAGGCTCCCGGGTTCTGATCGGCCCGGAAGGTACAATAATCCTATCTAATAGGCAATAATTCCTTTCACCTGTGCTCCGCTACAGGTTCAGCGTCTTGGTGTAGGTTGCCAGCGCCGCCTCCTTGATCGCCTCCTCGAGCGTCGGATGCGCATGGCTGGTGCGGGCCACGTCCTCGGCCGAGGCGCCGAACTCCATGGCCACCGCGAGCTCGCCGATCATCACCCCGGCATCGGCGCCGATGATGTGACAGCCGAGGATCCGGTTGGTCCCGGCCTCGGCGAGCATCTTCACGAAGCCGTCGGTCTGGCCCGTGGCGCGGGCCCGGCTGTTCGCCATGAACGGGAACTTGCCGACCGTGTACTCGACCCCGGCCTCCTTGAGCTGCTCCTCGGTCTTGCCGATCGCCGCCACCTCGGGGTCGGTGTAGACGACGCCCGGAATGCAATCGTAGTCGATATGCGGCTTCTGCCCGGCGAGGATCTCGGCAAGGGCGACGCCCTCCTCCTCCGCCTTGTGCGCCAGCATTGCCCCGCGAATGACGTCGCCGATCGCATAGACGCCCTCGGCCTTCGTGGCGAAGCGGTCGTCCACCTCGATCATGCCGCGCTTGTCGGTCTCGAGACCCACGCTGTCGAGGCCGAGCCCCGCCGTGTAGGGCCGGCGGCCGATCGAGACGAGCACCACGTCGCAGTCGATGACCTCGCCCTCGCCGCCCTTGGCGGGCTCGACGCTTACCTTGAGGCGGTCGCCCGAAGCGTCGACGCCCGTGACCTTGGTGCCGAGCTTGAAGGTCATCCCCTGCTTCTGCAGGATGCGCTGGAACTGCTTGCTGACCTCGCCGTCCATGCCGGGCGTCACGCGGTCGAGGAACTCGACCACCGTGACCTTGCTGCCCAGGCGCTGCCAGACCGTACCCATCTCGAGGCCGATATAGCCGGCACCGATGATCACGAGATGCTCCGGCACCTCCTCGAGGTCCAGGGCACCGGTGGAGCTGACGATCCGCTTCTCGTCGACCTCGACGCCGGGCAAGGGCGTGCTCTCGGAGCCCGTGGCGATGACGATGGACTTCGCCTCGAGCGCCTGCTCGCCACCGTCGTTCAGCTCGACCACCACCTTGCCGGGCCCGGCGATCCGGCCGTGGCCGACGATGTAGGTGACCTTGTTCTTCTTGAAGAGACCCTCGATCCCCTTGGTCAGCGTCTCGACCACCTCGTCCTTGTTGTCCATCATGGCATCGAGGTCGAGCTCGACCGAGCCGACCTTGACGCCGTGCTTCTCCATCCCGTGCCTGGCCTCGGCATAGAGATGCGACGAGTGGAGCAGGGCCTTCGAGGGGATGCAGCCGATGTTCAGGCAGGTGCCGCCGAGGGTCCCCCGCTTCTCGACGCAGGCGACCTTCATGCCGAGCTGGGCCGCCTTGATGGCGCCGATATACCCGCCCGGGCCGCCGCCGATGAACACCACGTCAAAGCTCTCGTCCGCCATCGCGATTCCTCTTCCCCCTGTCCGACCGGCGTCTGCGGCACCCCGCACCGGTGCCCTTCATAGTGGAGCGGCGCATTTGAACAAACCCCGCCCTTCCGTGGGGACTTGACGCAGCGGCGGATCGGTGGCGAAGTCGGTCCAGGCGCAACAAACGGAAAGGAGGTGATCCAATGTCGAGTGAGATGACGGTCACGTCGTTCGGACCCACGCGGTCGGCATCGGCAGCGGAGCAGCCTCAGCTTCTGGTGTGACCACGTCGGATTGAGTTCCAGGGCCGGATGACCACCGTGCTCACGGAAAGGCCGCCTCCGGGCGGCCTTTCTTCTTTCAGGCTCCAAGGGTTTCCGGGTTCCAACCGATGTCGAAGCGCGACCCGTTCGTCGACCATGTGCTGGAGATGCTGGAACCGCTCGGCATGGTGCGCGCCCGTGCCATGTTCGGCGGCTTCGGCATCTTCCATGTCGACCGGATGATCGCGCTGATCGCCAACGACCGCCTCTACTTCAAGACCGACCAGCACACCCGGCCGGTCTTCGAGGCCGTCCACGCCGAGCCCTTCGTCTACGAGGGCAAGCGTGGCAAGCCCTCGGTCATGAGCTACCACGAGGCCCCGCCCGAATGCCTCGACGACGCCGAGGCCATGCTGCAATGGGCCCGCCTCGCCAGCGAGGCAGCCCTGCGTGGCCCCGTCCCCAAACGCACGCGGAGCTGAGTCGAGGCGTGGATTCATTGGTGGTCCTCTCTGGTCGGCTACGGCCTCCAGCATTCCAGTCAGCAGCGGCAGGGCGAAACTGCGAGCCCACTCGTGGGAGAGTCGGTCGTCGCCAGGCCTTCCAAACTGGGAATACCCCTGCCTCTTCATGATGTGCCGATCCAGCTCCGCCGCCCGCTTGGGTTGCTCAAGAGCGGAATCGGCAAACCTACCATCCGCCCCTTCGGAATTGAGCGGCGCAAGGCCCGATAGAACAAGGCATCCCATAACGCGGGGTGGAGCAGCCCGGTAGCTCGCCAGGCTCATGACTCTAAGGTCGCAGGTTCATATCCTGCCCCCGCAACCGCCGCGCCGGCAACCGCGTTCGGATTACCGCGCAGTTGATCGACGCTTCGAGCGGCACGAACTTGTGGGCGAAACGCTACGATCGCGACCTTGGCGACATCTTCGCGCTGCAGGACGAGGTCACGCAACACATCATCGGGGCTTTGAAAGTCGCGCGAACGCCGACGGAAGCGGCGCGCATCGCGGAAATCCCGACAAGGAATGCCGAGGCTCACGATCGCTTTCTGCGCGGGCGGGAGGCAGTGCCCGCCATGCAGCACCAATCCCGCCGATGCCGAGCGGATCAGCGAAGGCTACGCCAGGATCGAACAACCCGGCTGAAGGCACCGCTCAGGCGTCGAGAAGCATCCGGGTCGGATCCTCGATGCACTGCTTGACGCGGACAAGGAAGCTCACCGCCTCGCGGCCATCGATGATCCGGTGGTCGTAAGAGAGGGCGACATACATGATCGGCCGGGCCTCGATCCGGCCGTCCGGCAGGACCACCGGGCGCTGCACGATGTTGTGCATGCCGAGGATGCCGACCTGCGGCGGGTTGAGGATCGGCGTCGACAGCATCGAGCCGAAGATGCCGCCATTGGTGATCGTGAAGGTGCCGCCGGTCAGCTCCTCCATGGCGAGCTTGCCGCTCTTCGCCCGGGTGCCGAGATCGGCGATCGCAGCCTCGATCTCCGCGAGGTTCATGGCGTCGGCGCTGCGCACCACCGGCACGACGAGCCCGGCATCCGAGCTCACCGCCACGCCGATGTCGTAGTAGTGCTTGTAGACGACCTCGTCGCCGTCAATCTCCGCATTGACCGCCGGATAGGCCCGGAGCGCGTCGATGCAGGCCTTCACGAAGAACGACATGAAGCCGAGCTTGATGCCGTGCTTCTTCGTGAACGCATCCTGGTAGCTCTTGCGCAGCGCCATGACCGCCGACATGTCCACCTCGTTGAAGGTGGTGAGCATGGCGGCGGTGTTCTGCGCCTCCTTCAGCCGCTCGGCGATGCGCTTTCTGAGCCGGGTCATGCGGACCCGCTCCTCGCGCCCGGCCGGTGCTGCGGCACCGCCTTCCGGCGTCGGCACGGGCGCCTTCAGCGACGGCTTGTCCACCGCCAGCACGTCGGCCTTGGTGACGTTGCCCTTGGGCCCCGTCGGCGGCACCGAGCCCAGGTCGACGCCCTTCTCGGCGGCGGCCTTGCGCGCCGCCGGGCCGGCCTTGGCGGCCCCGTCACCCGGTGACGCCGCCGCCGGCTCTGCCGGCTTCGCTGCCTCTTCCGCCTTCTCTGCCTTGGCCGCGGGAGCCGCCTCGCCCTTGGCGGCGGGTGCGCCCGCACCTTCCTCGATCAGCCCGAGGAGGGCGCCGACCTCGACGTCGCTGCCTTCCTCGGCCTTGATCTCGGCGAGCACGCCGGCCACCGGTGCCGGCACCTCGAGGCTGACCTTGTCGGTCTCGAGCTCGACCAGCGGCTCGTCGACGGCCACAGCATCGCCGGCCTTCTTCAGCCAGCGGGCGATGGTCGCCTCGCTCACCGATTCGCCCAAGGTGGGCACCCGGATCTCGCCGCTCATCGGGACTCCTCCTGTCTCATCCGCCTTGCCGCTCAGCCGGTCAGCGCTTCGTCGACGAGGGCCCGCTGCTCACGCTCGTGCTGCGCGTGGAAGCCCGTCGCCGGAGCGGCAGCCGGCTTGCGACCGGCATAGATCAGGCGGCGCTGGGCGATGCCCTGCGCCTCCATCAAATTCTCGATCCGGGGCGCCACGAAGAACCAGGCGCCCTGGTTGCGCGGCTCCTCCTGGCACCAGATGAAGCTGGCCGTGGCCGAGTAGCGCTGCAGCTCCTCGGTCAGCGCGTCCTCGGGGAAGGGCGCGAGCTGCTCGAGCCGGATCAGCGCCACCTTGTCGTCCAGCCCCTGCTCCTCGCGCGCGGCGAGCAGGTCGTAATAGACCTTGCCGGAGCACATCACGACCCGCTCGATCCCCTGGTCGACGTCGCTCGGCGGCCGGTCGTACATGACGCGGTGGAAGCTCGTGCCCGGGCCCATGTCCTCGAGCGTCGAGACGCAGCGCTTGTGGCGCAGCAGCGACTTCGGGGTCATCACGATCAGCGGCTTCCTGAAGTCGCGATGCAGCTGGCGGCGCAGCATGTGGAAGTGGTTGGCCGGCGTCGACGGGTAGCAGACCTGGATGTTGTCCTCGGCGAAGAGCTGCAGGAAGCGCTCGAGCCGGGCCGAGCTGTGCTCCGGCCCCTGACCCTCCATGCCGTGCGGGAGGAGGCAGACGAGGCCCGAGAAGCGCAGCCACTTCTTCTCGCCCGAGGAGATGAACTGGTCGAAATAGACCTGCGCACCGTTGCAGAAATCGCCGAACTGCGCCTCCCAGAGGGTCAGGCAGCTCGGATCGGCGAGCGAGTAGCCGTACTCGAAGCCGAGCACCCCCTCCTCGGAGAGGAAGCTGTCGATGACCTCGAAGCTGCCCTGGTCCTCGCGCAGATGCATGAGCGGGTAGTGCTTCTCCTCGGTCGCCTGGTCGTAGATTGCCGCGTGGCGCTGCGAGAAGGTGCCGCGACCGACATCCTGGCCGGTCAGCCGCACGGGAAAGCCCTCGCAGAGCAGCGTGCCGAAGGCGAGATGCTCGGCGGTCGCCCAGTCGATGCCCTGGCCTTCCTCGATGGCCTTGCGCCGCTGCCCGATCACCCGCTTCAGCCGCGAGTGCACGTTGAGCTCCTTCGGCAGGGCGGTCATCTGCAGGCCGATTTCCCGCAAGGTCTCGATGGGGCTCGACGTCCTGCCACGCTCGTAGTCGATCGGCGAGGCCTTGAGACCGGCCCAGGCGCCTTCCAGCCAGTCGACCTTGTTGGACTTGTAGCTCTTGGCCGAATCGTGCGCCGCGTCGAGCTGCTTGTTGAAATTGTCGAGCAGCTCCTGCCCGTAGCCCGGCTCGATCACCTTCTCGCGCTCGAGCCGCTTGACGTAGACCTGCCGCACGGTCGGGTGCTGGGCGATGTTCTTGTACATCAGCGGCTGGGTGAAGCTCGGCTCGTCACCCTCGTTGTGGCCATGCCGCCGGTAGCACCAGAGGTCGATGACCACGTCCTTCTTGAAGGTGTGGCGGAACTCGGCGGCCAGCCGCGAGACATGGGTCACGGCCACCGGATCGTCGCCGTTGACGTGGAAGATCGGTGCCTGGATGCCGCGCGCCACGTCCGATGGATAGGGCGAGGTGCGGGCATAGGCCGGGCTCGTGGTGAAGCCGATCTGGTTGTTGACGATCAGGTGCAGCGTGCCGCCGACCCGATAACCGCGAAGCTCGGACATCTCGAGGCATTCGTGGACCACACCCTGCCCGGCGAAGGCTGCGTCGCCATGCAGGAGGATGCCCATGACCCGGCTGCGCTCGGTGTCGTTCTTCTGCCGCTGCTTGGCCCGGACCTTGCCCATCACCACCGGGTTGACCGCCTCGAGATGCGACGGGTTGGCGGTGAGCGAGAGATGGACCTGCCGCCCGTCGGGCAGCACCCGGTCGGTCGACGTGCCGAGGTGGTACTTGACGTCGCCCGAGCCCAGCACGTCGTCGTGGCTGGCGCCCCCCTGGAACTCGCTGAAGATCGCCGAGTAGGGCTTGCCCATGACGTTGGCCAGCACGTTGAGCCGGCCACGATGCGGCATGCCGAGCACGATCTCGTCGACACCGAGCTCGGCGCTGGTGCGGATCATCGTCTCGAGCGAGGCGATGGCACTCTCGCCGCCATCCAGGCCGAAGCGCTTGGTGCCCGGGAACTTGACGTGGAGGAACTGCTCGAAGCCCTCGGTCTCGGTCAGGTGCTCGAGGATCTCGCGCTTCTCCTCGGGCGTCGTGTCGAAGAGGCCCCTGGCGCTCTCGATCCGCTGCTGCAGCCAGCTCTTCTGGTCCGGGTCCTGGATGTGCAGGAACTCGATGCCGACGGTCGAGCTGTAGGTCTTCTGCAGCACGTCCATGACCTGGCGCAGCGTCGCCGTCTCGAGGCCGAGGACGAAGTCGAGATAGAACTCGCGATCCAGGTCGGCGTCGGTGAAGCCGTAGGAATGGTAGTCGAGCTCGGGATGGTGCGCCTTGTGGCTGAGCCCGAGCGGGTCGAGCCTGGCGATCAGGTGGCCGCGCACGCGATAGGCGCGGATCAGCATGATCAGCCGCAGATGCTCGCGGATCAGCGTCTTGGTGGCGTCCTGGTCGAGACTGGTGGCCGCCGCCGGCCGGTTCAGGTTCGCCGGCTCGGCCAGGCCCGTCGGGCGCGGCTGCAGCGCCGCCCTGGCCCGGCCGAAAAGGGCGCGGTCCTCGCTGTCGAGCCCGTCGAAATAGCTGCGCCAGCTCGGCTCGACACTCGCCGGATCATTCAGGTAGCGACCGTAGAGCTCCTCGATGAAGCTCGAGTTGCCGCCATAGAGAAAGGATGTCTGCTCCAGCTCTTTGCGTGTCGCCATTGCCCTCGTGCCACCCCTCGATCGCCGGTCCGGCCAGCCTGCAGCCTGACCTCTCGGACAGGTACTAGGCCCGGCCGAGCGCCTCCACCATGGCCTTGCCGATGCCGGCCGGATTTTCCGCAATCACGATGCCGGCGGAACGCATGGCCTCGAGCTTCTCCTCGGCGCCGCCCTTGCCGCCGGAGATGATCGCACCGGCATGGCCCATCCGGCGCCCGGGCGGTGCGGTGCGGCCGGCGATAAAGCCGGCCACCGGCTTCTTGACCGACTGCGAGCTGAGGAACGCGGCCGCGTCCTCCTCGGCCGTGCCGCCGATCTCGCCGATCATGATGATGCCCTCGGTCCCCTCGTCGGCGAGGAAGAGTTCGAGCACGTCGATGAACTCCATCCCCTTGACCGGATCGCCGCCGATGCCGACGCAAGTTGACTGGCCGAGCCCGGCCGCCGTGGTCTGCGCCACTGCCTCGTAGGTCAGCGTGCCCGAGCGCGAGACGATGCCGATCTTGCCGGGCTTGTGGATGTGACCCGGCATGATGCCGATCTTGCAGCCGCCCGGCGTGATCACGCCCGGGCAGTTGGGGCCGACCAGCCGGGTCGCCGAGCCCGAGAGGGCGCGGCGGACCTTGATCATGTCGAGCACCGGAATACCCTCGGTGATGCAGACGACGAGCCCGATCCCGGCGTCGATCGCCTCGAGGATCGCGTCCGCGGCGAAGGGGGCCGGGACGTAGATCACGCTCGCGTCGGCGCCGGTGCCCTCCGCCGCCGCCTTGACGGTGTCGAAGACCGGCAGGCCGAGGTGCTTCTCGCCGCCCTTGCCCGGCGTGACTCCGCCGACCATCCGCGTGCCGTAGGCGATCGCCTGCTCGGAATGGAAGGTGCCCTGGGCGCCGGTGAAGCCCTGGCAGATGACCTTGGTCGAGGCGTCGATGAGCACGGCCATCAGCTGACCCCCCTGACGGCGGCCACGATCTTCTCGGCGGCATCCGCCAGATCGTCGGCCGGGGTTATCGAAAGGCCCGATTCGGCCAGGATCTGCTTGCCCAGCTCCACGTTGGTCCCTTCCAGCCGGACCACGAGCGGAACATTGAGATTGACCTCGCGGGCAGCGGCGACCACGCCCTCGGCGATGACGTCGCAGCGCATGATGCCGCCGAAGATGTTGACCAGCACGCCCTCGACGTTCGGGTCGGAGAGCAGCAGCTTGAAGGCCGCGGTCACCCGCTCCTTGGTGGCGCCGCCGCCGACGTCGAGGAAGTTCGCGGGCTCGCCGCCGAAGAGCTTGATGATGTCCATGGTCGCCATGGCGAGACCGGCGCCGTTGACCATGCAGGCGATGTTGCCGTCGAGCTTGATGTAGTTGAGCTCGTGCCGGCTGGCCTCGATCTCGTGCGGGTCCTCCTCGTCGAGATCCCGGAGATCGACCACCTTGGGCTGGCGGTAGAGCGCGTTGCTGTCGAAGTTCATCTTGGCATCGAGGGCGATGATGTCGCCGCCGCCGGTGACGACCAGCGGGTTGATCTCGACGAGGCTCGCGTCACGCTCGACGATGCAGTTGTAGAGCCCCTGCATGAACGCCACGGCCTTCCTGACGGCAGCACCCTCGAGACCGAGGCCGAAGGCGAGCTGGCGGCCGTGGAACGGCATGAAGCCGGTGACCGGGTCAATCGCCACCTTGATGATCTTCTCGGGATGGGTCGCCGCCACCTCCTCGATCTCGACGCCACCCTCGGTCGAGGCCATGAAGGTGATGCGGGACGACGCCCGGTCGATCACGGCACCGAGGTAGAGCTCGCGGGCGATGTCGCAGCCGTCCTCGATATAGACCCGCTTGACGACGCGGCCCTGCGGCCCGGTCTGGTGGGTGACGAGGTTCATGCCGAGGATCTGGTCGGCCAGCTGGCGGACCTCCTCGATCGAGCGCGCCAGCTTGACGCCGCCGCCCTTGCCGCGGCCGCCGGCGTGGATCTGCGCCTTGACCACCCAGACCGGCCCGCCGAGGGCCCGCGCCGCCTGCTCGGCTTCCTCAGGCGTGTAGGCCACGCGGCCGGACAGGGTCGCCACGCCGTAATCGGCGAGCAGCGACTTGGCCTGGTATTCGTGGATATTCATCGCAGCGGCTCCTAGAGCTGGACGGCGTCGCAGAGGCCCTTGACGGCGGCCACGGACTTGTCGAAGGCGGTCCGCTCGGCCGAGTCGAGCTCGATCTCGACGATGCGCTCGACGCCGCCCGCGCCGATCACCACCGGCACGCCGACATAGAGGCCATCGACCCCGTATTGCCCGCTCAGCCGCGCCGCGCAAGGCAGCACGCGCTTCTTGTCCTTGAGAAAGCTCTCGGCCATGGCGATCGCCGAGGCGGCCGGCGCGTAGAAGGCGGAGCCGGTCTTCAGGAGGCCGACGATCTCGGCGCCACCGTCGCGCGTCCGCTGGACGATCGAGTCCAACTTCTCCTGCGTCGTCCAGCCCATCTTTACGAGATCGGGCAGGGGGATGCCGGCAACGGTCGAGTAGCGCACCAGGGGCACCATGCTGTCGCCATGGCCGCCGAGCACGAAAGCCGTCACGTCTTCGACCGAGACATCGAACTCCTCGGCGAGGAACCAGCGGAAGCGCGCGCTGTCGAGCACGCCGGCCATCCCAACGACCCGCTCGGCGGGCAGGCCGCTCACCTTCTGCATGACCCAGACCATCGCATCGAGCGGGTTGGTGATGACGATGACGAACGCGTTCGGGCAATGCTGCTTGATTGCCTCGCCCACCGTCTTGATGACGGCGGCGTTGGTCGCGATCAGGTCGTCGCGGCTCATGCCGGGCTTGCGCGGGATGCCCGCCGTGACGATGACCACGTCGGCACCGGCGATGCCGGCATAATCGTTGGTGCCGGAAAGCCGCGCGTCGAAACCCTCGACCGGCGAGCTCTGCACCAGGTCCAGCGCCTTGCCGGCCGGCATGCCCTCGGCGACATCGAAGAGGACGACGTCGCCCAGGTCCTTGAGCCCGGCGAGCAGCGCCAGCGTGCCGCCGATCTGGCCGGCCCCGACCAGTGCGATCTTCCTGCGAGCCATGCGGTTTCGCTCCCTATTCAGCCAGATGCCCATCGCAAGCCGCCGTCTGTCTACCGACCTTGGCGCTGCTCATCAAGGCGACCCGCATCGCTGTGACAGGGCCCTGCTGCGGCGCAACAGCGCGACGCCCGTCGAATCCGGCGACGGGCCGCCCGAAAAGCAAAAGGGCCGGCACCGGGGCCGGCCCTCTCGCGACTGGTCGATCGACCTCAGGTCACCGGCGGTTCGGCGCCCGGGATGATCACGAAGCTCGACGGATCCCCGCCGGCCACGATGCCGGTCGAGTCCTGGAGATGGGCGATGTCCACGAAACGGGCCTCGCTGCCCCGGCCGTCCAGGTCGACCTGCACCTTGATGCCGTCGGCGCTGGCGCTGGTCTGGACATAGTCGGCGATGTTGTCGGCCGTGATGTCGCTGTCGCGAAACAGCTCCTGCAGGTCGAGCAGGTCGCCTTCGGTGGCATCGAAGAAGCTGATCGTGTCGGCGCCGTCGGCAAGCCCCGTGATCTTCACGAGATCGGCGCCGGGGCCGAGGATGATCTTGTCCGGCTGCGGCCCGCCGATGACCGTGTTCTCGCCGGGCTGGCTGACGTCGATCATGTCGTAGCCGTTACCGCCGTCGACATAGTCGTTGCCGCCCATGCCGTAGATGGTGTCGTCGCCACCCCGCCCGCTGATGACGTCATCGCCGGACTGGCCGTCACCGGGGGCGGTGCCGATGAGCGTGTCATTGCCGTTACCGTCGCCGGGGCCGGTGATCAGGTTGTTCTCGACGTCGATCGTGGTCGTGCCCGTGCCGGTCAGGCCATCGGGGTCGGTGACGCCGACCGCGATCTGCCGCTCGCCGAACTGCGGATTCTCGAGGTCGATGGCGATCGTGGCGGCGTTGATCACCTGCTGGTAGGCCTCGATCGATGCCAGGCCTTCGAGCTCGATCAGCGTGTCGCTGACCTGGGTCACGGTGATGCCGGTGCCGGTCGCGACGATGGGATCGAGCAGCAGGGTGTCGCCGGCGAAGCCGGTCAGCTCGATGGTGGCCGAAGCCATCTCGGCGCTGTCCGCGTCGGTGATGACGGCGTCCACGCCGTTCTTGAAGGCCTCGATGACGAGAACGCTGTTCAGCGACGAGCTGAAGCGGACGCCGAAGACGAGATCGGCGAAATCGCGATCCGAGTCGGCATGCGAGTCGTCCTCGACGCCGAGCTGCAGCTCGCCCTGCTCGTCGTCCCAGCCCGAAACGTAGTGCCCCTTGAGGTCCGGGTTGAGCCGGTTGCTGTTCGGGGTGTGCTGGCTGGCGTCCGCGGAGAACAGCCGATCGCCCAGAATCCGCGTCTCGGTGCCGTCGTCGGCGATGTGGAAGAGCCGCGGCTGGCGCCAGGGCTCGTTCGGCTGGTGGAAGTCGTAGATCGTCGACGGCTCGCCGGTATAGACGTTGCGGAACTCGTAGTGGCCGCCTTCCAGGGACGAGAAGTCGTTGAGGCGCAGCCCGTCATTGACGACGACGAAGCCGAGCTCGACGCCGGCGGCGTAGGTGCCGAGCTTGAACTCGGTGCCGAGCGGCGTCTCGTTCAGGTCGCCGAGCACGTCGCCCGGCTTGTTGGCCCCGTCGAAGACCAGGCGGACATTGGTGATCGTGCCGTCGGCCGCGATCTCGTGCACGAACAGCGAGTCGATCGAAACCGAGTTCTCGTCGGCGAAGCGGACATAGACCTCGCGGTCCAGATCGAGGTTGAGGTTGCGCTGGTCGACGCCGTTGACCTCGTTGTCCGGCAGGCTGATGCCGGGGCCGCGCACCGGCAGGATCGGCGTGGTCACCGGGTTGTAGCCGGGCCCGGAGACCTCGCCGACGACCGCCGTGACCGTCGACTGCACGGACACCGTCGGGCCGGTCGGGTCCGGCGGCGGTGGCGGGTTGTTGCCGTTGTTGTTGTCGTCGTCGCCGACGAAGGTGTTCTCGATCTCGGGATCGGGGGCGCTGTAGGTCAGCGAGGTCGGCCCGAGCGGCCCGAGCGGGTTGAGCCCGTCACCGATGGAGCCCGCGTCATATGCCGTGAAGCCGGCACCGCCGCCGCCCTGCGGGCCGTCCTGCGGCCCGGCCGCCGGCTCGACATTGCTCTGCTCGTCGAGCACCGGTGCCGCTTCGGCCTGCTGCAGGAGGACGGGGGCCGAGGTCGCCGGGGCGCCGAGCACGCTCAGCTGCGGCGGCGCCTCGCTCGGCGCGAAGAAGCCGACGAGCACCAAGACGCCGCCATTGGCCTGGGTGACCACGAGATCGAGCCCGTCGACCGCGTAGACGGCCCGGGAGGGATCGAAGGCCGGATCGTCGAGCTCCACGGTGGTACCGGGCGTCACGACGATGACCCGCCGCTCGCCCGCGTCGACCGGGGCGATGCCGAGTGTTTCCGGGTCGACCGGCGTCGCCTCGGTCGCGGCGAGCTCCTCGGTCTCCTCGGCCGGCTCCTCGACCAGCACGCGCGGCTGGCCGGTGGCCTCCGGAGTCGTGTCGGCCTGTGCGATAACGATGGTTTCCATACCGTCGACCGGCCAGTCCGACCCAGTCCGTTCGGTCATGTCGCGCTCCTGCGTCGTAGGCGAGTTTGGTCTTTTCTGATTCGCGTTAACCAAAACCTAACCTATAGAGCGCATTTACTCTTCTCAATCGTGAATGGGCGCTGAGGTGAATATCATGGTGCGTATGCACGCCGCGCGTTGGAACTGTGCCACATGATTCGCAAGACGATGCGGATCGGTGAGGTCCGAACCTCGATCAAGCTGGAAAGCGAGTTCTGGGAGTACCTCAAGGCGGTCGCGCAACAGCGGCATCTGCGGCTTTCGGGCCTGGTCAACGAAGTGGCGTCGGCGACGCCCGAGCGGACGAATCTCGCCTCGACGCTGCGCACCTATGCGCTGGTCCATGCCCGGCTGCGCACCGAGACGATGCAGCGCGACGTGGACAAGCTGGCGCTCGCCGGCAACACCCAGGACCTCGTCCGGGTGCTGGAGGCCTGTCCCCTGCCGTCGCTGATCATCGACGGCGAGCGGGCCATCCGGCAGATGAACCGTGCCTTCGCCTTCTGGCTCAATCTCGACCCGAAGGCGACGATGGGCCAGCGCCTGGACAACATCATGATCCTGCGCGGCCCCGGGATGCGCGACATGTGGACGAGCCTGCTCGACGGCCGGATGGCCCGGGCCGGCTTCAACGCGACCTATGTCTCGCCCGGCAAGGTGCGGACCGCCCAGGCGATCGCGGTGGCCCTCTCCGCGCCATCGGCCGATCCGACGCGGCGCGGCTGCATCGTCATGTTCGAGACCCTGGCCGGCCGCACCTGACGGGGCTCGCCGGCACCACCGGTGCCGGGCCTCGCGTCAGGAGACGATGTCGATCCGGCGGCCGATCTGGTCGGCGCCACGCGCCCGGCGCCGTGCCCGTCGCTCCACGGGGTTGGCCGGCGCGCCGGGCGGCATCGAGGCATCCGCCGCGTAAGGTCGAAACGCCGCTGCCCCCTGGCGGCGCTCCGGGCGTTCGATCCGGCCGTCCGGCCGGATGATCTCCACCTCTGTGGCGGCGGTATCGCGGGCGGCTTTCATGGTCGCGCAAACCGGAAGTGTTGACCTGAGGCGAGCTTAGTTGGAGAGAATGCCGGCCGGACGGCCGAATGCGTCGAGCGCCTACCCGAAGGCGACCAGACCTTAACGCTACCAACCGGGGTCCTCGACCGGCCCGTCCCCTTGCCATTTTTCTGCAGCACGAGGACCATTCATCGATGCAACGCCGGATGTTCGGAACGGACGGGATACGCGGCACCAGCAACGCCTACCCGATGACCGCGGAGGTGGCCCTAGCGCTGGGCCGCGCCGCCGGCGGGCTCTTCCGGCGCGCCGCGCAGCACGGCCGGCGCCACGAGAACCGGGTGGTCATCGGCAAGGATACGCGGCTCTCCGGCTACATGATCGAGAACGCGCTGGCCGCCGGTTTCCTCTCGGCCGGCATGCGGGTGATGCTCACCGGTCCCGTGCCGACGCCGGCCGTCGCCTTCCTGACCCGCTCGCTCCGGGCCGATCTGGGCGTCATGGTCTCGGCCTCGCACAACCCTTTCGAGGACAACGGCATCAAGCTCTTCGGCCCGGACGGCTTCAAGCTCTCCGATGCGCTCGAGGCCGAGATCGAGGCGCGAATGGGCGCCATGGGGGCCGATGGCGAGGCGGCGCCGGACGAGATCGGCCGGGCGATGCGCTA
>CAZGUW010000082.1:0-17097 GCA_964528705.1 uncultured Geminicoccaceae bacterium
CAAGCGCAAGGGCTGGATCACGGCCTACGAGAACCGCAACGTGGAGATCGGGCTCGAGTGCGGCCTCTCCGGCAAGGCGCAGATCGGCAAGGGCATGTGGGCCATGCCCGACCGTATGGCGGCGATGCTCGACACCAAGATCGAGCACCCCAGGGCCGGGGCGAACTGCGCCTGGGTGCCGAGCCCGACGGCGGCCACGCTGCACGCCCTGCACTACCACAAGGTCGACGTCTTCAAGGTGCAGGCGGCGCTGGCGAAGGGCGGGCGGCGGGCCCATGTCGACGGGCTCCTGGACATCCCGCTCGCCAGCTACCGCAAGTGGTCGAAGGACCAGGTGCGCCGCGAGGTGGAGAACAACGCCCAGGGCATTCTCGGCTACGTGGTGCGCTGGATCGACCAGGGCGTCGGCTGCTCCAAGGTGCCCGACATCAACGATGTCGGCCTGATGGAGGACCGGGCGACCTGCCGCATCTCGGCCCAGCACATCGCCAACTGGCTGCACCACGGCGTGGTGGACGAGGCCCTGGTCATGGAGACGATGCGCAAGATGGCCGAGATCGTGGACCGCCAGAACGCCGGCGACCCGGCCTACGTGCCCATGGCCCTGGCCTTCGACGGCACGGCCTTCAAGGCCGCCTGCGATCTGGTGCTCGAGGGTACCAGGCTGCCCTCCGGCTACACCGAGCCGGTGCTGCACGCCCGCCGGATCGAGCGCAAGGCCGCCCTGGCCAGCTAGATTCCGGACCCGGCCGCACGTGACCGGCGTTTGGATGGCCATCGCCGGGATCGCTGCCGATCGTCGAAGGGCATTGGTGCCGGCGCGTGTTGGCGCTATTGATGGGGCAATTTCCGCAGCGCCGGACACGACGCCAGCCTGGAGCCATCGGTCCGGGGTGCGTGCCGTGACCTGCACGGCTCGTCATCCCAGGCATTCGGTTCCATCGTGTCCGCCAGCGACCTCATCATTGCCCGCAGAACGGCACCCGCCAGGGTAACGGTCGGCCTGTCCGATCTCGGCGTCCTGCGCCGGGTGCTGGGCTTGGCGATGCATTACCCGTGGGGCATGGCGATCGCCGTCGCCACCACACTCGTCGCCGCCGTCTTCCAGCTGCTGATCCCGCAATATCTGGGTGAGGCGGTCGATTCGGCGCGTGGCCTGCTCGCCAACGGGGATGCCGAGGCGGCGCGCGCGGCGCTCTGGTCGACGGCCTTCCTGCTGCTCGGCGCCAGCGTGCTGCGCGGCCTCTTCACCATGTGGCACAACTACCAGGGCGAGGCGATCGGCCAGCGCATCGCCTACGACCTGCGCCTCGCCTACTACGCCCAGCTGCAGAGGCTGAGCTTCGACTTCCACGACCGCACCCACAGCGGCGAGCTGATCACCCGCGGCATGCTCGACATCGAGGGCATCCGCATGGTGATCAATGCGGGCTTCCTGCGCCTCGTCCTGATCACCCTCCTGCTCGGCGTCGGCGCCACGCTGCTGCTCCGCCAGGATGTCTGGCTCGGGCTGATCGCCTTGAGCTTCGTGCCGTTCGCCGCCTGGCGCTCGATCGTGGCGCGGCTGCGGCTGCGTGCCGGCTGGCTGGCGCTGCAGGAGAAGCTCGGCGTCCTCACGCGGGTCATGGAGGAGAACCTCCAGGGCATTCGCGTGGTGCGCGCCTTCGCCGCCCAGCCCTACGAACTCCGGACGTTCGACACGGTGTCCGACGAGACGCTGGCGCTCGCCGACCAGCGGATCGACATCCGCGTACGCAACACCGCGGCCATGTCCTATGCCTTCTTCCTCGCCATGGGTCTTTTGCTCTGGGTCGGCGGCAACAAGGTCCTGGCCGGCGAGATCAGCGTCGGCACGCTCGCCGAGTTCCTCGCCTTCATGGCGATCCTGCAGATGCCGATCCGCCAGCTCGGCATGATGGTGAACGCCTTCGCCCGGGCCTCGATGTCGGGTGCCAGGCTCTTCGAGGTGCTGGATCGCGAGCCGGCGATCAGCGACGCGCCGGGTGCCGCGGCGCTGCAGGTGACGGATGCCGCCCTGCGCTTCGAGAACGTCTCCTTCACCTATGCCGGTGCCCGCGCCAGTGGCGGGGCCAGCCCGACGCTCGCCACGCTGCACGACATCAGCTTCGAGGTCCGGGCCGGCCGCACGCTCGGCATCGTCGGCCCGCCCGGCAGCGGCAAGTCGACGATCGCGCACCTGATCCCGCGCTACTACGACGTCGGCGGCGGCCGGATCACCATCGACGGCCAGGACGTGCGGGACGTGACGCTGGGCTCGCTGCGCCGGGCGGTTAGCCTCGTCCAGCAGGACACCTTCCTCTTCACGGCATCGATCGAGAACAACGTCGCCTACGGTAATCCCTGGGCCGAGCGCGACCGCATCGCCCATTCGAGCGAGATGGCGCGGCTGCACGACTACATCGCCGGCCTGCCCAAGGACTACGAGACGCTGGTCGGCGAGCGCGGCGTGTCGCTCTCGGGCGGCCAGCGCCAGCGCCTCTCGATCGCCCGCTCGATCCTCGTCGACGCCCCCATCCTGATCTTCGACGACAGCACCGCCGCGGTCGACGCCGCGACCGAGCAGGGCATCCGCGAGGCCCTGCGCAGCCAGAGCACGCGGCGTGCGACGATCATCATCGCCCATCGGCTGGGCTCGCTCATGGATGCCGACGAGATCGTCTTCCTCGAGGGCGGGCGCATCGTCGAGCGCGGCTCGCACCAGGAGCTGCTCGCCCTGGGCGGCCGCTATGCCAGCCTCTACGCGCTCCAGAGCCTGGGCAACGAGCCGGCGGCGGATGCGCCGGCCGGGGAGGCGGGCCGGTGAAGGGGGCCGCCACCGTTCGCCTGGCGCCGCCGCAGGGCGAGGCGCGGCCGCCGCATGCCGTGGTCGGCTCGCAGATCGACAACGAGGAGGAGATTTTCGCCGCCTTCGACGGCCGGATCCTCAGGCGGTTCTGGGCGTTCGTCAGCCCCTACAAGCGCCGGCTCCTCCTGGCGCTGGCCGTCGTGCTCGTCTTCGCGCTGACCCAGGTCGCGATCCCGCTGATCCTGCGCGCCGTGGTCGATTCCGCCCTCGCCGGCGGCAGCGTCGAGGCGGACCTCGCGGCCGAGCGCCTGCTGCTCTTCGGTGTTGCCGCCTTCTTCGCCGTCGTGACAGCCAATTTTCTCGCCAATCTCGTCCAGGAGACGCTGGTGGCGCGCATCGCCGAGCGGCTGCTCGTCGACCTGCGCCGGGCGATGTTCGCGCATCTGCAGCGCGTCTCGCTCTCATTCATGGACAAGACGGAGGTGGGCCGGCTGATGTCGCGGCTGCAGGGCGACGTGCACGCCCTGCAGGAGTTCCTCGAGACTTCCGTCTTCACCGTCGGCGACCTCGTCCTGCTGATCGGCATCACCGCCGTGCTGCTCGTGCTCGACTGGCGGCTCGGCCTTTTGACCCTCTCGGTCATGCCCATCCTCGTCATCGTCCGGATCATCTGGCTGCCCCGGGCCCGGCGGGCCTTCCTCCGCTCACGGGTGACCAGCTCGACCCTGAACGGTGCGCTCGCCGAGGGCATCCATGGCGTACGCACGGTCCAGGGCATGGGACGCGAAGCGGTCAATCTCCGGCTCTTCGAGGAGAAGGCGGCCGACAATCTCGACGCCCAGCTGCACGGCACCCGGCTCGCCCAGCTCATGGTGCCGATCGTCGACGCGCTGACCGGCGGGGCGATGGGCATCGTCGTCGTCTTCGGCGGCATGGCCGTGCTCGATGGCGCCCTCGACCTCGGCGTGATGGTCGCCTTCCTCTTCTATGTGCAGCGCTTCTTTGACCCGATCCGCTCGCTCTCCATGCAGTACAGCGTCATGCAGCGCGCCATGGCGTCGGGGCAGCGGATCTTCGAGGTGCTCGACGTGCCGATCGCCGTGGTCGACCGGCCCGATGCGCTGGATCCGGAGGCGATCGACGGCTCGGTCGTCTTCGAGGACGTCACCTTCGGCTACGTCAAGGGCATCCCGGTCCTGAAGAATGTCAGCTTCGCCGCCCGGCCCGGCGAGACCGTGGCCCTGGTCGGGCCGACGGGCTCCGGCAAGAGCAGCACCATGGCGCTGGTCCATCGCTTCTACGATGTCGGCAGCGGCAGCGTGCTGGTCGGCGGCCACGATGTGCGCGACCTCACCCAGGCCTCGCTCGGCCGCCATGTCGCCATGGTCCTGCAGGAGCCCTTCCTCTTCACTGGCACGGTGCTCGAGAACATCGCCTATGCGACGCCGGTGGCGACCCGCGAATCGGTCGAGGCGGCGGCCAGGGCGGTAGGCGCGCACGATTTCATCATGGCCCTGCCGGAAGGCTACGACACGGCGCTCGAGCAGCAGGGCGGCAATCTCTCGGTCGGCCAGCGGCAGCTCATCAGCTTCGCCCGGGCGCTGGTCGCCGATGCCAGCATCCTGATCCTCGACGAGGCGACCGCCAATGTCGACAGCTACACCGAGCTCCTGATCCAGCAGGCGCTGGCCCGCCTGCTCGAGGGGCGGACGGCGCTGGTCATCGCCCACCGGCTCGCGACCATCCGCCATGCCGACCGGATCGTCGTGCTCAGGGACGGCCAGGTGATCGAGACCGGCAGCCATGCCGAGCTGATGCGCCAGAACGGGCTCTATGCCCGTCTCTACCGGCTCAACTACGCCTCCTTCGACGACGTCCAGGCTGCGGACGTGGCGGCGGCCGGCCAGGGGTCCGGCGCAGGCTAGTCCTCAGGCTGCGGTTCCGGCTCGGGCTGCGGCTGGCGCGCCGGGTCGCCCGCGGACGGTTTCGCCGCCCGCCGGCCGCGGATCGGCTTGATGCCCAGGCGGCGCTTCGGCTGCTCCTGGGCGGGTGAGGCGACCGGCTCGGGGGCCTGCGGCGCCTCTGCCTCAGGCTCCGGCGGTGCCTCGGGCTCCGGCACCCCGCGCAGCCCGAGCCCGGCCTGCCGCGCGATCTCGGCCCGCTGCGCGGACGAGGCCGGGGAGACCATCGGGTAGTCGCGGTCGAGCCCGTAGCGTTCGCGGTAGTCGCCGGGTGTCAGGCCGTGGGCGGAAAGGAGATGGCGGCGCAGCGTCTTGAAGCGCTTGCCGCAGACCAGGCAGACGAGGCCGTCGCGGCGCACGGAATCCTCGATCGGCACGGCCGGCACGGCGATGTCCGGCTCCTCGGGCGGCTGCCCGAGGGCGCCAAGTTCGGAGCCGACCATGGTGACCAGCCGGCCGACATCGGCGGCGGCAAGGTCGTGGCTGCGGAAATAGGCCGTAACGATCCGGGTCGTCAGCTCGGCCAGGCTTGGCGCATCGTCTTCGCTCATTGTTGCTTTCAGGCTTGCTGCAGGGCTGTTCTCGTCATCGGCCGGATTCCCGGTCCGCATTCGCTCCGAGGTTGCCGACACTGTCCCCACGTTACAAGCGCTTTTCTGGGCACGTGGCCTGTCGAATCCGATCGGTGCCCTGTCGGCCGCACCATTCAGCCATCGGGGCGGCCGGCAGCGTTCAGCTTCTGCCGTGCGCCGTCGCCAGCTCCCGCCCGGTCTCCGGCAGTCGTGACGGTTGTGGGTGACGGGCGTCGGGCTGGCGGGCGCGGGCCGCGCGTTCCTGGCGCAGGCGCCCGGCGAGCAGGCGGCAGAGCGCCTCGGTCAGTTGCGGATGGTCGCGGGCAATGTCCTCGAAGGCCACCCGATGCAGCTGCAGCAGGCGGCAGGCGCTGCCGGCGGTGATGGCGGGTGCCGGCACGGTCGGGTCGACCAGCGCCGTCTCGCCGATGATCCCGCCCGGGCCCGCGGTCTCGATCCGGCCGTCCGGCCAGGCCACCTCGACACTGCCTTCGTCGACCAGCCAGACCAGCGGCAGCGCCCCGCCGCCGCGCTGGACGGTCATGCCGGCCGCGAAGCGCCGCTCCTCCACCAGCGGCGCCAGGCCCTCGAGCGCGTCGAGCGGCAGCCCGGCCAGGAGCTCGAAGCGCTTGAGGCGGAGCATCGCCTCGAGGAGGCGCTCGTCGCCGGTCGATCGGTCGGGGGAAGTGAAGATCGGCGCGAAGAATGGCATGGCCGCCTCCTCTTTGGTTGCTGGCTCGGCGGTTGCCGGCCCGGCGGTTGCGGGCAGGGCCGGGGCATCGGGCTGTCGCAGGAGCCGGGTGGCGGCGCGCAGCCACCGGCCGTCGATGCCCTCGGCCAGCCGCTCGATGGCATCGGCCGGCGGCCCGCCCGCGGCTGGCCGCTGGTCGGCGGTCGCCCGCTGGTGCGGCAGGTGCAGTCGCTCGAGCAGTGGCACGAAGCGGCGGGCGAGCTGGCCGTTGCGGAGCGAGACGAGGCCGTCGATGCCGCCCGCGACGAGCCGGGTATCGGCCTCGCCGAGGGCGCGGCGCAGCTCCGCCGCATGACCCGCCTCGCCGAGGGCGGCGAGGCCGGCGAAGAGCCGGTCGGTGACGCCCCGTGCATGGTCGAGCAGGGCCGCGTGCAGCGGCGCCAGCGCCGTGTCGCCGGTCGCCGCGATCCGGTCGAGCAGATGCGCGTCGCGCTCGGCGAGCTCGGCGAGGCCGGCGATCAGGCGCCGGAGCAGGCGGCGGGCCGGGCGGGCGTCGACGGCGGCGAGGAGCTCGATGACCCCGAGCGAGGCCACCCGGTGGCTGCCACTGTCCGCCAGCAGCATCGCCAGCGCGCGGTCGGCGAGCGGCAGGAGGGCCTTGACGGCGACACGGCGCACCTGGCGGCTCGGATCGGCGAGGGCAGCCATGCCGAGCTCGAGCAGCTCGGCGGGCGGCAGCATGGTCGCCAGCGCACCGAGTGCCATGGCCCGATGCGCCGGTGCCGTGGCGTGCAGCCCGTCCCGGGCGAGTGTCAGCAGGGCCGGATCCGGGCTCTCGGGCGGGTGGCGCAGCACGGCCTCGAGCAGGGCCTGGCGCAGCGTCTCGGGCGTCGCGGCGTGACCGATGCCCGGCGCCAGGTGCCGCGCCAGCGCTGGTGGTGCGCGCCGCACCACGGCGGCGAGCCGGCCGGTGAGCGTGGCGTCGCCCTGCCAGTCGTGGCTGTCCTGGTCTACTCGCGGCTCGTCACCGGCGGCGGCCTCGCGTGCCAGCCAGGGACAGCCGCCCAGCAGGTCGGCGAGTGCCCGGGTGAAGTCGCCGGCAGCCAGTGTTCCCGGCTCCATCCCGGCGAGCAGGCATGCCGCCGAGAGGAGGGCCATGGCCTCGCGCTCGGCCCGGGCGGTTGCCGCGTCGAGCGCCGGCACGAGGACGTCGGGCCCCGCCTGCGCCAGGATCGCCACGACCCGCGCCCAGTCCGTCTCGCCGAGCCGCGGCGCCACCTCGACAAGGGCGGTGGCGAGCCCGGCAACCAGTGCGGCACCGGCTGCCGGGCCGGTCCGCGCCAGCGCGGTCTCGACGAGGTCGATGGCGAGCTCGCGGTCCGCCGCCCGGCGGCTGGCGAGGAGCGGCAGCAGCCGGGCCGGGTCGGTCGCCGTTGCGCCCGGTGACGCCCGGCGTTGCCGGCCGACCGGCCGGTGCGTCCGCTGGCCATGGCGCAGCTGGCGAACGAGGGTCGGCAGATAGTGCTGCGCCACCACGAGGTTGAGCAGGACGAAGAAGCCGGCGGCGACGAGCGCCAGCACGCGGGCCCGAAACGCTGCATCGTCGGCGGGCAGCATGGCGAGGACGAGCCCGGCGAGCGCCATGCCGACGGGATAGAAGACACCATCGGCGAGGGTCCGTGCCCGGCCGTGCACGGCAGCCGGCAAGGCGCCGTAGTTCGTGGTGTTGACCGGCTCGAACACGGCGTTCGAGACGGCCTCGGTGTTGATGTGGGCGAGGATCGCCCAGCCGAGGCGCGGCTGGGCCAGGAGTGCGGCGAGGCAGGCGAGGGAGCCGATGGGGAAGAGCAGGTTGCGCAGGAAGGGACCCGCCCGCTCGACCACGCCCCGGGCGGCGAGCCAGAGCACGGCGAGCTCGGCGAGCTGCAGGCCGGCGAAGATCAGGGCGAGAAAGCGGCCGAGCTCGGCCTCGTCCGCATAGGCCTCGGCATAGAGGGCGAAGCAGACGAACTCGGTGAGGCTGTAGACGACGGTCAGCATCATCGAGTTGAGCGCCAGGAGCAGAGCGAAGGGGTGGCGGGCGAGGAACCGCCCGAGATCGGCGAGGCCGGTCCCGCTCTCGCGCTCCTCTGCGGCCTCGCCCGCTGTCCGCGGCACCGGTATCCGCCAGAGCGCCAGCACGGCGAGGGCGGCAAGCAGGATCACCGGCAGGAGGAGCTGGGCGGGCGAGAGCCAGAGGAGGGCGCGCTCGGCGAGGATGCCGGCCGTGCTGCCGCCGAGGGCGATGGCGATATAGAGCCGCGTCGTCAGCCGGCGCAGCTGCAGGTTGTCGAGGAAGGCCGCGGCCAGCACCCAGAAGACGATGTCGGTGACGATGTCGTAGAGATGCGCCGTCAGCAGCAAAGCCATGGGGGCCCAGGCCTGGCCGAGCACGAGCCCGGCCAGGAGGCCGGTCATCACGAGGGCGATGGCGAGGGCGAGGCCCGGCAGCAGCCGGCCGCCCGGCACCCGGTCGACGACGTGCCCGAGCCCGATCGAGACGAGCGTGGCGAGCCCCGCCAGGGCGACATAGAGCAGCGGCAGGGCGGCGACGCCGTCCCGGGCGAGGAAGAGCGTGGTGCCGGTGGTGTAGAGCAGCACCTTGCCGGCGCTGAGCAGCCCCGCCACCAGTGCCAGCCGCACGACGATCGGGATGCGGCCCGCCCTGGCCACCGGGGCTGGCTCGACGCCCGGTCAGGCCGAGACCGCCTCGCCGCCGGCCCGGGTTTCGGTCTCGCGTTCGGCACCGGCATCGCCCCGGGCGGCGGAACCGCCGGCAACGACGAAGCGCCCGACCACGCCGGCCGCCAGATAGCGCGCCTGCAGGGCCGGAGGCAGGGTCTCGAAGGCGCCGATCGTGCCGCGGCAGGTGGCGGCGCCGCAGGCGCAGTCCATCCGCTCGGGCGTGCCGGAGATGTAGGTCGAGTAGTCGTAGGTGAGCTCGTCCCCCTGCGCGATGGCGCGGAGCGCGATCATCCGGTAGCCGCCCGGCGTCAGCATGAGGCCGGTATTGGGGTCGCAGCTGTGATTGACGAAGTCGTCGAGATTGGCGTTCGGCAGCAGGAACGCGTCAGTGCCGATCTGGAAGAGATCCTGGCTGAGGTCGTAGCCCCGGGCCTGCGCCTCGGCCAGGGTCATCACCCCCGCATAGTAGTCGCCGTCCTCGTCGACGACGAGCGTGCTGCCCTGGGCGAAGGCGCGTGCCGCGAAGATCCCGAAGCCGCGGCCGGGGGTTTCGGCAATGTAGATGTGCAGGCACTTGGTCAGCTTCTTGAGCCGTGACAGCGCGTCGCTCATGATGACGGATTCCCGGTGGTTCGCCGGCTCGGCGGGACTGCCGGAGCCAGGGCGTCGCCGCCGCCCACCGGGATAACCGAACTCAACCCACAAGTATAGTCATCAACCAAAAATCCCGTAATGCGGGATAAGGCGCCGGCTTTCCCAGGGGTCAGGCGGGCGCCAGGCCGGTCGCGTGCTCCGCCAGGAAGCCGGTCAGCTGGGCCAGCGGCATGGGCTTGGCGAAGTGGTAGCCCTGCGCCTCGTGACAGCCGGCCTGCTCCAGGAAGCGCCGCTGCTCGGCGGTCTCGACCCCCTCGGCGCAGATCGTCATGCCGAGGCTCTCGCCGATGCCGACGACGGCCTTGACGATCGCCGCCCCGTTGCCGCGCTTGTCGAGGTCCATGACGAAGGAGCGGTCGATCTTGATCTTGTCGAAGGGGAAGCGGTTCAGGTAGCTCAGGCTCGAGTAGCCCGTGCCGAAGTCGTCCATGGCGATCCTCGCCCCGCTGTCCTTGACATGGCGCAGCTCGGCGATGGCCGCCTCGGCGCCCTCGATCATCACGCTCTCGGTGATCTCGAGCTCCAGCCTGGCGGGGTCGAAGCCGGTCTCGGCGATGATGTCGGCGACCATTTCGGCGATGCCGCCGCGCTTCAGCTGGACCGGCGAGAGGTTGACGGCGAGCTCGATGTCGCCGTGGGCGCGGATGTCCGTGCAGGCGCGGCGCAGGACCCAGGCGCCGAGCTCGACGATCAGCCCGGTCTCCTCGGCGACGCCGATGAATTCGGCCGGCGAGACCATGCCGCGCTCCGGGTGGTTCCAGCGGACCAGCGCCTCGACGCCGCCGACGCGACCCCGCTTCAGGTCGATCTTGGGCTGGTAGAAGAGCTCGAGCTCCTGCCGCACGAGGGCGAGGCGGAGATCGCGCTCCAGCGCCTTGCGGGCCTGCAGCCGCGCATCCATGTCACGCTCGAAGAAGCGGAAGGTGCCGCGTCCCTCGCTCTTGGCACGGTCGAGGGCGATGTCGGCGTTCTGCAGGAGGCGGCCGCTGATCGAGCCGTCGCCGGGCAGCATGGCGATGCCGATGCTGGCGGTGACGAGGACCCGCTCGACGCCGATGTCGAAGGGCATCTCGACGACCGAGAGGATGCGGCGGGCGAGCAGCTCGACCGCGGCCCCGTCCTGCACGGCGGTCTGGATCACCACGAACTCGTCGCCGCCGACCCTGGCCAGCGTGTCGGTCTCGCGCAGGCACGCCTCGAGCCGCTCGGCCATCTGGCGGATCAGCGCGTCGCCGGCACTGTGGCCGAGCGTGTCGTTGACGTCCTTGAAACGGTCGAGATCGACGCAGAGCACCGCCGCCATCTCGCGCCGGCGGGCGACCTGGGCGATGGTCTCGTCAATCCGCTCGCCCAGCAGGTTGCGGTTGGGCAGGCCGGTCAGGGCGTCGTGGCGCGATAGGAACTGCGCCCGGCGCTCCGCCTCGAGCTCGCGGGTGATGTCGGTCGCGGTGCCGCGGAAGCCCTGGAAGGCGCCGGCCGGATCGACCACCGGCTTGCCGGCGATGCGCAGCGAGTGGCGGACCCCGTCGGCGTCGTCGCACACCGCCAGGACGTTGCGGAACGGCAGCCGCTCGGCCAGCGCCCGGCTGTAGTGCGCCCATTGCGTCTCGTTGTCGCCCTGATGGAAGAGCTGGTCGAGCGGCCGGCCGATCATGCTGGAGGCGGGAATGCCGATGATCTCGGCGACCCGCTCGGAGACGAAGGCCAGATGGAGTGTGCCGTCGGTTTCCCAGATCCAGTCGGAGCTGGCGTCGGCGACGTCGCGGAACCGCGCCTGGCTGTCCTCGAAGGCCTGCGCCGCCTGGCCGGCCTGGCGGATGACGACGCCGCTGAAGCCGCCGATGACGACGAGGGCGAGGACGAGCGAGGGGGCGATCGAGCGAATGAACTGACGGCCCGGCCGGTGCGGCTGCCAGGCCAGCCGGCCGACCTCGGTGCCATCGACCGTAGTCAGCGGCAATGACGCCACGGCATCGTCGTCGGCGATGTCGGTGATGTGCATACCGGTCAGGCGAAAGCGTTCGGCGATGTCGCCGAGCGTCGCCGCGTCCAGCAGCTTGACGAAGACGAGCACGCTGCGCGGCCCGGGCGGCAGCACGAAGTCGCCCGTCTCCTCGGGCGTGATGGCGCTCGCCGCGGCGACGGCCACCTCGCCGCCGACCAGCACGAGGCCGGTCTGGTAATCCGGCTCGAGCTCGCTGGCGCGGCGGGCGGCGACGATCAGGTGCTCGAGCCCGCCGGTTATGGCGGGCAGCTCGCCGGTCTCGGCGCGTTCGCCCTCGAACGCGGCGTAGGTCGTCTGGTCGCTGCCGTCGACGACCAGCGTGTACTGGTAGCTGTGCGTCTCGAAGATGTAGCCGGCGAAGTTCAGGTCGGCCCAGTCGGGGTCGATCTCGAGGTGCAGGTAGCGCACCGTGTCGTTCCACCAGGCATAGTCCTTGGCGACCCGGCCGACCTGCGTCTCGCGCAGCTGGAGGGTCTGCTCGACGGTGTTGATCGACTGGCGCCGGGCGGTTTCGTCCTCGGTGCCGGCATTGATCGCCATGAGGCCGAGCAGCACGACGAGACTGGTGGCCATCAGGGCGGCGGTCGGGGCGATGATCCGCCGACCCAGGCGAGGGCTGATCTTTTCCATGGCGATTGCACGTCCTGAGGCGTTGTTTTCGTGCAGATTGCCCCGACTATCGCCGTTCCGCATGAAGATGAGGTTAATGCCCGCCCACTTTGAAGTTTCTCCCGCATCCGGGCGCCAGCGGCTTGTGACTCCCCAAAAAAGCGATCATAGTGACGCAAATTCTACTTATTGGGGATTCGGTGATGACCTGGTTCCGCGAGGCGTTCTACCCGAGCTGGCAGCAGTGCCTAAGGGTGGACCGCGAGGTGTTCCGGCGGCAGAGCGCGCACCAGGAGATCTTCATCTTCGACAATGCCGATCTCGGCCGGGTGCTGATGCTGGACGGGCTGGTGCAGGCGACCGAGCGCGACGAGTTCATCTATCACGAGAGCCTCGTCAACCTTGCCTGGGCGAGCCACCCGGCGGCGCGCCGTGCCCTGGTGATCGGCGGTGGCGATGGCGGCTGCCTGCGCGAGCTGGTCCGGCATGCTGACCTCGAGGCGATCGATCTCGTCGAGATCGATGCCGAGGTGATCGAAGCCAGCCGGCGTCACCTGCCCTCGATCCACGCCGGCGCCTTCGAGGACCGGCGCGTGCGCACGATTGTCGACGACGGTGCCGCCTTCCTCGAACGGTCCAGGGAGACCTACGACCTCATCCTGGTCGATGCGCCCGACCCGGTCGGCGCCGGGGCGGCACTCTTCACCGAGGCCTTCTACCGGGCTTGCCGGCGGCGGCTCGAGGGCTCGGGCGTGCTCGCCGCGCAGTTCGGCAACCCGCTGCTCGACGAGGACGCCCAGGCCCAGAGCGCTGCCCGCCTGGCCCGGGCCTTCCCGTCCGTCGCCTTCGCGCTCGCTCCGGTCGCCACCTATCTCGGCGGCGCGCTGGCGATCGCGCTCGCCGGCGAGCAACCGCCGGTCCGCCGGCGCGAGCCGACGCACGCGCTGCGCTGGTACGACGCGCAGCGCCACGACGGCATGCGGCTGCTGGGTGCGGCACTCGACCCGTCACCGGGTGCGGTCCCGCATCTGCCGGGCCTCGCCGCCGGCGCCGTGCCGCAGGCGATGCGGGCCCACTAGCCGGCTGGCCAGCAGGCCTAGTCGGGCGCGAAGGGGCCGAAACTCACCACGGCGCTCAGCACGACGCGCGCCGCACAGGCGTCGCTGCCGCCATAGCAGTCGCCACGGCTGAGGCTGGTGTCCGTGTAGTGCAGGCCGAGGTCGACCCGGCCGAGCGTCAGCGTCAGGCCGAGACCCCAGTCGAGATAGTCGTCGAGGCCGGCCATGCTGTTGCTCTCGAACCATTGCCGGCCGAGCCTGGCGTCGAGCGCCAGGGGCCAGCTCTCCTGCAGCCAGGGGAGGGACCAGCTGGCGGTCGCTTCCGCATAGTGGGCCCGGCCGACACTGCCCGAATAATCGGGTGCGAAGGTGTAGCCGAGGCCGAGATAGAGATCGTCGGTGACGGTGTAGCCGAGCGCCATCGGGAACTCGACGTAGTTGTAATCGAGATCGCTGTCGGCGCCCGGATAGGTGATGTAGGTGGCGGCGATGTCGACATCGAAGTCGGTCTCGCCGAGCGGCGCCCAGACCCCGAACGACAGGTCGACCTCGGCGCGGGCCTCGTCGCCATCGTCGAAATCCACGTTGGAACCCCAGAGGTCGAAATAGGCCAGGGACCCGTCCTCGCGCCCGAGGTCGAACTCGAGAGTGAGGCCGCCCTGAACGGCCGGCCGCTCGTCGCTGTTGCTGATGCCGCGGTCGACATAGTCGGAGACCAGCCGGACCTCGCCGTAGAGCCGGACGGGCGCCTCCGCCTCGTCTTCCCCTTCCTCCTCGCCGGGCAGCTCGGCATCAGGCAGCTCGACACCGGGCACCTCGTCCGCCAGGGCATCCTCGGACCCGTCCCGGGCGACCGCCGGCGCGGCGTCGAATACCGGGCCTGTGAGCAGGACGAGGACAGCTGCAAGCAGACGACGCGACGGCATGACGGACGGTCCCCTTCGACGAGGCTGGACGCCGATTAGGCCTGCGCGGCGGTTGAGATATGGTTAACGCCAGCGATACGGTCGCGGCGCTTGCCATTTGCCGCTATTGCCGATTGTTTCATTGTCGCACCGTATCTGAAACATTGGAAGCCCCGATGCACGCCGACACCCCGCTGCCGCAGCGCCTGCTCGAGCACTACAACGCCATGCCGCGTGGCGAGCGGCGCCTGGCCGACCTCCTGCTCGAGGACGTGCGCGCGGTGATCGACAGCTCGGCCACCGCCCTCGCCACGCGTGCCGGCGTCTCCAAGGCGACCGCCGCCCGCCTCTTCAAGCGGCTCGGCTATCCGAGCTTCAAGGCGGCCCAACGCTCCCTGCGCGAGCAGCAGGCGGAGCCGGCGCCGGACCGCTATGGCCCGAAGCTCGGCCACCTCGGCGGCCGGGGGCCGGAACTCGGTCAGCACCTCCAGGCGGAGGTTCGCAACCTCGTAACGACCATCGAGCAGCAGCGCTCGGACGAACTCGGCCAGGCCGTGCGCCTGCTCGCCCGGGCGGAGAAGCTCTGGGTCGTAGGCTTCGGCGACAACTACTCGCTCGCCCATTTCGCCCGCTCGCAGCTGATCAAGGTGCGCCCGGACATCCGCATGATCCCGCTCGGCGGCTTCTCGGTGCCGGAGGAGTTCGCCTCGATCAGCGCGAACGACGTGATGCTGGCCTTCGCGGTCGGGCGCCGCACCCGCTCGCTGCGCAACATCGTGGCCTCGGCCATGCAGGCCGGCACGCGGCTCCTCTATCTGACCGACGGCCCGGCGCTGGCCCGCAGCGGCGAGGGCAGCCTGACGCTCAAGGTGCGCAGCACCGGCACGGCGATGTTCGATTCGCCGACCGCCGCGGTCAGCCTCATGGCCTATCTCTGCGCGGCGCTCGGGGCGCATCTCGGCGAGGCGGCAGTGCAGCGGCTTCGGCGCATCGACGCGATCCACGAGGACTGGGGCGAGCTCGCCCATCCGCTCGAGGCCTGAGTACGAAGCTCGTGCGTTCGCGGCGCGGCCACAAAGCAAAAGTGTCATTTATGAAATTAGTTGTTCCAGAAACGAAATTCCTTTGACGCCGGCCGGCCGGGCTGATGATTTCCCTCCGTGGCGGTGCGCAGCACCGACCAGAAGAACCACGGAGGACGCCCGAATGCGCCGCTCGACCACCCGCCTGCCCGCCCGGGGCCTGCTCGCCGCCGCCCTGCTCGCCGGCACGGCCCCGTTCGTCACCACCGCCGATGCCGCCGAGCTGGTCTGGGCGCGCTACGGCGACCTGGATTCGCTCGACCCGCATCGCGCCACCAGCACGCTCTCGATGCAGGTCTGGGATCAGATCTACGACACGCTCCTGGCGTTCGACGCCGACGGCCAGCCGCAGCCGCATCTCGCCAAGTCGTGGGAGATCAGCGAGGACGGGCTGACCTACACGCTGGCGCTCGAGGACGGCGTGGTCTGCCACGACGGCAGCCCGTTCGACGCCAATGACGTGAAGTTCACCATCGACCGCGCCTTCGACGAGGCGCAGCCGAGCCTGACCCGAACCGCCTGGGGGCCGATCGAGAGCGTGGAGGTCGTCGACCCGCTCACGGTCGAGATTTCGATGTCGAGCAAGTTCGGCGCCTTCCTGCCGTTTCTCGCCGACAGCTTCTCGTCGATCGTCTGCGACACCAACACCGCCGACACGTTCGGCAGCTCGACCGCGATCGGTGCCGGGCCCTTCAAGCTGGTGGAGTGGGTCAAGGGCGACGCCGTCACGCTCGAGAAGAACCCCGACTACCGGAACTTCGGCAAGCCCGTGGAGAATATGGGGCCGCCGCATCTCGACCGCCTCGTCATCAAGACGGTGCCGGAGCCGCAGACCCGACTCGCCGCCCTGCAGACCGGCGAGGTGCACGTCGCCGAGCCGCCGTTCGACGACATCCCGGCCATCGAGGAGGCGGGCGAGCTCGAGGTCGTCGTCGCCGAGAACACCGGCCAGAACGTGTTCTGGGAATTCGCCGTCTCCCGGCCGCCGTTCGACGATATCCGCGCCCGGCAGGCGGTGGCCTATGGCACCGATCCGCAGATGGCCATCGACATCATCTATGGCGGGCTCAGCCAGCGCGAATGGTGCCCGATCGCCCGCGGCGTCTTCGGCAACGACCAGGAGTTCTGCAAGCAGTTCGGCTACGAGTACGATCCGGAGAAGGCCGTCGAGCTCCTCGCCGAGCTCGGCTATGGGCCGGACAACCCGCTCGAGACGACGATGTTCGTCTGGACCGGCGGCAACCGGCACAAGCTCGCCGAGATCTTCCAGGCGCAGCTCGCCCAGGTCGGCATCAACGCCGCCATCGAGATCATGGACATCGGCACCATGAACGCCCGGGTGAAGGAGCAGAACGAGCTCGTGGACGACCCGAGCCCCGGCACCTTCGACATGATGACCTGGTCCTGGTACGACCCGGACATCCTCTATGCCCTCTGGCACTCGCCGGGCGCCTATTCGGGCTTCACCACGCCCGAGCTCGACGCGATGCTCGAGCTCACCCGGACGACCATCGAGCCCGAGGCGCGCCTCGCCGCGGTCCAGGACGTCATCCAGTACCTGATGGAGAACGCGGTCCATGTCGGGCTCTACACGCCCGGCTGGGAGTGGGTCTTCGCGGTCCGTCCCGAGGTGAGCGGCTTCAAGGTCGGCGCCTTCCTCCACCCGATGTTCAACGACGTCGAGATCAAGGAGTAGCACCGGGCCACCCCGCCCGGACCGCGTCCGCATGCTCCGCTACATCGCCCAGCGCCTCGCCGCCGCCGCCGTCACCATCTGGGTGGCGACGGTGGCGGTGACGCTGCTGATCCATGCCGTGCCGGGCGATCCGGTGCGGATCATGTACGCCAAGTTCCAGACCTCGCCCGAGCAGCTCGAGGCGATTCGCGCCAGCCTCGGCCTCGATCAGCCGATCTACATCCAGTACGCGATGTACATGGGCCGGCTGCTGCAGGGCGATCTCGGTCGCTCGATCGTGGGCGACCAGCCGGTCCTCGATATTCTTCTGACCCGCTTTCCGCCGACCTTGATG
>CAZGUW010000083.1:0-17059 GCA_964528705.1 uncultured Geminicoccaceae bacterium
GACCAACGAACCCGCCGAATCGACGATCGAACCCGGGCTTTCGACGAACGAACCCAAGTGCCGGACCCGGCATTTTGGGGCATTCGGCCGCCTTGCCGAGCACGGACGAACCCGAGAACCGCGTTTTGCCGAAGGAACCCGCGTTCCTTGACACGGGCAGCCGAAATAGGCTATTATTCCTTTATCGGTCAGCAAGCCCTCGGCCGGCTTTGACCGCGCCAGCCTGCCGCGCCATCCTCTGGCCCTTGCCCAACCGGCGGTTCGCGATCCGCCCGCAGCCCGGAGGAAGAGCATGACCGTCACCACCGGCATGGTCGGCCACGGCTTCTACGACCGCAACTCGGCCCCGCAGATGTCGGCCATCGCCCATGTCCTGCCCTGGCTGGACGAAGCGGTCGCCGGCCTGCCGCTCGCCGGTGCGGCCGGCGGCGCCATCGGGCTCGCCGATTTCGGCTGCTCGGAGGGGCGGAACTCCATCGCCCTGATGCGCCGCGCCGTCGAGGGCCTGCGCGCCCGCACCGACCGGCCGGTGCTCACCATCCACAGCGACCTCGCGACCAACGACTTCGCCAATCTCTTCACCGGGCTACGCCCCGAAGGCCGGCCGGTCTTCGCCGAGCCCGAGGTCTACTCCGCCGCCGTCGGCGGCTCGATGTTCGACCGGCTGCTGCCGCCGGGCTCGCTCCATCTCGCCACCACCTTCAACGCCATCGGCTTCCTCAGCCGCCGCCCGCTCGACCGCCTGCCGGGCTACATCCTGCCCAACGGCCCGAGCCGGGTCAGCGGCAATGGCGAGGTCACTGCCGCCGAGCGGCAGGTCTTCGCCGACCAGGCCCGCCACGACGTCGCCGCCTTCCTCCGCGCCCGCGCCGCCGAGCTGGTCCCCGGCGGCCGGCTCCTCCTCCAGGTCTTTGGCGCCAGCGACAAGGCCCGCACCTGCGACGGCATCTACGACGCCCTGAACGACGCCGTGCTGGAGGTCCTGGCCGCCGGCCGGATCGACCGCGAAGCCTACGAGGCCTATTACCAGCCCGTCTATTTCCGCACCCTCAATGAGCTCACCGCCCCCGTCGCCGACGAGGGTCTGCCCTTCACGATCGAGAAGCAGGCCACCTACGAGGCCCCCGTCCCCTTTGTCGAGGCTCTCAGGGAGAACGGCGACCGCGCCGCCTACGCCCGGGACTACACGAACTTTCACCGCGCCTTCACCGAGGCCGTGCTCCGCCTCGCCTTCGCCGGCCATGCCGAGCTGGATTCCCTGGTCGAGGATGTTTACGCCCGCGCCGAGCGCCTGGTCGCCGAGGCGCCGGAGCGCTACCCCTTCACCTACGTCGCCATTGCCGCGCTGCTGACCCGGACCGGGGCCTGAGGGGAGCCGCCTATTCAAGGTTGGTGTGGTTCGCCCGCATGGCCTCGGGCGTGATGCCGAGGCGGTCGATCAGCTTCAGCACCATAACCTCGAAGAGCACGAAGAGCGCCCCCTCGTAGAGCGAGCCCATCGGCAGGACCGAGCGCCGCTCCGGCCCCTGATCGTCGGCCATGGTCTGCGCCGGCAGGTGCAGCACGGCGTCGCCCAGCGCCGGCGCCCGGCCTTCAGGCTGGGCGGTGATCACGACCACCCTGGCGCCCGCCGCCCTGGCCACGCCGATCAGCGCCAGTGCGGTCGAGATCTCGCCGGGCCCGCAGGTGACAAGGAAGAGGTCGCCACGGCCCACGGGCGGCGTCGTCATGTCGCCCTCGACCGCAACAGCGCGGCCCATGTGGAAGAGCCGCATGGCGAAGCCCATGATCTGCAGCTTCTCCCGCCCGCCGCCAAAGACGACGACCCGCCGCGCCGCCGCGATCTCCTCAACCACCCGGTCGACCGCCGCGTCGTCCAGGCGCTCGAAGACCGCCGCCAGCTCGTCCAGGGCGGTCCGGTACAGGCTGCTCATGGTGACTGTTCCTCCATGCTGATCCCCGGCCGTTTCTACAACGTTCAGCCGGCTTCCGGCACGATCAGGGCGACCCTGACCGGTCGGCGGTGCTGGCGGCCTCCTCGTCCCTGATCCCCTCCATGGCCCAGCCCACGGTGAAGCCGTGCAGCATGGTCGAGAGGAGGATGACCAGCGCCACCAGCGACCAGATCTGCGCCTCGTTGGCGAACTCCACGTGGCTGCCGGCGTAGCAGAGATAGTAGATCGAGCCGATACCACGCACGCCGTAGACCGCGACCCGCAGCCGCGAGCCGTGCTCGAGGCTGGTGCCGAGCAGGGATAGCCAGCCGATGAGCGGCCGGGCGACGAAGAGCAGCGCCATGGCCACGACCACATGCATGATGGTGAGGTCGGCCAATAGCAGTGGCAGGACGCTGCCCAGCGCCACCAGCAGGATGGCGGTCAGCGCATGCTCGATGGCCTCGCCGAAATCGTGCAGCCGCCGGTGGAAGTGGTGCTCCACCTCGACCCGCCTGAGCGTCAGGCCCATCACCGCGACGGCGATGAAGCCATAGCCCTCCGCCAGCTCGGTCGTGCCGTAGCAGAGCATGACGCCGGCGAGCGCCACCACGCCGGAAGCCGTGTCGGCGAGCACGGCACCCCGCGGCAGGACGAAGAGCACCTGACCGAGCGCCCAGCCCCCGGCAGCACCCAGCGCGACGCCCAGGGCGATGCGGTAGGCGACATCGACCAGGAGCCATTCCCCCAGCCAGGATGCGGGACTCAGCCCCTCCGCCGCGACGATCAGCCCGAGATAGACGAAAGGGAACGCCAGGCCGTCGTTCAGGGCCGCCTCGGTCGTCAGCGTGTAACGGACCGGGTGCTCCCTGCCCTCGTGGGGCGGGCCGACCTGGACGTCGCCGGCGAGCACCGGATCGGTCGGGGACAGGACGGCACCGAGCAGGATCGCGCCCGCCGCCGTCATGCCCATCAACCCGACACCGAGGAGTGCCACGGCGAGGATGGTAAGCGGCATCGCCAGCGCCAGGAGCCGCAGCGTCGGGCTCCACTGCCGCCAGGGCCGGAGGCGATCGATCCGCATACCGCTCGCGAAGAGCGCCACGATGACGGCCATCTCGCTGATCAGCTCCCAGGGCTGGGGCGACGCGCGCGGGTCCGGCAGCAGGGCCAGCTCGGGCACCACGAGGGTGATGCCCGTCCCGAAAAGGATCATCAGCGGTGCCGCCGCCGGCTCGCGCTTCGAGAAGAAGCGGGGCAGCCAGTGGGCCATGATGATGGCCGCACCTACCCCGACCAGCAGGAAATGATACCGGGAAAGGCCGAAGAAGGCGTCGTCGTCCATGCTCACCACCGTTCTGGTGCGAGTCGTATCAACGGGCAAAGCGGCCAGACGTTCAAATAGCAGGTCCTGCCTTCGTCGCCCCGGCCCGCTCAGCCCCGCCGTGGCGGCCGCATGACCAGGGCGACGCCGGCGGTTGCTGTGGCCATGCCGACGAGCGCCAGCGGGCCGAGGCTCTCGCCGAGCAGGAGCCAGGCGAAGAGGGCAGCACCTGGCGGGACGAGGAAGAAGAGGGTGGCGACCCGGCTCGCCTCGCCGCGGCGGAGCATCAGGTTGAGGAGGGCGATGGAGACGATCGACGAGACGAGGACGAGATAGCCGAGCCCGGCGGCGAAGGCGGGGGTCCAGGTGACCCTGTTGTCCTCGACGAGCAGGGCGGCGAGGCTGACGACGGCCGCGGCGGTGGCGAACTGGATGGTGCCGCCGGCCCAGAGGTCGAAGCGCGGGCAGAAGCGCTTCTGGTAGAGCGTGCCACCGGTGATCGCGACCAGCGCCAGGACGGCGAAGCCGACGCCGGCAAGCGTGCCGACGCCGGCGGCGAGCTTCTGGTGCAGCACGAGCACGATGCCGGCGACACCGAGGGCGAGGCCCAGGAATTGCGCCGGGCGGAGGCGCTCGCCGAGCAGCGGTACGGCGACCACCGCGGTGAGCACGGGCTGCATGCCGACGATGAGCGCGAGGCCGCCGGCGGTGATCCCGGCGCCGAAGGCGAGATAGGAGCAGCTGAAGTAGATCGCCTGGATGACGAGGCCCAGGACCACGAGGTGGCGGACCTCCGCCCGGGTGCGGGGCCAGGGTGCCCGGAGCAAGAGGGCGATCGCCAGCATCAGCACCGTGACGATCAAAAAGCGCAAACTGAGGAAGGTGAGCGGTGCAGCACCCTCGAGCCCGGCCTTGGCGGCGACGAAGCCGGACGACCAGAAGATCAGGAAGAGCGTCGGGGCGGCGCGCTCCACGAGGCCCTTGGGCGGGAGGTCGGTGCGGGCGTCGATCAAGGGGGGGCGTCTGCTCTCGGATGCGGACGGCCATCCGCGCCCGTGACACCTCCCTAGCACGCCCGCGAGCGGGCCGTATGGCCACAATGTGGCAGAATCGAGGCGAAAGCGCTGGTTTTCGTGGACAGCGTTCAATCCGTCGATCTATACAACTAATGGTTTAATTAAGCTGCGTTCGACAGCGATGTGGGCGGCTGATGCGACGGTTGCAGGACTTCTGGGGCCTGCTCGCGGCTTATTGGGTTTCGGACCGATGGGTCGAGGCGTGGGCGTTGACGGCGGCAGTGCTGGCGTTGACCACGGCCCTGAGCAAGGCCTCCGTCTGGGTGGCGACGGCATCCGGCGACTTCATCGGCGCGCTCGCCGGCTACCACAGCCCCGATCTCGGCGTCGATCCCGCCGCCCTGCTGCTGACCAGCACCCTCATGTTCTTCGCCCTCCATGTCGGGCGTGCCGGTGGGGTGGCCTGCCGCCACCTGTTCTCGACGACGCTGCACCGGCGGGCGCGGGCCTGGCTGGTCGGGCGCTTCGACGCCGCGATTCTGGCCGACGAGCGGGTCGCCTTCGACCTGATGAGCGACCGGGCGGATGACGGGACACAGCCGGCACGCCTGCCGGACGCCATCGACCAGCGCCTCGACGACTGCTCGGCCGGTCTCTATGCCGGTCTGATCGGCCTCGCCATGGGCTTCTGGGGTGCCGTCACCTCGGTCTGGTTCGTCGCGGCAGCCCTCATCGAGCGCAGCGTCAGGGTACCGGTACTCGATGCCTGGGTCGGATCGCTCGGCCTGCCCGTCGACCTCACGCCCGGCGAATACGGCTCGGCCCTCCTCGCGGGCCTCCTCATCCTCCTCTACGTGCCGGCCGTCACCATGGCCGCCTGGCTGATCGGCCGGGTGCTCGAGCGGATCACCCTGGAGCGGCAGAAGCGCGACGGCGCCTGGCGCGGCGAGCTCGGCGCCATGCTGCACCGGGTGAGCCAGCTCGCCGCGTCCCGTGGCGAACGGGCGCAGCGGGCGATCAACACCCGGCTCTATGCCGGCGTCGACCGGGCGTGGGCCCGGCAGAACGCCTGGGGGGCCGGGATGATGCTCTTCAACGACGTCCACGGGTTCCTGGCGCGGCGGCTCATCGCCTACCTGCCCGCCCTCCCTGCCTTCACCTCGAACAGCATCGGCTTTCGCGACTTCGTCGCCAGCTCGGAGCTGACCGCCGAGCTGATCCAGGACGTCTCCTGGTTCATCAACGTCATGCCGGCGATCGCCACGCTGCGCGCCAATGCCGGGCGACTGACCGACCTCGCCCGGGCGGTCGAGCGGGTGCGGGCCAGGGACGCGTTCTATGGCGAGACCGGCATCAGCCGCTTTCGCCGGGTGCGTTCCGAGGCCGTGGCCGGCCTCAGGCTTGAGGGTATCGCCCTTCGCCATCGGGGCCACCTGGCGCAGCCCTTCCTCCGGGTCCCGGCACTCCGCCTGCAGCCCGGGCAATGGGCCTGCCTGCGCGGTGCGAACGGCTGCGGCAAGAGCTCGCTGCTCAAGGCCGTGGCCGGCCTCTGGCCCTATGGCGAGGGCAAGATCGTCATGGCCCCGGAGAAGCAGCTCTTCTTCGCCGGCCAGGAGCCGGACCTGCCGGACCGGCTGACGCTGAAGGCGCTGGTCGCCTATCCGGAAGCGGCGGAGACGGTCGACGACCTCGCCGTCGCCGCGGTCCTCGGCGAGGCCGGGCTCGGGACGTTCGTCAGGGCGCTCAACAACGAGCTGCACGAGGGACATCCCTGGCGCTACGTGCTCTCGGGCGGGCAGAAGCAGCGCCTGGTGCTGGCGCGCATCCTCCTCCACCGGCCGGACGTGCTGCTGCTCGACGAGGCGACCTCGGCCCTCGATGCGACGGCGGCAGTCACTTTCCACGAGGCCCTGCGCACGGCCCTGCCGGATACGGTGGTGCTCGCCGTCCTGCATGGCGAGGGGTTGCCGACCGACCCGGCGGGCCAGCCCTTCTACGACACCGTCGTCGCGATCGAGACGGGCCTCGCCCGCGTGGAGCCGGCCCGGCGCCCGCGCCAGCGTCAGGCGAGCGTGGCGCTCTTGCCTCAGGCGCCCGTCGCGTCGAGGGCGGCGGCGATGGCCCTGTCGTAGAGCGGCCCTTCGGGGCAGTGATGCTGGCCGGGCAGCGCCGTGTAGAAACAGGCACCGGCGGCGGCACGGAACCAGGCACGGGCGACTTTCGGCGGGGTGATGCCGTCGAGTGCCCCGGTGACGACCGCCACGGGTGCCGTGACGCGGCGCAGCGCCGGGGCCGCCCGGATCGTCGAGAGCTCGGCCAGCATGGCCGGCGCCTCCCGGCGCAGCGCCTGAATGGCGGGAGCGCCCATGGCGCGCCGCGCGGCCATGAGCGCCGGGCCGGAGAAGACCGGCGAGACGCCGAGGAGATGGTCCGGCACCTCGGCACCGGCCGCGAGCCGCGCCGCCGCCCAGGCGCCGACACTGTGGCCGGCGAACGCCAGCCGGCCCGCCTCCTCCGGCCATTGATCGCGAGCCCACTGGAGCACGGCGGCTGCGTCCTCCAGATGGCCGCTCATGGTGTAGAGCTCGACCGGACCGGAATCCGTCACGGCCCGCGAATACGGCAGGTCGGGCGCCACGACGCGCCAGCCCCGGGCGAGATAGGCCAGGGCGATCGGCACGATATGCGCCGAGCGGCCGGCCCCGTCCCGCCCGTGCAGCAGGAGGACGAGGCCGGCGGCAGCGCCCGCGGGAGCAAGGACGTGGCAGGGAATGGGTTGGTCGCCGCGCCGCGGCGGGGCGTGGTGGAGCGTCGGCTGCGGGGCGGTCGCACTCATGGCCGGCTCAGAAATGCCGCCAGCCGAGGCCGTCCACGTCGAGCTTTCGGCCGTTGGCGTCGGTGACGGTGAGGCCCTGGCCGGCGGTGATCCGGCCGATCCGCGTGAGCGCCACGCCGAGCTCGCCGGCCAGGGCCTCGATGGCCGTGGTGGCGCTTTCCGGGGCTGTGAAGAGCAGCTCGTAATCGTCGCCGCCGACCAGCGCCGCATCATGGCAGCCCGGCATGCCGTGTGCCACGACCGAGAGCGGCAGGGCGTCGGCGTCGATCGTGGCGGCGACCGCCGATTCTTCGAGGATGTGGGTCAGGTCGGCGACCAGCCCGTCGGAGACGTCGATCGCGGCATGCACGAGGCCGATGAGGCGTGGACCGAGGGCGGTGCGGGGCTGCGGCCGGCGATAGCGTTCGACGAGGTAGAAAGCCTCGTCCTCGGTGGCGGCGAGGCCCTTGAGGACACGCAGGCCGAGGGCCGCGTCGCCGAGCGTGCCGGAGACCCAGACATGATCGCCGGGCCGCGCGCCCTGACGGGTCAGGGCCCGCCCCTTGGGTACCAAGCCCAGGATGGTGCAGGATAGGAGCAGCGGCCCCGGCGTCGAGACGAGATCGCCGCCGATGAGATGCAGGCCGTAGGTCTCCTGGTCCGCAGCCAGCCCGGCGGTGAAGCCCTCGAGCCAGTCGTCGTCGAGCGACTTCGGCCGGGCGATGACGGTGAGGTAGGCGAGCGGGCTCGCCCCCATGGCGGCGAGGTCGGAAAGATTGACCCGGAGCAGCTTGGCCGCGACCGCCTCGGGCGGATCGTCGGCGAGGAAATGCACGCCCTCGACGATGGCGTCCTTGGCGATGACGAGCGAGCGGCCATCCGGCACGTCGACCAGGGCGGCATCGTCCGTGAGGCCGAGGGCGCCCGAAAAGCCCCTGGCCAGAGGCTTGAGCAGGCGGTCGATGAGGTCGAACTCGCCCATGTGTTCCGCTCCCGACATCGGGTGTTCAGGGGGGCATCAGGTGACCGGGCTTCGCTCCGGACGCAGCGTTGGTGCGAGGCGGTCGAGCACCGCATTGACGAAGGCCGGCTCGTCGCCACTGAAGAAGAGGTGCGCCAGCTCGACATATTCGTTGAGCACGACCCTGACCGGCACGTCGGTGCGCTCGGCGAGCTCGTAGGCGCCGGCCCTGAGGCACGCCCGCAGGAGGAAGCCGCAGCGGGCGAGGGTCCAGCCTGGAGCGAGGCAGGATTCGATCGCCGGGTCGAGCCGCTCGCGCGCATCCCAGGCACCGCCGGCGAGGATCGCGAACCACTTGCCGTCGACCGCGGGTGAAGGCTCGTCGAGCTCGAGGGGCTCGAAGATCTCGGCCAGCCGGTGCGTCTGAAATTCGGCGACGACGCGGTCGATGGCGAGATCGCCGGCATCAGCCTGGTAGAGCGCCTGGACCGCGGCGAAGCGGGCGGCGCGGCGCTTGTTCAGGACGGGCTTGGTGGGCATGGCGCTCATGGCTGCAGCAGCCGGCGGCGGAAGGCAACGAGGGAGAGAGTGGCGAGGGCCGCGTGGCCGCCCTTGTCCTGGCGCGCCGGGTCGGCCCGCTCGAGCGCCTGCGCCTCGTTCTCGACGGTGAGGATGCCGTTGCCGATGGCGAGGCCCCGGGTGGTGCCGAGATCGGTGATGCCGCGCGCACTCTCGTTGGCGACAAGATCGTAATGCGTGGTCTCGCAGCGAATGACGCAGCCCAGCGCCACATAGCCGGCGAAGCCCCTGCCGTGGAGGTCCGCGATGCGGATGGCCGGCGGGATCTCGAGCGCCCCCGGCACGGTCAGCTCCTCGACCCGCGCCCCGGCCGCCTCCAGCACGGCGCGGACACCGGCGAGCAGGAGATCGTTGATGGCCGCATGGTAGCGGGCCTCGATGACGAGGATGCGCGCGCCCGGCAGCTTCGGCACGGCGTTCGTGGCGGAGATGCCGGCCATCAGCTCTCTCCCTCGGCGGGGATCGGCCGGGTCTCGACGACGCGCAGGTTATAGCCCTCGAGGCCAACGATGGTGCGGCCGGTATTGGAGAGGAGGATCATGTCGGTGACCCCGAGATCGCCCAGGATCTGGGCACCGATCCCGTAGACCCGCAGGTCCGCTGGTGGCGGCGGATGGTGGCCGAGGGCGACCTTGACCCGCTCGGAAATGCTGGTCGGCGACGGCTCGCGCAGCAGCACGACCACGCCCCTGCCCGCCTCGCCGATCATCCGCATCGCCTGGTGGAGCTGGTCGCCGCGGCCGCTCTCGCCCTCGCCGAGCAGGTCCTGCAGCATGTTGACGGCATGGACCCGCACGAGGACGGGCTCCGGCGCCGTGACGTCGCCCTTGACCAGTGCCACATGCTCGATGCCGTCGAGCACGTTGACATAGACCTGAAGGCGGAAATCGCCGCCGAAACGGCTGGTGAAGGTGGTGGCGATGTCGCGCTCGACCAGCCGGTCGTGCTTCAGCCGGTAGGCGATGAGATCGGCGATCTTGCCGACCTTCAGCCCGTGCAGCTGGGCGAAGGCGACGAGGTCGGGCAGCCGTGCCATGGTGCCGTCGTCGTTCATGATCTCGCAGATCACGCCGGACGGATCGAGCCCGGCGAGGCGCGAGAGATCGACCGCGGCCTCGGTGTGGCCGGTGCGGACGAGCACCCCGCCGTCCCGCGCCATCAGCGGAAAGATGTGGCCGGGTGCCACCAGATCCTCGCGCCGGCTCGCCGGGTCGATGGCCACCTTGACGGTGTGCGCCCGGTCGGCCGCCGAGATGCCGGTGGTCACCCCGTCCCGGGCCTCGATGCTGACGGTGAACGCCGTCGAGAGGCGGGGCTCGTTGCCCTGGGCCATCAGCGGCAGGCCCAGCTTCTCGCAGCGCTGGCGGCTGAGGGCGAGGCAGATCAGGCCACGACCGTGTTTCGCCATGAAGTTGATGGCGGCGGCGTCGCAGAACTCGGCCGGGATCACGAGATCGCCCTCGTTCTCGCGGTCCTCGTCGTCGACCAGGATGAACATCTTCCCGCGCCGCGCATCCTCGAGCACGTCCTCGATGGGCGAGAGGAATTCGGCGTCGGTCACGGCCGCTCCCCGCCGGGCACGAATTGGAGCTGGCGGGCAACGTAGCGGGCGAGCATGTCGGCCTCGAGATTGACCCGGTCGCCGACCCGGCGGTGGCGCAGGGTGGTGACGTCCCGGGTGTGCGGAATGATCATCACGGCAAAACCCGTCCCGGTCACCTCGTTCACGGTGAGCGAGATGCCGTCGACGGCGACGGAGCCCTTGACCGCGACCAGCGGCCGGAGGTCATCCGGCATCTCGAAGGCGATGCGCAAGCTCTCGCCATCGGGTTCGATGGCGGCGATCCGGCCGAGGCCGTCGACATGGCCGAAGACGAGATGACCGCCGAGCTCGTCGCCAAGGCGGAGCGAGGCTTCGAGGTTGATCGCGTCGCCCTGCTGCCAGTCGCCGAGCGTCGTGCGCGCCAGCGTCTCCGGCGAGGCGTAGACGCTGTAGGAGTCTGCCGTCTTCGCGGCGACCGTCAGGCAGACGCCGGAATGTGCGACCGAGGCCCCGATCGCGATATGTCCGAGGTCGAGCCCCTCGGCCCGGACCACGAGCCGGCGGCCACCGTCCTTGTCCTCGACCTCCAGGATCTGGCCCTGGTGCGTGATGATGCCGGTGAACATCGCTGGCTTTCTGGCCTAACCTTCGGGCTCGAGCACGCTGAAACGATCGGGGCCGAGGAGCCGCGTGTCGACCACGCGCCACCGGCCGACATCGGCCATCCGGTCGACGCCGAGGCCATGGATTGCCGCCAGGCCGTCGCCGCCGATCAGCGCCGGCGCGGAGAAGACATAGAGCCGATCGACGAGGCCGGCCCCGAGCAGGCTCGTGGCGAGCGTGGCACCACCCTCGACCAGAAGCCGTGTGATGCCTTGGTCAGCGAGGCGGGTCAAGACGGCGCCGGGCGAGGTGTCGCCGTCGGCGGCCGTGACATGGACCAGCGGCAGCCGGTCGGCGCTGGCCCGCAGCCGGCTCCGGTCGGAGAGCCGGCCGCGCCGGTCCATGACGACGCGGACCGGCGAGCGGCCCTCGAGACCGGGCAGGCGGCAGGTGAGCAGGGGGTCGTCGGCAAGCGCCGTGCCGCTGCCGATCATGATGGCATCGTGGCTGGCCCTGAGGCGATGGCCGAAGGCGCGCGCCGCCTCGCTCGTGATCCACTGGCTCTCGCCCATGCGGGTCGCGATCCGGCCATCGAGGGTCATCGCCAGCTTCAGCCCGACCATCGGCCGGCCGGCCCGGATGCGGCGATAGAGGCCGAGATTCTGGGCCAGCGCCTCGGCCTCGCGCACGCCGACGATAACCTCGATCCCGGCTTCCCTGAGCCAGGCGATGCCCTTGCCGTCGACGCGCGGGTCCGGATCGACGCAGCCGATGACGACCCGGGCGATGCCGGCCTCGATCAGCCCCTTGGTGCAGGGCGGGGTCTTGCCCCAGTTCGAGCAGGGCTCGAGCGTGACATAGGCGGTGGCCCCCCTGGCCGCGGCACCAGCACGGGCCAGGGCCTCGGCCTCGGCATGCGGCCGACCGCCCGGCTGGGTCCAGCCGCGGCCGACCACCAGCCCGTCCCTGACGATGACGCAGCCGACCGAGGGGTTGGGCGCCGTCAGGCCGAGATGGCGCTCGCCCAGGGCCAGGGCGAGGCCCATGAAGCGGGCATCGATCGGATCGGTCATGAAGGGGTGGTCACGCTTCGGCTTCGTCGCCCTCTGGCAGGCGACTGATGAACTCCTCGAAATCGCGCGCGTTGGCGAAGTCGCGATAGACCGAGGCGAAGCGGACATAGGCGACCTCGTCCAGCTTTGCCAGGGATTCCATGGCGAGCTCGCCGATCCGCGTGGTCGGCACCTCGTGCTCGCCGCTGGTCTCGATCCGGCGGACGATGCCGTTGACGATGCGCTCGATCTGCTCCTGGTCGACACCGCGCTTCCGGACCGCGATGGCGATCGAGCGCGCCAGCTTGTCGCGGTCGAAGGGCACGCGCTTGTGGTCCTTCTTCAAGACCACGAGGTCGCGCAGCTGCACCCGCTCGAACGTCGTGAACCGCGCCCCGCAGGCCGCGCACTGCCGCCGCCGCCGGATCGAGGTCGCATCCTCGACCGGCCGCGAATCCTTCACCTGCGTATCCTCGGAACCGCAAAACGGGCACCGCATCGGCTCTGTCCTGTGCTCACCGCCCCAGCATCGCCGGGTTATAGGCGCGCTCGGAGCCGAGAGCCACCCGGGCGCGCTGCGGCTAGTACGCCTCCTCCGCCTGCTGCCGCTGCCAGAGCTGGGCGTAGAGCCCGTCCTGCGCCACCAGCTCGCCATGCGTGCCGCGCTCGACGACGCGGCCCTCGTCCATGACGATGATCTGGTCGGCGTCGGTGATGGTGGAGAGCCGGTGCGCGATGACGAGGGTGGTGCGGCCGCGGGCGGCGCTGGCGAGGGCCGCCTGGAGTGCCCGCTCCGTCGCGCTGTCGAGCGCCGAGGTCGCCTCGTCGAGGATCAGGATCGGCGGGTCCTTCAGCATCACGCGGGCGATGGCGACGCGCTGCTTCTCGCCGCCCGAGAGCTTCAGGCCGCGCTCGCCGACGGTCGTCCGGTAGCCGTCCGGCAATCCTGTGACGAAGTCGTGGATCTGGGCGAGGCGGGCCGCCTCCTCGATGGCCGCCTGCGAGGCGCCGGGGCGGCCATAGCCGATATTGGCAGCAATGGTGTCGTTGAAGAGCACGGTGTCCTGCGGCACGAGCCCGATATGGGCGCGCAGCGACGCCTGGGTCACCCGGGCGATGTCCTGGCCGTCGATGGCCACCCGACCGCCATCCGGGTCGTAGAAGCGAAAGAGGAGCCGCACGATGGTCGACTTGCCCGCCCCCGTCGGGCCGACGATGCCGAGCTTCCGGCCGCCCTCGAGGGTGAAGTCGAGACCGTCGACCAAAGGGCGCCGCGAGTCATAGGCGAAGCGCACGCCCTCGAACCGGACGGTGCCGTCCTCGACGACCAGCGGCACGGCACCCGGCGCATCGGCGACCTCGGGCTCCAGCTCCAAAAGGGCCTCGATCTGCTCGAGGTCGGTCACCGACTGGCGGATCTCGCGATAGATCACGCCGAGGAAGTTCAAGGGCTGGTAGAGCTGCCAGATGAAGGTGTTGAGCAGCACCACATCGCCGATGGTGAGCGAGCCCTCGACCACGCCCTGGCCGGCCATCACCATGAGGATGGTGACGCCGACGGCGAGGATCGCGGCCTGGCCGCCGTTCAGCCAGGCGAGCGAGACCTCGGAGCGGACCGCGGCGGTCTCGTAGGCGGCGAGCTGACCGTCGAGCCGCTGCCGCTCGAAGCCCTCGTTGCCGAAGGCCTTGACCACCTCGTAATTGATCAGCCCGTCGACCGCCGAGGCGTTGAACTCGTTGTCGGCGCGATTGAGCTCGCGGCGGATCAATGTCCGCCAGTTCGTGGCGATGACGGTGAAGGCGGCGTAGCCGAGAATGGTGACGAAGGTGACGAGGGCGAAGCTCGGGGGGTAGTTCCAGAGCAGCACGCCGATGACCATGACGAACTCGAGCAGGGTCGGGCCGAGGCCGAAGAGCCCGGTGCGCAGCAGGAAGGAGAGCGCCTTGACGCCGCGGTCGATGGCCCGGGCGAGCTCGCCCGTGCGCCGCTCGAGGTGATAGCGGAGCGAGAGGTCGAAGAGCCGGGTGTAGACCTGCAGGGCCAGCCGCCGCCCGGCGCGGGCGCCCACGCGGGCGAAGAGCGCGTCGCGGAGCTGCTGGAAGGTCGAGGCGAGGAGGCGCGCGGCGCCATAGCCGATGAGCAGCGCCAGCGGCACGGCGGTGAGGTTCGCCACGCTCAGCGCGTCGACGCTCCACTTCAGGAAGAAGGGGACATAGACCGTCAGCACCTTGGCGGCGACGAGGCAGGCGAAGGCGAGAACGATGCGCAGGCGCAGCGCGGGCTCGCCCGCCGGCCAGACATAGGGGAGCGCGAAGCGGGCGAGATCGACCCAGCTCCGTTCCGGCCGGCCGCCACCGCCCAAGGTCGCGGACAGGGGCGGCGGCGCCCCGCGGCCACGCCTCAAGTCAGGGCCGTCCCGCCGGCTGATCCCGCCATGTCACGCAAGCAGCGCTCCGCTCTGGATTCGTTCCAATGAACCCCCAACGTGGCCACGAAGCGCCGGCGGGGCAAGCGGTTGCCGCGTTGCCGGCCGGTCGGTAACCTCGCCGGCAATCGTCAGGGGGGAGTTGCGTGAACGGCTTCGACTACGTCGTCATCGGCGCCGGCACGGCCGGCTGCGTGCTGGCCAACCGCCTTTCGGCCGACCCGCGCCGCCGCGTCCTGCTGCTCGAGGCCGGGGGCCGCGACAGCTGGTTCTGGATCCATGTGCCGATCGGCTACCTCTACACCCAGAACAACCCGAGGACCGACTGGTGCTTCAGGACCGAGGCGGAGGCGGGGCTCGGCGGGCGGGCGCTTAACTACCCGCGCGGCCGGGTGCTGGGCGGCTGCTCCTCGATCAACGGCATGATCTACATGCGCGGCCAAGCGGCCGATTACGACCACTGGCGGCAGCTCGGCAATCCCGGCTGGAGCTGGGAGGACGTGCTGCCCTGGTTCAAGCTCTCCGAGGACTTCTGCGGCGGGGCGGACGAGCTGCACGGCGTCGGCGGCGAATGGCGGGTCGAGGAGCCGCGGGTCGACTGGCCCATCCTGCACGCCTTCCGTGCCGCTGCGGCCGAGGTCGGCATCCCCAGGACCGACGACTTCAACCGCGGCAACAACGAGGGCTGCGGCTATTTCCACGTCAACCAGCGCCGGGGCGTGCGCTGGTCGGCCGCCAAGGCGTTCCTGCGGCCCGTCCGCTCCAGGCGCAATCTCGTCGTCGTCACCGGCGCGCAGGTGACCGGGCTCCGGCTCGAAGGCCGGCGGGTCACCGGCGTCGACTATATCGAGAACGGCCTCGCCAAGTCCGTCGAGGCCGGCCGCGAGGTGGTGCTCGCCGCCGGTGCCCTGGGCTCGCCGCAGCTCATGCTGCTCGCCGGCATCGGCCCCGCCGGCCATCTGCGGGACCAGGGGATCGATGTCCGCCACGAACTCGAAGGTGTGGGCGGCAATCTCCAGGATCACCTGCAGATCCGCACCGTCTACAAGGTCAAGAACGCAGTGACCCTGAACGAGCAGGCGTCGCGCCTCGCCGGCAAGGCCCGGATGGCGCTGGAATACGCGCTGCATCGCCGCGGCCCTTTAAGCATGGCGCCCTCGACCCTCGGCGCCTTCGCGAAGACCGATCCGGGCTTCGCCACGCCGAATGTCCAGTATCACGTCCAGCCCTTGAGCCTCGGCCGCTTCGGCGAGCCGCTGCACCCCTTCCCGGCGATCACCGCCTCGGTCTGCAACATCCGCCCGACCAGCCGTGGCACGGTACGGCTGAGGTCCAATGACCCGGCGGCGCCGCCGGCCATCGCGCCCAACTATCTCTCGACCGACGAGGATCGGAAGGTGGCCGCCGACGCCATCCGCCTGACCCGCCGGATCATGGCGGCGCCGGCGCTCGAGCCCCATTCGCCCGAGGAGCACCTGCCGGGCCCGTCCGTGACCACCGAGGCGGAGCTGGTCCACGCGGCGGGCGCCCTCGGCACGACCATCTTCCACCCCGTCGGCACCTGCCGGATGGGGCCGGCGGAGGACCGCGCGGCGGTGGTCGATGCGCGGCTGCGGGTTCATGGCATCGACGGGCTTCGGGTGGTCGATGCCTCGATCATGCCGACCATCACATCGGGCAACACCAACTCGCCGGTGGTGATGATCGCCGAGAAGGCCGCCCGGATGATCGCCGAGGATGCCAGGGGCTGACTTGTGCTCCGGCGGCTTGCCGGCCAGTATCGGCCGGACGGGGAACGCCATCGGGTGTGATTTTCTGGCGGCCGACAGTGCGCCGCCGATGGATTTGGGGAGAAAGCACACATGGGCTCGATCTTGATGTTCATCGTGGGCATCATCGTTGGCGTCATCGCCGCCTGGTGGTTCTTCGAGCGCCGCGACGCGTCCAGCCGCGCGACGATCGAGGAAGGCTGGAAGAAGAAGCTCGCCCATGTCGAGCAGGAGGTGCGGCGGGCCGACGCGGCGCACGACGAGACGAAGGAGCGCCTGCGGCTCTGCCAGCAGGAGAAGGTGGCGCTGGAGACAGCCCCGCCGGCGCCGGTAGCGGCAGAGAAGCCGCCCGCCCCCGCGCAGAACGCCCCCGCGCAGAACGCGCCGGCGCTGGCCGTGCCCAACGAAGCCGAGCGGCTGGCCCAGGCCCGCCGGCGGATCGATGCGAAGCTGGCGCAGCTCCCCGCCGGCTCCTCCGCCCGCAAGCGGCTGATGGCCGAGCGGGCAAAGCTCGAGGGCGACATGCCCGCTGCCGCCCCGGCGCCCGATGCGGCACCGCCCGTGGCCGCTGCGAAGCCGGTCCAGCTCTTCACGCCGCCGGCCGACGCGCCGGACGACATCGAGATGATCCGCGGCATCGGCCCGGTATTGCGGCAGAAGCTGAACGATCTCGGCATCACCACCTTCAAGCAGATTGCCGCCTTCACGCCCGAAGACATCGCGCGGATCGACGAGGTGCTCGACTTCAAGGGCCGCATCGAGCGCGAGGACTGGATCGGCCAGGCGCGTGCGCTCAGCAGCCAGGACTGAGCCCGACACCGCCCTTTCCGCAGGCACGTTGCCCGGGCCGCACCGGCAATTGACCGCGGCCGTGATCCAGGCCCGATCCCGCCGCGTATTTCATGGTAGCCAGACGGCTTCTAAGCCCACGGCGAAAGCCCGCCGACCTGTCCTCCCCCGGGGTCGGCGGGCCGCGCCGCAACCGGGCCGCAGGACCGACCAGGGCCACGCCGTCTGCAGCGGGCGCAATCTTGCCA
>CAZGUW010000084.1:0-16968 GCA_964528705.1 uncultured Geminicoccaceae bacterium
TGCACGCCGCCCTGGCTTTCCAGCAGATAGCCCGCGCCCAGGGTCAGGGCCGCGGCCGCCACCAGCACCGGGGCGATGGCCCGGGCCCGGCGGGCCAGACGGGTGACGAGGCGGGCAGGCACAGGTGACATGACCCTCATCAGTTGCTCTCCGCATCCAAGAGTGCGCGCTCCATGGCGGCACCGCGCATGACCGTCAGACGCGGCCGGACAAGGTCGTCGGATCGCAGCACCTGGCTGACATCGCTGTCCCAGGTCACCGCCTGGCGCGGTGCCGGCGGGCCGTCGCTGCCGGCGGCCGGCACAGGCGCGGTGGCGATGCTGCGCAGGCTGAGCGACAGCTTGCCGAGCTCGGTGACGAGTGCGACGGTCTCGGCCCCGGCCGGGGTGACCTCGAGGGTGACGGTCCGCACCTGGCCGCTGTCGCCGATCTCGTTCGGCTCGCTGTGCAGCCGGCGGCCCATGGCGATGACCCGCATGTCCTCGAGCACCGTCTCGCTGACCCGGCGATCGGCGGCCCCGTCGGCGTCGCCGGCAAGGGTCTGGGTCAGGATCAGGTCGATCCGGTCGCCGGGAAAGATCAGCCCGGCATTGCTCGAGGTCTCGTCCACCGGCACCGACACGGCGCGCATGCCCGGGTCGAGCACCGCGGCGAGGAAGCCGCGCTCGCCGGGCCGCACGAGGCTGTCGGCGAGGATCGGGTCGCCCGGCACCAGGACCTGGCGGGCGACCGAGCCCTCGAGCTCGGCGGGGTCGATCTCGCTCTTGAGCAGGTAGCTTTCAGGCACCTCGACGTCCGGCCATTTCTGCCAGCGCCAGGAGGTCGGCTTGACGAAGCTGCCCGGCGTCAGCCGCTCGGCGACGACCAGGACCTCGATGAACTCGGGGTCGGCGGCGACGGTCACCGGGGTGACCTGTGCCAGCACCGCGCGCCGCTCGCCCTCGAGCCAGGCATTGGCGTAGAGTGCCGTGCCGATCGCCAGGGCGACGGCGACGAGGGGGAGCAGGATGCGCCGCATGTGCTGTCCTCAGCCGATGATCAGGGGAAGTGTCGGGACGATGGCGAAGGCGGTGCCCGAGGCGATGGCGACGCCGTAAGGGATCCCGGATCGCGCCAGGGCGCCGTCCTCGGCGGTCATGGCGGGCCCGGTCAGGGCTGCGAGGTGGCAGCCGGCGAGCGGCAGACGGGCCGGCACGACGAGACAGGCGAGGGCCAGGAGGCCGCCGGTCAGGGCGGTGCCGACCAGGAGCGTGCCGAAGCCGCCGGTGCCGACGAGGAAGGTCGCGGCCACCAGGAGCTTGACGTCGCCGCCTCCGACCCCGCCGACGCGCCAGAGCGCGTAGCCGAGGATGAAGACCAGGGCGGCCAGGGCCAGGGCGCTGAGGCTAGCAGTCGCGGCCTGCGGCCAGGCGGTGGCCTCGAGGGCATGCAGGGGGATGGCGAGGGCGAGGAGGATGGCCGGGAGCCGGTTGGCGATCAGCCGGGTGCGGAGGTCCGACCAGGCGGCCATGAAGACGGTGCTCAGGGCGGCGATGCCGATGCCGAGATGCGCCAGGGAGAGGAGGGAGAGGCTCATTCTGTTCTCGACCGATGTCGTGATCCGCCCGGGTTCGACCAGCCGGCTGACCGTTCGTGCCTGGGGCCAGCCGGCTGTCGTCACGAGTGTGCCGGCGTCAGCCGCCGCCGCCACCGCCGGTGATGCCGGCCGCGGTGAGCTCGTCGGAGATGTTCTGGAACGTCTCCTGGAGCTGGCCGCCCAGGGTGCTGAGGATCGCCAGCACGGCGACCGAGACGAGGGCGGCGATGAGGCCGTACTCGATGGCGGTCGCACCGCTCTCGTCGGCGAAGAAACGCTTGAACGTGGTCATCTGCAGTACTCCTTCTGCTGCGTCGATCAGGGGGCAGTCTGAAGCAAAATCGTTAGGAAACCGTAAAGCGCCGGCTGGCGCGGCGCCCTACAGCTGCACCGGGTGGCAGTAGACGACGGCGCCGGTGAGCCGGTTGCAGAGGGTCTCCGCCTCCGCCGCCGTGGCGAACGGGCCGACGATCAGGGGGACGGTCCCGGTCGAGCCGCCGGCCAGACGGGTGAGACCCTCGGTTGCGGCGGCATGGGTCCGCCGGAGCGTGCGCCAGTAGGCGCCCGTCGCGGCGGCCGTGTCGAAGCTGCCGAGGTCGACGAACCAGCGCCCGAGTGCGGTGGCCTCGACACCGACGAGGCCGACCGAGGGCTCGACCATGCCGAAGCCCGGGCCTGGGGTCGCCGGCGCGTCGCCGGGCACGGCCACGGGCGGGGCCGGGCTGGGTTCTGCCGCCGGGCCGGGTTCTGCCGGCGCCGGCTCCGTCACCAGGGGTGTGGGCGGTGCTGCGGCCGGTGCCGGTTGCGGCGGTGCCGAAGCGGCCGGTGCGGCCGTGGCCGGTGCCGGCGTGGCGGGCTTCACCGGTGTGGCCGGGCGCGGGGCGGCGAGGCGCGGCTCGCCCGGCGCTTCCCGGACCACCGGCTCCTTGAAATCGGGCTGCAAGGCGGCGCTGCGCACGGCACCCGGCTCGAGGCCGGCAATCGTGCGGAAATAGCGCAGGTTGTTGGTGACGTCGGCATCGGCCAGGTCCATCCGGCTCCAGCGGTCGGCGGTGGCCAGGTCGCCGCGCAGGCCATAGGCGAGCGCCAGGTTCTGGCGCGCCCGCGCCGAGGAGGTGTAGCCCTCGGCGAGCGGCCGCAGCACGGCGATGGCCTCGTCGTGGCGGCCGGCGAGCGCCAGGGAGAGGCCGAGATTGTTCAGAAGCGCTGGCTCGCCGGGGGAGAGGGCGAGGCTGTCCCGATAGACGCCGACCGCGAGATCGTGCTCGCCCTGCAGGTCGAGGGCGACGCCGAGGAGATTGCTCGCCTCGACATCGTCCGGCCGCTGCCGGACCAGGGGCTCCAGATGCGCCTCGGCCGTCTCGCTGCGGCCGATGCCGATCATCGCCTTGGCGTAGCCGATCGCGGCCTCGCGGTCGGTCGAGCCGTCCTGCAGGACCAGGCCGAAGGCGGCAGCCGCGTCCTGCGGCCGGCCGAGCCCGAGATTGGCGTTGCCGAGCAGCACGGCCGCCTCGCGATTGGTGCGGTCGATGGCGAGCGCCTGCTCGAGGAAGCCCACGGCGGTCGTCGGATCGCCGGCGGCGAGGCTGCGCTGGCCCATGCGGACCAGCCTTCCGGCATCGGTGAGCGGCGCTCCGTCCGCCGCCCGTTCGCCGTCACTCCCGGCAGGCAGCAGCGGCAACTCGGTGTGACTGGCGCAACCGGCGATGCCGAGGAGCAGCATGACGGACATGCCCTTCGCCAGGCGGCCTCGACTGTTCGGAACTCGCATGCGACCTCACCATCGGCGGTTCAGCCGGGCGTTGCCGCGCGAGGCGCGACGGCCGGCAATTCAGCGGGCGCCGGTCGACGGACCGAGCCCAGCCACCGAGGATGAAGCTATTTCTTGAAGGATTGGTTAACGGGCGAGACGGTTCCGCCCGCTCGGCGCTCCGAACCTCAGCCGCCGAGCGGCCGGCCCTCGCGCATGACGCCGGCGATGGCGCCCCTTGCGTCGAGCAGCACGAGATCGGCGCGCCGGCCGGGCACCAGCCGGCCGCGGTCGTCGAGGCCGAGATAGTCCGCGGCGATGGTGCTGGTCCGCCTGGCCGCCTCGGCTGCGTCGAGGCCGAGTGCGAGGAAATTGGCAAACGCCCTGTCCATGGTGAGCACGCTGCCGGCGAGCGTGCCGTCGCCGAGGCGCACGGTCGGGCCGGTCTTGCGGATGGGGTGGCGGCCGAGATGGTAGTCGCCGTCCGGCATGCCGCAGGCGGCCACCGCGTCGGTGATGCCGTAGAGGCCGGGGATCGCCCGAAGGGCCGCCAGCGCCGCCCCCGGCTCGACATGCTGGAAGTCGAGGATGAGCTCGGCGAAGCGCCCTTCGGCCATGGCGCAGCCGACCGCGCCGGCCGCACGGTGATGCAGCCCGGTCATGGCGTTGTAGAGATGGGTGAAGCCGGTAGCCCCGGCGGCCAGCGCAGCACTGGCCTCGGCGTAGCTGCAGCGCGTGTGGCCGATCTGCGCCCGCACGCCATGCGTCACGAGCCAGGCGAGGAGGCGGCCCTGCGGGTCGACCTCCGGTGCGATGGTGGCGACGCGGATCGGCGCCGCCTCGTGCAGCCCGGCGACCAGGTCGAGGTCGGGGGCGATGGCGAAGGGCGGCTGCGCACCCAGCGCCTCGGGATTGAGGAACGGCCCCTCGAGATGGACGCCCAGCACCTCGGCCCCGTCGGCGGCGGGCTCGGCCAGAGCCTCGGCGATGCCGGCGAAGGCCCGGCGCAGCTCGTCCGTCGGGGCCGTGACGGTTGTCGCGAGCAGGGTCGTCGTCCCCTGCCTGGCATGGAACCCGGCCATGGTGCGAACAGCGTCGGCGCCATCCATCACGTCGGCACCACCGCCGCCATGCACGTGCAGGTCGATGAAGCCCGGTAGAATCAGGAACTCGTCGGCGGCCCGGTCGTCCGGCTCGATCGCGAGGATCTGGTTGTCATGCCGCAGCCTTCCCCTGACCACGCCTTCGGGCGTGACGATCCGGCCTTCAAGGGTGCGGGTCTCGGTCATGCTGGCCTCGATCAGTTGCGGCGCATCTCGGCCACGAAGTCGTAGCGGTCGGCGCGGTAGAGGGAACGGGTGAGCTCGACCGGCCGGTCGTCGGCGAGGAAGCCGTGGCGGACGGTCGCCATCACCGGGCTGCCGGGCGGGATCGAGAGGAGGGCTGCATCCGCCGGCCCGACCGCGGCGGCCCGGAGATGCTGGAGCGCCCGGACCGGCTCGAGGCCGAGGGAGCGCAGTGCTGCATAGAGCGAGGTCTCGACCCGCTCCGGGTCCGGCAGATAGCGGGCCGGGATCGCGGCGCGCTCGATGCACATCGGCTCGTCGTCGGCGAAGCGCAGGCGGACGAAGCGGCTGACGTCGTCGCCGGGTGCCAGGTTGAGCGCCACGGTCTCGTCCGGGCTGGCCCGGCCGCGGCCACGCTCGAGCCAGCGAAAGCCGGAGCTGCGGCCGCGCGCGGCCATATCCTCGGTGAAGCTCGAGAGCCGGGCGAGGGGCTGTTCGAAGCGGCTGGCGACGAAGCTCCCCGAGCCGTGCCTCGTGGTGACGAGGCCGCGCCGGGTGAGCTCGTCGAGCGCCCGGCGCACCGTGGTGCGCGACACATCGAGGCTCTGCGCCAGCACGCGCTCGGGCGGCAGCGGCTCGCCGTCCTTGAGCATTCCGCCCGCGACGGCCGCCTCGAGCCGCTCGGCGAGCTGCAGATAGAGCGGGCCGGAACCGTCCGGGCCGGGCCGCAGCGCGGCAAGACGCTCTTCCGTGGCGGTCGCCTGCTCCATGCGTCAGGCCGCGAGCCGCTGCTCGCTCGCCGCGTCGAAGAGATGCGCGGCCCGGGGCTTGAGCTCGAGGCCGACGACCTCGTCGAGACGGGCGGGATTGTCCGGCGCCACCTCGACCACCACCCGGCCGCCGGTCTCGAGCTCGAGGTGCAGGTAGGATTCGCGCCCCAGATACTCGTTGAGCACGACCTTGCCGCGCACGGCTGCCGAAGCGCCGTCGCCGACGGCGAAACCGTCCGGGCGCACGCCGAGCACGATCTCGCCCGCCGGCCCGAGGATCTCGGCCACGGGCAGGCTGGCGCCCTGGTCGAGCTCGATGCTGCCCGGCTGGCGGGCCAGGCCCTTGAGGAAGTTCATCTTGGGCGAGCCGATGAAGCCGGCGACGAAGAGATTGGCCGGCGTGCGGTAGAGATCGGCCGGGGTGCCGACCTGCTGGACCACGCCCTGGTGCATGACGACGATGCGGTCGGCGAGCGTCATCGCCTCGACCTGGTCATGGGTGACGTAGACCATGGTGGCGCCGAGCTGCTTGTGCAGCCGGCCGATCTCGAAGCGGACCTGGGCGCGGAGCGCTGCATCGAGGTTGGAGAGCGGCTCATCGAAGAGGAAGACGCCCGGGTGGCGGACGATCGCCCGGCCGATGGCGACCCTTTGCCGCTGGCCGCCCGAGAGCTCCGACGGGCGCCTCTGCAGGAGCGGGCCGAGCTCGAGGATGCGGGCCGCCTCCTTCGTCCGTTCCTCGATCACCTCCTTCGATTCACCCGCCTGCTTCAGGCCGAGCGCCCAATTGCCGGCGACGTCGAGATGCGGATAGAGCGCGTAGGACTGGAAGACCATGGCGATGCCGCGCTTCGCCGGCGGCAGGTGGTCGACGACGTTGCCGCCGATGCTGATGGTGCCCGAGGTCTGGTCCTCGAGCCCGGCGATGATCCGCAGCAGCGTGGACTTGCCGCAGCCGGAGGGGCCGAGGAGGACGATGAACTCGCCGTCCTCGATGGCGAGGTCGACGCCCTTGAGGACCTCGACCTTGCCGAAGGACTTCTTGACGTCGGCGATGCGGAGCTCGGCCATGGCTGTGTTCCTGGTTGCGGGTGACTACTTCACGGCGCCGGAGGTGATGCCGCGGATGAGCTGCCTGGAGAAGACGAGGTAGAGGATCAGCACCGGCAGGATGGCGAGCGCCAGGCCGGCGAGCACGGCGTTCCAGTTGGTGACGAACTGGCCGATGAAGACCTGGGTCCCGAGCGTGATGGTCTTCACCGCCTCGCCGGGGGCGAGGATGAGCGGGAACCAGAGGTCGTTCCAGATCGGGATCATGGTGAAGACGGCGACCGTCGCCATGGCCGGGCGGACCAGCGGCAGGACGATGCGGAAGAAGATCGTGTACTCGGACAGCCCGTCGATCCGCGCCGCGTCCTTCAGGTCCTTCGAGACGCCGCGCATGAACTCGCTCAGGATGAAGACGCAGAGCGGCAGGCCGTTCGCCGTGTAGACGAGGACGAGGGCGGTCCGCGTGTTCACGAGCCCCGTCGCCACCATCATCTCGAGAATGCCGACCGTGCCGAGGCGGATCGGCATCATGATCCCGATGGCGAGGTAGAGGCCCATCAGCGCGTTGCCGGGAAAGCGGTACTCGGCAAGGGCGAAGGCGGCCATCGCACCCAGCAGCAGGACCAGCACCAGCGCCAGCACGGTGACCGTCAGGCTGTTGGCGAAGTAGAGGGCGAAGTTGCCCTGCTCGAGCACCGTGGCGTAGCCGATCAGCGAGAAGCTCTCGAAGGTCGGCGGCATCATCGGCGCCTGGAAGATGGCGCGCCGGTCCTTGAACGAGTTGATCAGGATCAGCACCACCGGGAAGAGGGCGATGATCGTGTAGGCGATCAGCACGGCGTGGGCGGCGGCTTCGGAGGCGAGCGAGCGGCGCGCGCGGTTCATGGATCGGTCTCCATCCAGGGAGGGCAGGCGATCGGGGGAGGGCGGGTCAGAACTGGTAGCGGCGCATGCGACGCTGGATGCCCCAGAGATAGGCCATCACGCCGACCAGGATGATGAGGAACATCGCGGCCGCGATGGTCGCCCCCATGTGCGGGTCGCCGAGCTCGAGCTGGTGGCCGAAGAAGGTGCGGTAGAGGAACGTGCCGAGGATGTCGGTCGAGAAGTTCGGCCCGGCGAGCGCGCCCTGGACCGCGTAGATCAGGTCGAAGGCGTTGAAATTGCCGATGAAGGTGAGGATCGAGATGATCCCGATGGTCGGCCAGATCAGTGGCAGCTTGACCTTGAAGAAGAGGCTCATGCCGCGCACGCCGTCGAGATTGGCGGCCTCGCTGATGTCCTCGGGGATGGCGAGGAGGGCCGCATAGATCAGCATCATCGGGATGCCGACATACTGCCAGACCGAGATCAGGGCGAGGGTGGTGAGCGCCGAGCCCTCCTTGCCGAGCCAGGGACCGAAGAGGAAGTCGAGCCCGACGAGGCCGAGCAGCGTCTCCGAGACCCCCCAGATCGGGCTCAGGATGAGCTTCCAGGCGAAGCCGATGATCACGACGGAGAGCATCGCCGGAACGAAGATGGCGGTGCGGTAGAAGGTGCGGCCGGGCAGGTAGGTCATCGACAGGAGGGCCGCGAGCAGCACGCCGATCGGGTTCTGCACGGCCATGTGCACGACGAAGAAATAGAAGTTGTTGGCGAGCGCGTTCCAGAACTGGTCCGCCCAGTGCGGGTCGAAGAAGAGGCGCTCGAAATTGACGAGCCCGACCCAGTAGCGCACCCCCTCCTCCGTACGGTCGAAGAAGGAGAGGCGCAGCGTCTCCGCCAGCGGGTAGATCATCACCGCCGTGTAGATGAGGACGGCAGGTGCCAGGAAGACCACCACGTGCCAGGGAAAGGGCTTGCGGCGTGGGGCGGCCGCTCGGGCGTGCTGCATGGATCGGGCCTCGACAGGAGAGGGGGTGGCGGCCGGCCGGAGCCGGCCGCCCCTGGACCGGGTGCGACGGTCAGTTCTGCTGCGGTGCGTACCAGGAGGCGAGACCCTCCTGCAGGTGGGCACCGGCCTCCTCGGGCGTCACCACGCCGTTGATGACGTTGGCCGAGGTCACCCACATGTCGTTCCAGAGATTGGGCGTGCCGCGGCTGACGATCTGGTGGGCGACGCGGATCGAGGAGCTGCACTCGTTGCGCCAGTCGATGAACTCCTGGGCGAGCGGGTCATCGAGCGTGATCGGGTGGCTGGAGAGCGAGAAGAAGCCCGGCAGCGCGTTCGAGTAGAGCTCGGCGAACTCGGCGGAGCCCACCCACTCGACGAAGGTCCGGGCGGCTTCCTGGTTCTCGCTCGCCGCATTGATGCCCATGCCGATGTCGACATGGTCGCTGATGAAGCAGGGATCCCCCGCGTTCTGGACCGGCGGCTTGAAGGCGCCCATCTCGAAGAAGGCGTCACGCTGGAAAGGCGAGATCTCCCAGGAGCCGGTCGGGTAGATCGCCGCCCGGCCGAGGGTGAAGAGGTTCTGGCTGTCCGGGTAGGACTGCGCCTCGAAGCCCGAGGGCAGGTAGTCGGCCCAGCGGGCGATCGTCCGGAACGGGGCCACGAACGCCTCGTCGGTCAGCTTGGCCTCGCCGGCGATCAGCGCCTTGCGGCCTTCCTCACCCTGCCAGTAGTTCGGGCCGATATTGGTGTAGCCCATGGTCGCCGCTTCCCACTGGTCCGCCGTGCCCATGGCCATCGGCTCGTAGGAGCTGTCGGCCTTGATGGCGTCGAGCACGGCGAAGAACTCCGCCTCCGTGGTCGGCACCTCGAGGCCGAGCTCGGCGAAGGCGTCCTTGTTGTACATGAAGCCGTGGATCACCGAGGCCATCGGCACGCAGAAGGTCTGGCTGCCGTCGTCGGTGCTCCAGGCGGCGAGGGCGGTCTCGGGGAAGTTGCCGAGCGCCTCCATGCCGGTCAGGTCGACGAGGTGGCCGCGCTTGAACATCTCGAGGCTGGCGTCGAACGGCCGGCAGGTGATGATGTCGCCGGCGGTGCCGCCGTCCAGCTTGGCGTTCAGCGCGGCATTGTACTCGGCCGGCGCGGTCGGCTGGAAGGTCACCTGGATGTCCGGGTGCTGGGCGTGGAACGCGGGCAGGATGGTATCCTGCCAGATGGTGATGTCGTCGTTGCGCCAGCTCTCGATGACGAGCTCGGCAGCGCTGGCGCTGGTGGTGATCAGGCCGATCGCGAGGGCGATGGCGGCGGTCGAGGTCGGTCGCATGGCAGTTGCCTCCAGGGTTTCCGGGCGTCGTTGCCCGGCTTCGTTCAGACTCAGGTTTCGTGGATCGGCTCGGGCTCGAGGTCCCGGGCGAGGCGCAGGTCGCCCTTGGCCCGGGCGAGGCAGCGGCGGGCTGCCTCCAGCGGCATGCCGTCCACCAGCAGGACGGCGAGCTTGACGTCGTGACCGGCCGCCTCGTGCGCCTCCCGGGCGGCGGCGTCGTCGCAGCCGGTGATCGCCTTGACCATGAGCCGGCCACGCTCGACCAGCTTCGCGTTCGAGGCGACGACATTGACCATGAGCCCGTCATAGACGCGGCCGAGCTCGGTCATGGTCTGGGTCGAGAAGAGGTTGAGCGCCAGCTTCTGCGCCGTGCCGGCGGTCATCCGGGTCGAGCCCGCGAGGAATTCCGGGCCGGTGGCGAGGAGCAGCGCGTGCTCGGCCTCGGCCAGGAGCGGTGCCGAGGCGTTGTTCGCCATGCCGATGGTCAGCGCACCCCGCTCGCGGGCGGCCCTGATGGCGGCGCGGGTGAAGGCGGTCGTGCCCGAGGCGGCGATGCCGAGGACCACGTCGTTCGGGCCGATGGCATGCTCGCTTATGGCGCCGGCGCCGGCCTCGGCATCGTCCTCCGCACCCTCGCGCGACTGGACGAGCGCCGCCTCGCCGCCCGCCACGATGTAGATCAGCCGCTCGTGCGGCCAGTCGAAGGTCGGGTAGAGCTCGACGCCGTCCTGCACGGCGAGCCGACCCGAGGCGCCGGCCCCCACATAGACGAGCCGGCCACTGTCGTCGCGCAGCCGCGCCACGGCGGCCTGTACCGCGGTGGCGAGCGCCGGCAAGGCCTGCCGCACCGCGGCGAAGGCGCCCATCTGGTTGTCGAGCATGGCGGCGAGCGCCTCCTCGGTCGGCCAGCGATCGGCCGCGCGGTAGCGCTCCAGGCGTCGTTCCGTGTCCATCCCTGCCTCCGTTGCTGTCTGGACCATACCAAAAAAATACCACTCGGCAAGAGGTATTCTGTGGTTTGGTTAAGATTTTTCGTTGTTATGCGTAACATATTGAATTTATGGTATTATAGTTGGCGGCGTCGGTTGTCACCGATTGCGGATTGTAACCCATGGTCCTTTTTGGTATGCACACCGCATGGGAAGGGCACGTCACATCCTCGCCGTCGACGGCGGCGCCACCAAGACCCGGGCAGCACTCGCACCCTGGGACGGCGAGATCGTCGCCGAGGCGGTCGGCGGGCCGTGCAACCTCTTCCAGGACCCGGCCGCCGGCCTCGCCGAGATCCGCGCCCTCTGGCAGCGGCTCGCTGCCGGGGCGGGGCTCGACCCGGCCGGCGCCGCGGCGGACACCGCCATCAGCGCCGGGCTCGCCGGCACCAGCGCGCCCGGCAGCGGCGAGCGGTTCACATCGGCCTTCGCCGATTTCGGCGCCCGGCATCTTTCGAGCGACGGCTACGTGGCGCTGATCGGCGCCGTCGAGGGCCGGCCCGGTGCGCTGCTCTCCATCGGCACCGGCGTGGTCGGCTTTCGCCTCGATGCCTCGGGCGCGCATCGCCAGCTCGGCGGCTGGGGTTTTCCGGTCGGCGACCGGGGCGGCGGCGCCTGGCTCGGCCTCAGGGCCATCGGCGACTGGCTGGAGCGGCTCGACGGCTACGGCGCCGATGCCGCGAGCACTCTCTGGCCGCGCCTGCGGGAGCGCCTGGGTGCGTCGCCCGCCGACATCCTCGCCTGGCTCAAGGTTGCGAGGCCCGCCGAGTTCGCGAGCCTCGCCCCCTTCGTCGTCGAGACGGCCGCCGCCGGCGACCCGCATGCCCGCTCGCTGATCGACGAGGCCGCCGGCCACCACGTCCGCCTCGCCCATGCTCTGGCCGCCACGGCCGCCGAGCCGCTCGTCCTCGCCGGCGGCCTCGCCGAGGTCTTCCGGCCCGCCGTCGCCGCAGCGCTCGGCCCGGCGCTCGACCGGAGCGGGCGGGTCCCTTCGCCGCTCGCCGGCGCCCTCCTCATCGCCCGCGGCCGAAGTGCCGCGGAGTTCCCCGAAGCCTGACGAAAGGACCACCCATGTCGTCGCTCATGCTCGACGAGGTGCGCGAGACGCCTTCGCTCGTGGCAGCACAGCTGGCGGCTGACGACGAGGCCTATGCGGCGCTCGCCGCAGCACTCGCCGCCGCCCCGCCGGTCTTCGCCGCGACCATCGCCCGCGGCAGCTCCGACCACGCCGCAAGCTACGCCGCCACCGTGTTGGCGCACGCCATGGGCCTCGCCACGGCCTCCCTGGCACCCTCCCTGGTCAGCCGCTACGGCGTGCAGCTCGCCCTCGACAAGGCCTTCGTCCTCGGCCTCTCGCAATCCGGCGCCAGCCCCGACCTCGTCGCCAGCATGCAGGCCGCCACCGCATCCGGTGCCGTGACCGCCGCCATCGTCAACCAGCCGGTCTCGCCGCTCGCCGAGGCCGCCGGCCACGTCCTGCCGCAGCGCGCCGGCCCCGAGCGCAGCGTCGCCGCCACCAAGAGTTTCATCCTCACCCTCGTCGCGATCGCCCGCCTCGTCGCCGTCTGGCGCGGTGACGCCGGGCTTCGGGCCAGCCTCGAGCGCCTGCCCGAGAGGCTCGAGGCAGCTCTCGCCGTGAACTGGGGCGGCACGGTCGACACCCTCGCCGCAGCGTCGAGCCTCTACGTCCTCGGCCGCGGCCCGGCCCTCTCGGTCGCCAGCGAGGCGGCCCTCAAGCTCAAGGAAACCTCCTACCTCCACGCCGAGGCCTTCAGCTCCGCCGAGGTGCGGCACGGCCCCCGGGCCGTGATCGACGACGGCTTCCCGGTCCTGGCCCTGGCCCTCGCCGACGCCGGCGGCGCCGACACCGCCGCCTTCGCCGCTGAGATGGCAGCCGCCGGCGGCACCGTGATCACCGCCAGCCCGAACCCGGCCGTCGCCGGCCAGGCCGTCCGCCTCCCCGAGCCCCTCCACCCCCTGCTCGATCCCATCACCGCCATCACCGCCTTCTACCCCATGGCCGCCACCCTAGCCGCCGCCCGCGGCCACGACCCGGACAAGCCAAGAGGCCTGAAGAAGGTCACCTCGACGGTCTAGGAAGACGAAGAAGAGCAGGGGAGGCGGGCCTCCCCTGGCCCCACCGGTCTTTTCCGAACACTTTTCCGCTTCGCCAGCGGCTGCATCCACGCTATCGAATCGATCGACGATCACTCGCCGAACGGCATGGCAGAAATGACCGAAGCTACAATCCGCCCCATGACCGACCCGCCGCATCCCGGCCTCTCGGTCCGGATCGATTGCCTCGATCCCGCCGGCCTCACCGTGACGGAGGGCGCGCGGGCCCTCGGCGTCAGCCGCCAGACTCTCAGCAAGCTCATCAATGGCACCGCCGGCGTCTCGCCCGAAATGGCGCTGCGTCTCGCCAAAGCCTTCGGTGGCACGCCGGACATGTGGCTGAGGCTGCAGATGGCCTATGATCTGGCGCAGGTGCTGAAGCGGGCGGGCGAGATCACCCGGGATGTCCGACCGGTGGAGATGGCGGGTTAGGCAATCGACGCCCCGAACCGACTTCCTCACCCCCGGTGATACGGGTGCCCGGCGAGGATCGTGCTCGCTCGGTAGAGCTGCTCGGCGAGCAGGAGCCGGACCAGGAGATGCGGCCAGGTGAGGCGCCCGAGGGCCAGGTGCCAGTCGGCCCGGGCGCGGATCGTCTCGTCGAGGCCGTCGGCGCCGCCGATCAGGAAGGCGAGGTCGCGGCCGGTGTCGCGCCACGCGCCGATGCGGGCCGCCAGCGCCTCGCTCGTGGCGAGCTCGCCCCGTTCGTCGAGGGCGATGGTGGCGGCACCCTCGGGCAAAGCGCGGGTGAGGCGGGCCGCCTCGCTCTCGCCCTTGCGCGGCACGAGTTCCTCGATCCGCAGGGGCCAGGGGCAGCGGCCGGCATAGGTCTGGATCAGGCGGTCGAGATCGGCGTCGCGGTTGCGGCCGATGGCGAGGATCGTGATCTTCAGTTGTTTTCCGCGGCGCTCGCCGTGGCCTTCAGCCGCTCGCGCGGCACGACCTGCCACAGCCGCTCGATGTCGTAGAAGGAGCGGGTCTCGGCGCGGAACAGGTGGACGATGACCTCGCCCACATCGATCAGCACCCACGAGCTGTCGCCGAGCCCTTCGGCCTGGATGCCTTCCCGCCCGGCCGCCTTCAGGCGCTGGACGAGCTTCTCGGCCATCGACGCCAGGTGGCGCTGCGACGTGCCGGTCGCCACCACCATGTGGTCGGCGAGCGTGGTCTTGCCGGCGAGGTCGATGACGACGGGCTCGAGCGCCTTGTCGTCGTCGAGCGAGCTCAGAACCAGAGGCAGGATCGAATCCGTGGCTGCGGGCTCTTGGGTGCTGGTCAGGGTGCGGTCTCCTGGTTGGTGGCGTCCTGGCGACCGGCGCGGATCGCCGTGCTGGAAGCCGGATGGGGTGGCATGTGCAGATAGACCCAGGCGGGCGTCGGGCGGTCCTTGAGCTGCAGCGCCGCCCGCTCGGGCAGGCGTGCATGGCCGAACACCGCCGCGGCGTGGCCTGAAGCGGCACTCCTAGAATGGGGTGTCCGGTCGAAGACCGCAATCGGCGCCAGGGCGAAGATGTCCCGCCAGTGCCGCCAGCGTGGCAGCTGGGCGAGATTGTCCGCACCGATCAGCCAGATGAAGCGCTGGCCCGGCCGGCGGGCGAGGCGGGCGAGCGTGTCGGCCGTGAAGGTCGTGCCGAGCCGCGCCTCGAGGTCGCTCACCCGAATCCGCGGGTCCGTGGCGAAGGCCCGGGCGTTGGCCAGCCGCTCGGCGAAGGGCGCCATGCCGGCCCTGGGCTTGAGCGGGTTCTGCGGCGAGACCAGCCACCAGACCTCGTCGAGCCCGAGCCGCTTCAGCGCCTGCCGGCTGAGATAGAGGTGGCCCGCATGGGGCGGGTTGAACGAGCCGCCGAGCAGGCCGATGGCGCGGTACCGCGAGGGGGGCAGGGGCTCCGCCTCCAGAATACGGCGAAAGAGCCGCGGGCCGCGGCGCCGCGGCAAGGGCGGCGCCGTGTCGAGCCCGGGCACGCGCGGGATCACCGGCAGGCCATGGCGGCGTCAGCCGGGGCGCGTCTGGCCATTGCCGCGCACCTGGTACTTGAAGCTGGTGAGCTGCTCGACGCCGACCGGCCCCCGCGCATGCATGCGGCCGGTCGAGATGCCGATCTCCGCCCCCATGCCGAACTCGCCGCCATCGGCGAACTGGGTGGAGGCGTTGTGCATGACGATCGCACTGTCGACCCGGGCGAGGAAGGTCGCCGCCGCCGCCTCGTCGCTGGCGACGATGCTGTCGGTGTGGTGCGAGCCATGGGCCTCGATATGGTCGATCGCCGCTTCCAGCCCGTCCACCAGTTTCACCGAGAGCATGGCGTCCAGATACTCGGTCCCCCAGTCCTCGTCCGTCGCCGCACCGACGCGCGGGTCGAGCGCCATGACCTCGGCGTCGCCGACGACCTCGCAGCCGGCCTGCGCCAGGTCCTCGAGGATCGGCGGCAGCAGCTTCGCAGCGACGCTCCGGTCGCACAGCAGCGTCTCCATGGCGCCACAGATCCCCGTCCGCCGCATCTTGGCGTTCAGCGCGATCGCCCGCGCCATCGCCGGGTCGGCGGATTCGTGCAGGTAGACGTGGCAGATGCCGTCGAGATGGGCGAAGACCGGCATCCGGGCCTCGGCCTGCACCCGCTCGATCAGCGAGCGCCCGCCGCGCGGCACAATGACGTCGACATGCCGGTTGTCGGCCAGGAGGTAGCCGACGGCGCGCCGGTCGGTGGTGGCGACGAGCTGGATCGCGTCGATGGGCAGGCCGGCCGTCGCCAGGCCCTCGACGAGGCAGGCATGGATCGCCGCCGAGGAGTTGCTGCTTTCCGAGCCACCGCGCAGGATCACCGCATTGCCGGCCTTGAGGCAGAGCCCGCCGGCATCGGCCGTGACGTTCGGCCGGCTTTCGTAGATCACGCCGATCACGCCGAGCGGGGTGCGCACCCGGGCGATGTCGAGGCCGTTGGGGCGCTGCCAGCGGGCGATCTCCTGGCCCACCGGATCGCCGAGCTCGGCGATCGCCTCGAGGCTCTGCGCGATGCCCTCGATGCGCTTGCTGTCGAGCGTCAGCCGGTCGAGCAGGGCGGGCGTCAGGTCGCGGGCGCGGCCGGCGGCCACATCCTTCTCGTTGGCCGCGAGAATGGCCGACTCCTGCCGGCGCAGGGTCGCCGCGGCTGCCCGCAGCGCCTCGTCCTTCATGACCCGCGGTGCGGTGGCCAGCACCGTGGCCGCGGCCCGGGCCTTCTCGCCCATCGCCTCGATCTCGCTGGCCAGCGTGTCCTGCAGTGCGGTTGCCATCGCCTTCTTCCGACCTTTCCGTTTCGAGTCTTGCTTAGCAGCAAACGAGGGTGCGGGGCCAGCGGCCGTCAGGCGGCTGCCCTGGCCCGCAGATATGTCGTGATCGCCGGCCGCCGGGTCAGCAGGTTCTTGTAGGCGAGCATCGGCTCCGGCAGCTCCTCCAGCCGGTCCGCGAGCAGCCCGGCGAGGCGGCGGTCCCGGGCGAGGCTCGCCAGTGGCTCGACGAAGGTCAGGATGGTGAAAAGGACGAGCCCCGTCCTCGGCAGCCGGCGCAGCGTCTGGCGCTCGACGCGCAGCCAGAGCTGCCGGCCTGCATCGGCCGCCGTGACCTCGGTGGTGGTACGCCGAAAAGCCGTGGACGGCTGGTGCAGCACCGGGTCGTCGGTGAGCGACCAGTTGACCCGCCAGACCGGGCGGTCCGCCTGCAGCCGCTCGAAGAAGAGCCGGACCGGGCCGCCGATCGCCTGTTCGAGGCCGGGCACCGGGGCATGGATCGCCGGCATCGGCCGGCCCAACTTCTCCGCGAGCGACCAGCGCGACGGAAAGGCGACGAAGCCGCCGACCAGCCGGTAACCCTCCGGCGAGGCCTGGAGGAGGCAGAGATCCTCCTGAACGGCGAGGCCGGCCCGCGTCAGCGGGTTGGTGACTGCCGCATCCATCTGCACGTCCGGCGCATGCGCCCTGAGATGCGCCTCGACCAGTGCCGCCATCTCGGCAGCACCCTCTTCGCCCTCAGGGAGGAGGCGGCTTATGTCTGCACCCGCCTCGAGCAGCCGCCGCTTCTCGGCCACCTCGGCGGCATGGTCGCTCGTGACCAGGAGCCAGTCCGCGAGCTCGAGCGCGTGCAGGCCCATGCCGATGCGGTAGGGCCGGGCGAGCAGGTCCGTGAGCAATCGGCCGAGCTCCGGGCTCATGGTGCTTCCGTCTCGGCCGCGGTCTCACCTGCGGTCTCGCCGGGCGCCTGGACC
>CAZGUW010000085.1:0-8915 GCA_964528705.1 uncultured Geminicoccaceae bacterium
CGAGCCCTTGCCGTACTCTTCGGGCCGCTTCGAGGCGCGCATCGATTCGGCGTAAGCCACGAAGGCCGCCATCGAGCCGCCGGCGCCCGGCAGCACGCCGATGCCGTAGCCGATGACGGCACTCTTCACGTAGGTGAGCCAGCCGATCTCGCGGATCTCGGCGAGCCTGGGGAGGAAGTCGCGGCGGCGGATCTTCGGCACGCCGCTCTCGGGCCGGATGGTGTAGGGCTCCTTCGCGTTCTCGGCCTGGATCAAAAGCTCGCTGATCGCGAAGGTGCCGATGATCAAGGGCATCATGTCGATGCCCTGGACGAGGATGTCGGTGCCGAAGGTGAGGCGGGCCACGGGCTGCATCACGTCGATGCCGATCGTCGCGATCATCAGCCCGAGCCCGGTGGCGACGACGCCCTTGGCGATGGCGCCGCGCTGGGCGATGACGATGACCACGAGCGCGAAGAGGATGAGCGCGAACTTGCCGGGCGTCTGGATCAGCAGCGCCACCCGGGCGGCGAAGGGCGAGACGGCCATCAGCAGGATGGCGCCGATGCCGCCGCCGATCATCGAGGCGAGCGCTGCGTGGCCGAGCGCGCTCGCACCCAGCCCCCGCTTCATCATCGCGTGCCCCTCGATGGCGGTCATCATCGAGGAGGGCGCCCCCGGAATGTTGATGGTCGTGGCGGTGATGCTGCCGGCATACATCCCGGCCATGAAGATCGAGGCGCACATGACCAGCGCCGTCACCACGTCCAGGCTGTAGGTGAGCGGCAGGAGCAGGGCCACGGCGAGGACGGCGGTGAGGCCGGGCACGGCGCCGAAGAAGGCGCCGATGAGGAAGCCCGCCACCATGTAGGCGAAGACCGTGGGCTCGGTCAGCGCCATGAAGCCGGCGGCGACCGCCTCGAAGCCGCTCACAGCGGCAGATCCAGGCCGAGGAAGGTGGGCAGCCTGACCCCGAAGGCGAGCCGGAAGAGCGCGTAGCCGGCAGCGGTAATCGCGAGGGCCGTGGCCACCCGTCGGACCGGACTCCTCGTGCCCGGATCGAAGACGAAGAAGAGCCCGAGCACATAGAGCATCGTCGCCGCCGCGTAGCCGAACGGCACGAAGAGGGCGACGTAGAGGCCGGTGAGCGCCACGATCTTCGCCGGATCGGCGACGCTGTGACGCTCGCCCGCGACTCCCGAACGGGCGGCCCTGATGCCGTCGACGAGGACCCAGAGCAGCGCCGGGACCATGCAGCAGACGATGACGATCGGGAAGAACGACGGCCCGACGCCGACGTCCTGGTAGGGGCTGCGAATGCCGAGGGCGGCCCAGAGATAGGTCACCGTGGCGATCAGCAGGACGATCGGCAGGAGGACGCGCGCATCGAGCGCCGCCGGTTGCGGTCGAGCTTCGGCCATGCGCGCGTCTCCCGTCTTGCCCGCTCGAGATACGGGCGGGCCTACTTCTGGATGATGCCGTCGTCGACGAGGCCCTGCATGATGGTGAAGTATTCCTCCTGGGTGCCGGTCGCCCAGTCGGTCACCTCATCAGTGCCGAGCCAGCTCGAGGTCACGCCGACAGTGGCGAGCCAGTCCTGGAACTCCGCACTCTGGTGCGCTGCCTCGTAGACCTCACCGAGCTGCGCCACGATCTCGTCGGTCGTGCCGGCGGGTGCTGCCAGGATGATGAAGCTGCCGATCTGCAGGTCGACGCCCTTGTCCTTGGCGAGCGGCACGTCGGGGAAGGCCGGGTTGGGCGTGTCCGAGAACTCGACCACCGGGATGACGTCGCCCGATTCGATCAGCGAGGCGAAGTCGCCGAGGCTGGTGATCGCCGCGTCGATCTCGCCGGAGAGGATGGCCTCCTTCTGCTCGCTGGCGCCGGCGGGATAGGAGACGAGCTTGAACTCGGTGCCCGTCGCGTCCTGGAGCTGCAGCATGGCGAGATGGACGCGCGAGCCCAGGCCCTGGATGCCGACGACGACCTCGCCCGGCGCTTCCTTCGCCGCGGCGAGCAGCGCCTCGATCGTGTCGTAGCCCGAATCCTTGCCGGTCATGATGGCGTCCGGCTCGCTGGTGATGCGGGCGATGAGCGCCAGCTTGTCGAGCGAGTAGTTCGGCACGAGCCCCTGCCAGGGCACGGTGATCACGCTGTCATAGGTGAGCGCACCCAGCGTGTAGCCATCGGGCTCGGCCGACATCACCTGCAGAATGCCGGTGCCGCTCAGCCCGCCCTCGATGTTCTCCACATAGATCGCGACCGGCAGGTCCGCCTCGACCATGGTCGAGAGCTTGCGGACGATGCCGTCCGTGCCGCCGCCGGCCCCCCACGGCACCACCATGCGGATGTCCTTGGACGGATAGTCCTGGGCCATGCCCGTCGTCGCCACCGCGGCGCCGAGCATGCCGAGCAGTGCTGTCGTCAGCGTCTTCATCGTGTCTCTCCCTGTTGTGCTTCTCGAATGGCCCCGCATCATTGCGCAGTTCCCGCCGGTTGCCCACCGGCGGTGTCGACCCCCGTGCCACGGACGATGCGGGCGATGTGGACGAGGGAATAGGCGGCCATGACGATCCCGGCAATCGGGATGCAGACATAGCTGAGCCAGGTCGGCAGCTCGAGGATGGGCGTCAGCGCGGCACTCTTGCGGGTCAGCTGCCAGCCCTCCCAGGCCATCACCAGGACGAAGCCGAGGCCGATGAGTGCGATCGCGAGCTCGAGCGCCCGCCGGGCCTTGCCCTGCAGCCGGTTCTCGAACGTGTCGATGCGGAAATGCTCGCCCTCGCGCCAGAGGGCGGCGGCACCGATGAAGACCATCCAGGCGAACAGCATCTCGACTACCTCGTCGAGCCAGGCCGTCGCATAGAGATGGAAGTCGCGGGCGATGACGTTGCCGAGCAGGATCACGAGGAGGGCCACGAGGCAGAGCACCGCCACCGCCCGCATGACGGGGCCGAGCACCCGGTCGATGGCGCGGAGCGCGGCGCTCATCTTCCGGTCAGCAGTTCGGGCAGGCCGGTCGAGACGAACGGCACGTAGGTGACGAGCACGAGCACGGCGAAGATGCCGAGCAGATAGGGCCAGAGCTCCCTGGAGAGCGCCCCCACCGTGATCCTGCTGATGCTCGCCACGGCGAAGAGCACCATCCCGACCGGCGGGGTCAGGAGGCCCACCATCGAGCACATGATCATGATGACGCCGAACTGCACCGCGTCGACGCCGTATTGCTGCATCAGCGGCATGAAGAGCGGCACGCAGATGACGATGACGACGATGCCCTCGAGGAACATGCCGAGCACCAGGAGCACGAGGACGACGATGGCGAGTGCCACGGTGCGGCTGTCGGCGAAGCTGGTGAGGCCCGAGATGATGGCGTCCGGCACGCGCTGGTGGATCAGCAGCCAGCCGAAGAAGCCGGCGGCGGCGATGACGAAGAGCAGGCGCACGCTGTGGACCAGCGTGTCCCAGAAGATCATCGGGAGATCGCCCACGCGGATCTCGCGATAGACCACGAGGCCGAGGAAGAGGGCATAGACCGAGGCCACCACGCTCGCCTCGGTCGGCGTGAAGATGCCGCCGAGAATGCCGCCGATGATGATGACAGGCGTGCCGAGCGGCAGGATGGCACGCTTGAAGCTGGTCCAGAGCTCGAGCCTGGAGGCCCGCTCCTCCTGGCCGTAGCCGCGCGCTCGTGACACCAGCCAGACGGCCCCCATCAGCGCTGCCGCCATCAGGAGGCCCGGCACGATCCCGGCGAGGAAGAGCTTGACCACCGACACACCGGTGATGCTGCCGTAGATGACGAAGGGGATGCTCGGCGGGAAGACCGGCCCGATGGTCGACGACGCGGCGGTGACGGCAGCCGAGAAGCGCTCGTCGTAGCCGGCATCGCGCATCGCCTTGAGCTCGATCTGGCCGAGCCCGGCCGCATCCGCGACCGCCGCCCCCGACATGCCGGAGAAGACGAGGCTCGCCACCACGTTGACCTGGCCGAGTCCGCCCCGGATATGGCCGACCAGCGCACTGGCGAAGCGGAAGATCCGCTCCGTGATGCCCCCTGTGTTCATCAGATTGCCGGCGAGGATGAAGAACGGGATGGCGAGCAGCGTGAAGGCCGTCGTCGCCGAGTACATCCGCGCCGGCAGCATGGTCAGGATCTGCGGCTGGCCGAGCGCCACGTAGGTGCCGATGGCCGTCACGCCGAGCGCCACCGCGATCGGCACGCCGATCAGGATGAGCGCCACGAGCGCTGCTAGGATGAGGAAGGCGAGCATGAACGAAGCCCTGCCGGCCCGCTGCCTCGGGAGCCGCGGGCCGGACCCGGCCTACTGGACGAAGGTCAGGAACTGCTCGACGTTCTCCTTGCCGGCATATTCGCCGATCCGCTCGTAGGCCGGACCCATGGCGGCCTTGAAGGCGGCGGTGTCGGGATCCTCCACGACCTCCATTCCGGCATCCTTCAGCTTCTGCAGCTCGTCCGCCTCCTGCTCGGCCACGAGCTGCCGCATGAGGTCGCCGGCGGCCTTGCTCTCTTCGCGGATGATCGCCTGCTGCTCGGGCGTCAGCCCGTCCCAGCTCGCCTGGTTCACCACATGCACCATGCTGTTGTAGACGTGGCGGGTGAGCGACAGGTGCTTCTGCAGCTCGTAGATCTTGAAGTGGTAGATGACGGCGATCGGGTTCTCCTGGCCGTCGACAACGCCCTGGTTCAGGGCGTTGGGCAGCTCCGGAAAAGCGATCTGCGTGGCGTTGGCGCCGGCTGCCTCCATCGCCGCCACGAGCTGGATCTCCGGCGGCGTGCGGATCGTCAGCCCCGCCATGTCGGCCGGCGAGTGGATCGGGTGCTTGCTGTTGGTGACGTTCCGAAAGCCCCATTCCCAGTTCGAGAGCATGACGAGGCCCTGCTCCTCGAGCTTCGGCGCCACCCACTCCATGAAGGGCCCGTCGAGCACCTCGTGGGCGTGCGCGTAGTCACGGAAGACGAAGGGGCTCATTACCGTGGCGAAGGCCTTCTCGTACTTGTCGAGCGCACCCTGCGTCGGCAGCGACATGTCGATGGCGCCGAGCACCACCTGCTCGAGCTGCTCCGGCGGCGAGCCGAGCTGGTTGTTCGGGAAGAGCTCGATCGTCACCTCGCCGTTCGTCCGCTCCTCGACCCGCTCCTTGAACTGCAGCGAGGCGATGTGCCCGGGATGGGTCTCGGCCGCGAAATGGGCGAGCTTCAGGTTCGTCTGGGCGTCGGCCGCACCGGCGCCGAAGAGCGCCAGACCGCCGAAAACACTGCCGAGCACTGCTAGTCTCAAGTTCATTCTGTTTCTCCCTGATCGGTCATGCTGCGCGGGCTCTCGCCGCCCGCTTCGGGGTCAATCCTGGGCGTCGGGCAGCTTCGCCTCGACGCCGGTCAGCTTCTCGTAAGGCTTGATCACCGCCGTGCAGCCCTCGCCGGCATGGCCCATGATCGAGGCAAGGGCATAGGTCTGGTGCACGGCCTCCGCCATGAAGCCCGGCAGCCCCGCCTCTTCCAGCCAGCGGGCGTAGTACTTCACGTCCTTCTGGGCGTTGGCGAGGGACATCCAGGGCGTGAAGTCGCGTTCCAGCGTGGACCGGCCGTAGAGGTCCATCATCCCGCTCTTGCCACCGGCGGCGGAGATGATGCCGATGACCTTGGTCATGTCGAGGCCCTCGCGGGCGGCGAGCGCGAAGCCCTCGCAGAAGGCCGCGACATTGGCGAAGGCGATGTAGTTGTGGATCAGCTTGAGCCGGATGGCGTGGCCCTGCGGACCGACATGGAAGACGTTCTCGGCATAGCAGGCGAAGACCGGCCGCAGCCGCTCCAGCAATGCCTCGGTGCCGCCATAGAGCACGTTCACCTGGCCGGCATCGGCATGCTTCGGCGTGCGGGTCATGGGCGCCTCCGCGTAAGACGCACCCTGCGCCTCGATCGCCGCGGCCAGCCGGTCGACCGTCTCGGGATTGGTCGTCGTGTGGTCGATCACGACCTGGCCCGGCCGCAGCCTGCCGAGCACGCCGTCCGGGCCCAGGATCAGCCCCTCGATGTCCTCCGCCGTCGAGACGCAGAAGGCGAGGATCCGGCACTCTTCCGCGAGAGCCGCCAGCGACGCCGCCTCGACGGCGCCGAGCCCGGTGGCGGTGGCGACCGCCTCGGGGTTGCGGTCGAGGACGCTCACCGGACGGCCGTGCTTCAGCAGGTTCTTGACCAGGCCGCGGCCCATTCCGCCGAGACCGACGAACCCGATCCTGCCCTCGTCCGCCATGCTGCCTCCCGCTGCTTCGGCCGGACGCTAGCGCCTGTTCGGTTGTCTGACAACAGGCATTGCCGGCAGCGCCAGGGGTGACTAGGAATCGTGCCAAAGCGGGGGAGAAGGAGGCGAACGATCGAGCCCTTCACGAAGATCGCGCGGCCGCGCCGCCTGGCGGACAGCGTCGCGGACCGGCTGGCGGCGGCGATCCGCAGCGGTGCCCTCAAGCCGGGCGAGCGCCTGCCGGGCGAGCTCAGCCTGACCAGCGAGCTCGGCGTCGCGCGCAGCGTCGTCCGCGAGGCGATCGCCCAGCTCCGCTATGACGGCCTGATCGAGGCCCGCCAGGGCGTGGGTGCCTTCGTCGCCGACCCCGACCAGCGCCGCGCCTTCCGCATCTCGCCGGACTGCTTCGCCAAGCGCCAGGCCCTGCTCAAGCTTTTGCAGCTCCGCACCAGCGTCTCGGCCGACGCGGCCGGCCTCGCCGCCGGCGCCCGCACCCCCGCCCAGCTCCGCCGGCTCAAGCGCTGCCTCGCCGACATGCAGAAGTCGATGCGCCAGGGCATGGAAGGGGCGGCCGCCCGCGTCGACGCCGAGATGCGCTTCTACGCCACCATCGCTCTCGCCTCCGGCAACGAGTACTTCGCCGAGTTCCTCACCATGCTCGACAGCCGCATCCTCGCCGAGCTCCGCTCGGTCGCGGTCAAGAACGCCATGGCCGCAGAATGGGGCGACCAGGTCCTGGACGAGCACCGCTCGGTCTTGGCATCCATCGAAAGCCGGGACCCCGAGGCGGCCCGCACCGCCGCCCGCGAGCATTTCGCCCGCGCGGCGCAGCGCCTCGCCGACCGCGCCGACATCGCCGACGTCTGAGCTTAGCCCTGCGGCGGACCCCGTCCGCCTTGCCCTCCCGACACGCCGTTGATAAGCCATCGCCACGGCACCCGCGCATGCAGCCGACGGGCCGGATGAGGGAGGAAAAAAATGGTAACGCGCAGGACTCTCGGTGCGCTCGTGGCACTCGCCATCGGCACCACCGCCTTCGGCTCTACGGGCCAGGCCCAGGACAAGCCCACCGTGGCGCTCATCCCGGGTCTCACCACCGACGCCTTCTACATCACCATGAACAAGGGTGCGCAGGCCGCCGCCGACGAACTCGGCGTCGAGCTCATCTTCCAGGGCGGGCCCGAGTTCAACCCGACCGTCCAGGTGCCGGTGCTGCAGGCGGTGATCGCCCGCCAGCCCGACGTCATCCTGATCGCCCCCACCGACAAGCAGCAGCTCATCGCCCCCTTGCGCCAGGCGGTGGATGCCGGGGTCAAGGTGATCACGGTCGATACCTTCATCGACGACGGCATGTACCAGGACGGTGAGGGCGAGGGCGACTTCCCGCTCAGCTACGTCGCCTCCGACAACGTGCTCGGCGGCCGGATGGCCGGCGAGGCGCTGGCCGAGACGATCGGCGGCACCGGCAAGGTCTACGTCTCCAACGTCAAGCCCGGCATCTCGACCACCGACCAGCGCGAGGAAGGCTTCAAGCTGGCGATGGAGGCCTTCCCCGACATCGAGGTGCTCGAGACCCAGTTCAACGACAACGACGCCAACAAGGCCGCCGCCCAGGTGCAGGCGGTCTTCGCCCGCAACCCCGATCTCGCCGGCGTGTTCGGCGCCAATCTCTTCTCGGCCATCGGTGCCGCCGACGGCGTGAAGGCGCTCGGCAAGACGGGCGAGATCCGGGTCGTCGCCTTCGACACCCCGACCCGCATCGTCGACGACCTGAAGAGCGGCCTGATCGACATCGCCATCGCCCAGCACCCCTACGACATCGGCTACGAGGGGGTGAAGGCGGCGGTCGCCGTGATCAACGGCGAGACGGTCGAGCCGTCGATCGGCACCGGCTTCACGGTCATGAACGCCGACAACATCGACGACCCGGACGTGCAGGCCCGGATCTACTCCGAATGAGCCGAGCGCTCTGACGTGGCGACCCGGGAGAACGACGAGGGCGGGCGCCATCCCGCCCTCGACTTCCTGCTGCGTGCCTGGCCCTGGTTCTTCCTCGGCGGCCTGCTGGTCTTCTTCGAGAGCTGGGCCAGGGCCAGCTACGGCATCTCGTTCCTGATCAACCCCTACAACCTGCAGAGCATCGCCCTCTTCGCGGCCTTCCCGCTCCTGCTCGGCCTCGGCCAGACCTTCGTCATCATCGCCGGCGGCATCGACCTCTCGGTCGGCTTCGTCATGGGCCTCGCCGCCGTGGTCATGGCGCGCGTGATGCAGGTGATCACGCCGATCGACCCGGCGCTCGCCCTGCTGCTCGGCATCCTCGCCGCCTTCCTGATCGCGCTGATACCCGGCATCATCAACGGCACGCTGATCTCGAGGCTCCGCGTCCCGCCCTTCATCGGCACGCTCGGCATGTTCGGCGTCGCCCGCGGCACGGGCTTCCTCATCGCCGGCGGCACGACCGTGCCGGTCAACAACCCCTGGCTCTTCGCCATGGGCAACGGCAAGCTCCTCGGCATCCCCGTCCCGGTCGTCATCGCCATCATCGTCGTGCTCGTCATGCACTGGGTGCTGAGCCAGTCGCGCTTCGGCCAGTACACCTATGCGATCGGCGGCAACCGCGTCGCCGCCGTGCGCTCCGGCATCAATGTCCGCCGCCACACGCTCGCCCTCTAC
>CAZGUW010000085.1:8925-16502 GCA_964528705.1 uncultured Geminicoccaceae bacterium
TGCGATTTCGACCAATCGAAATAGGGAGGCACCCCGCCGGCATCGCCGGGATGATCTACACCTCCCGCTTCTCGGCCGGCGCCGCCCAGGCCGGCGAACCCATCCTCCTGGATTCCATCGCCGCCGTGGTCATCGGCGGGGCCTCGCTCTTCGGCGGCTCCGGCACCATCATCGGCACGGTGATCGGGGCACTGATCATCGCCGTCATCCAGTACGGGCTCGTCTTCATCGACGTGGAGCCCTTCTGGCAGTTCGTCGCCGTCGGCATCGTCATCATCGTCTCGGTGCTGATCGACCAGTCGCGCGACCGGCTCACCGGGGAGCGGCGTGGCGATGAGTGAGAGAACAGGCTCTGAACCAATCCTGAGCTGCCGCGACCTCTCCAAGCGCTTCGGCGGCGTCCATGCGCTGGAGAAGGTGAGCTTCGAGCTTGGCCGGGGCGAGGTGCTCGCCCTCGCCGGCGACAACGGTGCCGGCAAGTCGACGCTCATCAAGGCGATCTCGGGCGTGCATCATCCGGACGAGGGCGAGATCTGGTTCAAGGGTGCCCCGGCGCGGTTCGAGAACCCGCGCCAGGCGCGCGAGACCGGCATCGAGACGATCTACCAGGACCTGGCGCTGGCCGACAATCTGGACGTCGGCGCCAATGTCTTCCTCGGCCGCGAGCCGCTCGTCTCGTTCCTCGGCCTCAAGCGCCTCGACCGGACGAAGATGCGCGACGCCGCGCACGAGGTCCTGGAAACCCTGGATATCGACATCCCGCGGCGCAAGCTGCGCCAGCCCGTGCGCAACCTCTCCGGCGGCCAACGCCAGGCCGTCGCCATCGGCCGCGCCATCTACTGGAAGGCCGAGCTCCTGATCATGGACGAACCGACCGCCGCCCTCGGCGTGCCCGAGCAGCGCAAGGTCAAGGAGCTCATCCTCCGCCTCAAGGACCAGGGCGTCGCCGTCCTCTTCATCAGCCATAATCTCGTCGACATCTTCGACGTCGCCGACCGCATCATGGTGCTCCGCCGCGGCATCAAGGCCGGCGAACGCCGCCCCGCCGAAACCGACCACAACGAGATCGTCCGGCTCATGGTCGGCGGCTGACCGGCGCACCCGCCGGCCGGCAGGGAAGTCAGGCGGGAAAGAAGGAAGACGGGAAGGCACTGCCTCCCCGTCGGCCCCACCGGTTTTTGGGGTGGGCGAAGTCGGGCAGTGACTTGACAGCGACGGCGGCTCTCAACACCATTCGCGGATGAAGCCGACACGCGTCTGGCAGGCAATCCTCGATGGTAATCCGCTTCGGCGATTTCGAGCGCCTGCTCGCGGCCTTCGGTTCTTTTGCTCGATCGGCAAGCGGGCAGTCATCGGATCTGGTATCATCCGACACTGCGCGAGCGGATGAATGTGCAGCCGCAGGGCGGACGCGCGAAGCCCTCGCCAACTCGTGCAGCTCGTCGAAGCCGCAGGATTGACACTCGATGACTGAAATGTCGGCACGCTATCACATCAATCTGTTCTGGTCCGCCGAGGACGAATGCTGGGTCGCGGACGTGCCGGACCTACGCTTCTGCTCGGCCTTCGGCGACAGCCCCGAGGCAGCCGTCCGCGAAGTGCAGGTCGCCATGCAGGCATGGCTCGCAAGCGCCCGGGAGCATGGCGACCCGATCCTCGAGCCCCGCTACCGGCCAGCCATCTACGCGGCGCGAGCCGTGGCCTGACGAGCGGGGCAGGAACGGATGCCGTGGTTTGTCGTGGCCGGCCGGCAAGGCTGAAGACATCTCGTCAAACTTCACGCATTGTCGAACCGCCACCGCCAAGGACCGGTGGGGCCAGGGGAGGCGTGCTTCCCCGCTCTAGCTCTTTCGATCCTTGTCGCTTCCGGTCCGGGCGGGGACATGTGTGGACGCCCCGTCGGATGCAATCGAGAGCTCGGTCTTTTGCCCGCGCGTCGGTCGGGTGCTGACATATGTGGTGTCTGTTCAGGCGGGCATTGCCCCCATGCTGCTTCGGGACAACCCGCCCCGCCATAGCGCGAGGTGCGCCACCGCCAAGGGGGGCAGGTAAGCCGATAATGAACGCTTATGGCTACTGCCCGGCGTCGCCGCCGGGAGCTACCTGGCAGCCGATTTTGCCTTGGATCGTCGCATATAACGCGACAGTTTGGCTTGGGATGTCGCATTATACGCGACAGCGAACCCAAGACTGTCGCGTATAATGCGACATAAGCGATCGTGATGTCGCATATAGCGCGACACCTGGCCCGAACTGTCGCGTTATATGCGACAATTGCCGACGATCGAACCCGAGGAATCGACGAGCGAACCCACCGAATCGACGATCGAACCCAGGGATTCGACGAACGAACCCAACGACCCGCGAACGAACCCGGGAGCCGGCAAGCCATTGAAAAAAAATGACGTTTTCGCTTCCAATGCGGGATTCCTCGCGTGCCGGGGCGGGCCGGAATCCGAAATATGCCGAATGAACCCGGGGACCGCTGGACAGCGAAGGCGGAATAGGCTATAAATCCTAGTACGCCGAACGCAAAAAGCCGCCGGCGCGCTCGTGTGAGCGGCCGGCGCAGGCAGGAGGCACGGGGAGAAAAGGGGCGTCAGCCGCAGACGTCGGACTTGCCGATGGTGCCGATCTCGGAGCAGGCGACGGCACCGAGGCCGATGGCGGCGTTGGTGTTCTGGTTGACGAGCGTGGTGTTGGTCAGGTTGCCGCCGACGGTGGCGTTCGTGACGGTGCCGATGGCCGTGCCGGCCCTGGCACCGAGGCCGATGGCGGCATTGGTGTTCTGGTTGACGAGCGTGGTGTTGGTGAGGTTGCCGCCGACATCGGAGCCGGTGATGGTGCCGAGGTGCGTCGTGGCCCTGGCGCCGAGGCCGATGGCGGCGTTGGTGTTGCGATTGACGAGGGTGGTGTTGGTCAGGTTGCCGCCGACCGTGGTGCTCTGGATGCTGCCGACGCGGGTATTGGCGCTGGCCCCGAGGCCGATGGCGGCGTTGGTGCTCTGGTTGAGGAGCGTCGTGTTGGTCAGGTTGCCCCCGACCTCGACGCCGCCCTGCTGTGCTGTGGCCTCGCCGCCGACGCTCGAGGCGGCGAGGAGGGCGAGGGTCAGGGCGGCGGTGGCAATGCTGCGGGTCGACATCTTCGATCTCCGTCGGTGGGTTGCTGCGACGGAGAATGCCGTCATTCCCGCTGACGGTAAGGCCGGGGTTTTTCCGGGCTCGGGCGGCTCCCTCAGGCGAGGAGGGCGCGGGCGGCCTCGGCATCGAGCGGGGCCGGGCGGCTGCAGGTGGTCTGCAGGTCCACGAAGGCGCCGCTGTCGGCGGACTTCAGGATCGCCGTCATCACCTCGATGCCGTGCAGCGCCTGCTCGAGCCCGCAGCGTGCCGGGCGCTCCTCGATGATGGCGAGCGCCATGTCGGCAAGGCCCGCGGTCCGGTAGTTGGCGAGGGTGTGCTCGGGCTTGCCGTGATTCGGCATCGAGAACGGGTGGCCGGCATGGCCCGGTGTCCGGGTCGTGCCGTCGGGGCCCACCACCTCGAGGATGCCGCCGAACCAGTTGGGGTCCGGCAGATAGAGCGTGCCCTCGCTGCCGTAGAGCTCCATGTGGCCATGGCGGTGGGACCAGACGTCCCAGCTCGCCCCGAGCGTCACGATGGCACCGCTCGTGAACTCGAGCACGGCCTGGATCGTCGTCGGCGTCAGGACCGGGATCGTCTCCCCCTGGCGCGGCCCGGCCGCCCCGATGGTCCGGGTCGGGCTCGCCGTGTTGGCGAGGGCCGCCACCCGCTTCACCGGGCCGATCAGGTTGATCAGGTTGGCGACGTAGTAGGGCCCGACGTCGAGCACCGGGCCGGCGCCCGGCAGGAAGAAGAAGTCGGGATTGGGATGCCAGCTCTCCATGCCGCGCGACATGACATGCGCCGTGCCCGAATTGATCCGCCCGACGGCCCCCTCGTCGATCAGCTGCCGCGCCAGCTGATGGGCACCGCCGAGGAAGGTGTCCGGCGCCGAGCCGACGCGGAGGTTCTTCTCGTCCGCCATGGCCTTGAGGCGCAGCCCGTCCTCGACACTGAGCACGAAGGGCTTCTCGGAGTAGACATGCTTGCCCGCCTCGAGCGCGCGGCTGGACACGTCGAAATGGGCGTCCGGGATGGTCAGGTTGACGACGACGTCGATCTCGTCGCTCGCCAGAAGGGCGTCGACGGGCATGGCCCGCACGCCGAACTCCTTGGCCCGGGCCTCGGCCGCGGCTGCGACCCGGTCGGCGCAGGCCCGGACCTCGATGCCCCGGAAGAGCGGGGCGAGGCGCAGATAGGTGTCGGAGATGTTGCCGCAGCCGATGATGCCGACGCCGAGCGGTTCGGTCATGTCCATGTCCTTCTTCAGAGCTCCTGCGCCGCGGCGAGCGAGATCCTGGCGAAACGGGCGGGATCGGAGGGGTTGTCGTGCTCCAGCACGAGGTAGCGGGCGGGGGTCTGGCGGACGGCCACCATCAGCGTCGACCAGTCGACGGTGCCCTGGCCGAGATCGGCCCAGCCGTCCTCGTCCAGGTTCTCGCCCGGAGGTGCAATGTCCTTGAGATGCACGGCCGTCAGGCGCGGGCCCAGCGTGCGGATCCAGTGGAAGGGATTGCCGCCGCCCCGGATGACCCAGGCGATGTCGGCCTCCCATTCGAGCTCCGGCCCGCCCTCGAAGATCGCCGCCAGCGGCACCGCACCATCAGCGAGCGTCTGCAGCTCGAAGTCGTGGTTGTGCCAGCCGAAGCCGAGCCCCGCCTCGCGGAGCGGTGCCGAGGCGGCCTGCAGCCGCCGGCCGAAGTCGACATAGCCGGCACCCGTCGTCGGGCGCTGGTCCTTGGGCAGGAAGGGGCAATAGATCGTCTCGATGCCGAGTGTGCGGGCGATCCCGACGACCCGGTCGGGCTTCTGCTCGACCATCTCGATGCCGAAATGGGCAGTCGGCATGGCGAGCCCGGTCGTGTCGAGGTCGGCCTTCAGCCGGTCCACCGCGGCACTGTCCGCGAAGAGCCCGCCATAGCCCTCGACCCGCTCGTAGCCGAGCGCTGCGAGCGCCGGCAGCACCCCGGCCGGATTGGGGTCCTTGCGTGACGAGTAGAGCTGATAGGAGATGCTGGTCATCTGGTCCTTTCGGGCACGGCCCGTCGATGGAGGTCGGATGGCGGGAGTCAGAGGCGCTGCTCGCTCTCCTGATCGAAGAGCGAGGCCTTGGCAATGTCGAGCTGCAGGCTGACCTTCTGGCCGCGCCGGAGGCCGTGGTCCGCCGTCGCCCTGGCCCTGATCTGCTGGCCGCCCATGGTCAGCCAGAGCAGGTTGTCGGCGCCCATGGGCTCGTCGAGGTCCATGGTGGCGGCGATGCCCGGCGCATCCTCCGGGCCCACGGTGACGTGCTCGGGCCGCACGCCCAGGATCGCCGGGCGGCCGGACGCCTCCGGCACCGCCCCGTCATAGCCGTCGAGCGCCACGCTGATTCCGGCCATCTCGAACGCCTTGCCGCCCGGCGCATCGACCACCCGGCCGTCGAGGAAGGTCATCGCCGGCGAGCCGATGAACCCGGCGACGAAGAGGTTGGCGGGCTTGTTGTAGATGGTCTGCGGCACGTCGAGCTGCTGGATGATGCCGCCGCGCATGACCGCGATGCGGTCGGCCAGGGTGAGCGCTTCGATCTGGTCATGGGTAACGTAGACCATGGTGTTGCTCTCGAGGTTGTGGTGGAGGCGCTTGAGCTCCACCCGAAGCTCGGCGCGCAGCTTGGCGTCGAGGTTCGAGAGCGGTTCGTCGAAGAGGAAGACGTCGGCCTCGCGCACCAGCGCCCGGCCGATCGCCACGCGCTGCCGCTGGCCGCCCGAGAGTGCCGCGGGCTTGCGGTCGAGAAAAGGCTCGATCTGCAGCATCTCGGCTGCCCGCTTCACCCGCCGGTCGATCTCGGCCCGCGGGACGCGCGCGTTCTTGAGCCCGAACGTCAGGTTGCCGCGCACCGTCATCTGCGGATAGAGTGCGTAGGACTGGAACACCATGCCGATGCCGCGGTCCTTGGGCTCCTCCCAGGTGACGTTCCGGTCCTTGATGAAGATCTGGCCGTCGGTGATGTCGATCAGCCCGGCGATGCAGTTGAGGAGCGTGGACTTGCCGCAGCCGGAAGGGCCGAGCAGCACGATGAACTCGCCCTGGTCGACGTCCAGGTTCAGCCGGTTGAGCACATTGACCGAGCCATAGGCGAGGGTCAGGTCCTTGACGGTGATGCTGGCCATGGCGCCTTAACCCTTCACCGCACCGGCGGCGATGCCGCGGACGAAGAGCTTGCCGGAGAGGAAGTAGATGACCAGCGGCACCAGCCCTGTGAGGATGGTGGCGGCCATGTTGACGTTGTACTCCTTCACGCCCTGCACGGAGTTGACGATGTTGTTGAGCTGGACGGTCATCGGGTAGACCTCGGGCTTGGCGTAGACGACCCCGAAGAGGAAGTCGTTCCAGATGCCGGTGACTTGCAGGATGATGGCGACGACGAAGATCGGCAGCGACATCGGCAGCATGATCCTGAGGTAGATGCCCCAGAACCCGGCGCCGTCGACGCGCGCAGCCTTGAAGAGCTCCTCGGGCACCGAGACGAAGTAGTTGCGGAAGAGCAGGGTCAGGATCGGCATGCCGAAGATCGAATGCACGACCACGAGCCCGGTCAGCGTGCCGTAGAGCCCGATCGTGCGAAGGATGATGACGACCGGATAGAGCATCACCTGGTAGGGGATGAAGGCGCCGAAGATCAGGATCGCGAAGAACACCTCGGAGCCCCGAAACCGCCAGTTGGCGAGCGCGTAGCCGTTGACCGAGGCGATGAAGATCGAGAGCAGCACCGAGGGCACGGCGATGCGCACCGAGTTCCAGAAACCCCGGCTGAGCCCGTCGCAGTTGAGGCCGGTGCAGGCCTCGGCCCAGGCGTTGACCCAGGGCTCGAAGGTGATCTGGACCGGTGGTGCGAAAATATTGCCGACCCGGATCTCGGCCATGTCCTTCAGCGACGTGACGACCATCACGTAAAGCGGCAGCAGATAGAAGAGCGCCAGCAGGACGAGGATGCCGTAAAGCACGAGGTTGCGGCGCGAAAGCAGGGGCCGCGGCCGGGCGCCGCTCGGACCGGTGCCGATGATGGCGGTTTCAGCCATGCTTCTTCCCGCCGAACTCGAGGAAGGCCCAGGGCACCACGACGATGGCCACGCTCAGCAGCATTATGGTCGAGGCGGCGAAGCCCTGGCCCAGGTTCTGCGAGCGGAACATCATCTCGTAGACATATTTGGCCGGCACCTCCGAGGCGATGCCCGGCCCCCCGCCGGTCTGCGCCACAACGAGGTCGTAGAGCTTGACGATCCCGGACGTGATGATCACGAGCGTGGTGATGAAGACCGGCCGCATCATCGGGATGACCACGAGGAGGTAGGTCTTCCACATGGGAATCCCGTCGACCCGCGCCGCCTTCCAGATGTCCTCGTCGATGCCGCGCAGTCCCGCGAGCATCAGGCACATGACGAGGCCGGTGCCCTGCCAGAGCCCGGCAATGAGGAT
>CAZGUW010000086.1:0-16486 GCA_964528705.1 uncultured Geminicoccaceae bacterium
GGCCACGGCAGATTCCTAACCTTTGAGCGAGCCGGAGAGCATGCCGCTCACCAGGTGCCGCTGGAAGACGAGCGCCAGCAGCACGGGCGGCAGCACCGCCAGCACGCTGGCCGCGAACATCGGCCCATAGTCGTAGAAGCGAAGCTGGACGAGGAAGCCCGAGATGATCACCGGGATGGTCTGCGATTGCGGCGTGCTGGTCAGGATCAGGGCGAAGATGAACTCGTTCCAGCTGACCAGGAAGCAGAAGATGCCGGCCGCCACCAGGCCCGGCTTCGCCACGGGCAGGATGATCTTGACGATGGCCTGAAGGCGCGTGCAGCCGTCGACCAGGGCGGCCCGCTCGAGGTTGGGCGGCAGGCCCTCGAAATAGCCCTTCATGATCCAGGTCGAGAGCGGCAGGATCAGGCTGCAGTAGGCGATGACCAGGGCCGTCCGCGTGTCGATCAGGTCGGCCATGCGGAAGATGATGAAGAAGGGCAGGATCAGCGCCAGGCTCGGCGTCATCCGGGTCATCATGAGCGCCCAGAGCGAGCCGGTCATGAACTTGCCCCGGCCGTGCCGCGCATAGGCGTAGCCGGCGAGCGAGCCGATCACGACATTGATGATGGTGACGGCCGACGCCACGACGAAGCTGTTCCAGATCGACAGCGGCACCCGCGTCGCCTGCACGCTCGACTGACCGTCGACGGCGCCGCCGGGGAAGAGCACGTAGCGGAAATTGTCGAGTGTCAGCGACTGCGGCACGACGGTCGGCGGCGTGCGCACGAGGTCGACGGAGGGCGACAGGCTCATGATGACGAGCCAGACGAAAGGCCCCGCCGACCAGACGAAGATGGCGAGAATGCCCAGGGCCAGCCCGAGGCCGCCGAGCAGCCGGCGCAGGCGTGGACCCGGCCAGCCGGCGCTGTGTACCCGCCCGGCAAGCCGCGCCCGTGCCGCCCGCACCCCGCCATCGACCCGCTGGACCAGCTCGTGGGCGAGGCCGCGCGGCGCCGCGTCGGCATCGTCGGCACCTGTCTCCGCCCGCTTGCGGCGGGCACCCGGGAAGAAGAGCCTGAGATAGAGCCAGGCGAGGCCGAGGCAGAGGATCGTCAGCACATAGAGGATGGCTGCACCCTCGCCGAAGCGGAAGAACTGGAAGGCGTAGGCGTAGCCCATCCAGGAGAAGACCGTGGTGGCGCTACCCGGACCGCCCTTGGTGATGGTCCAGAAGAGGTCGAACGCCATGATCGAGTTGATGGTGGTCAGGATCAGCACCAGCAGCAGCATCGGCCGCAGCCAGGGCAGGGTGATCCTGAAGAAACGCACCCAGGCCCCGGCGCCGTCGATACGGCCGGCCCGGTGCAGATTCTCCGGCATAGACTGCAGGCCGGCCAGGATGAGCAGCGAGGCCAGCGGCGCCTGGTTCCAGATGTGGACGATGGCCACGAGGTTGAGCGCCGCCCAGCCGTCGGCGAGCCAGGCGATCGGCTTGTCGATCAGGCCGAGGTCGGTGAGGATGCCGTTGAATGTCCCGTAATTGCCGTTGAGCATCCAGCCCCAGAGGATGCCTACGGCGACCGGCGACATGGCCCAGGGGATGAGCACGAAGCTGCGCAGGATGCCGCGGCCCCAGAAGTACTTGTTGAGCACCAGCGCCATGGCCATGCCGAGCGCCAGCCCGCCGGCGACCGTGACCACGGCGAAATAGATGGTCCGCGCCATGGCGAAGAGGAAATCCGGCTCGGGCAGGATCTCCAGGTAGTTCTGCAGGCCGACGAACACCCATTGCTGGGTGAGCATGTTGATGCGGTGCAGGCTGAGCGCCAGGCTGTAGATCAGCGGGATGCCGATGACGACGAAGACGATGATCAGCGTCGGCAGCGTCATGAGGATCGGCAGGCGCAGCGATTCGACGCTGCTTCGTCGCATCGGGCGCGACTGGCCGGGGGCCTTGCTGATCGTCGCGGAACTCATCGGCGCTCGCAGGTGAGGGCTTCGGGCAGCGAGAAGTCTCGCCGGCCCCGCCCGCTGGGGGACGGGGCCGGACGCAGCGTATTACGGGTAGAGCTGCTTCAGCTCGACCGCCTTGGCCTGCAGCTTGTCGACCAGCTCGTCGGTCTCCTGCGCACCCCGGATGTAGTCCTGGACCTCGCCCATCATGTACCAGTCCCACTCCGGGAACCACATGGTCTTGGCGACGTCGCGGGTGGTCGCCGTCTCCTGCTGGATGGCCGCGACCTCCATGTCCTTCCATTCACCGAAGGCGGCCTGCACCTCGGGCGACTCGATCACCTCCTTGTGCGGCGTGCCGAGGCCGAACTCGAGGGCCCAGCGGGTGGCGACATGGTACTTTCCGTCCTTCGCCTTGCCGCCGAAGAACTGCTGGAGGTTCCAGGCCCGTTCGAGGTCGACGGGGTTCTTGCCCATCAGGTAGAGCGCCGTCCAGATGAAGGTGGAGCGCGTCTGGCCCGGCATGACGGCGTTGATGCAGTCGCCGGCGAACTGCGACAGGGCCGGGTCGTTGAACACCTTCTGGTCGTACTCGTGCACCACCATGAAGGTGTGGTTGCCCGTGGCGAAGGCCGGCACGCCTTCCTGATCGAGCGTGAAGATGTCGGCCGGCACGAGCCCCTCGTCGTACATCGTCCGGTGCATCTCCAGCACGCCGCGGAAGTTGTCGTCGAACACGGGATCGAAGTTGGCGTCGAAGACCGGCGCACCCTCGGAGTACCAGATCGAGAAGAGGCTCCAGCTCAGGCTGGCCCAGGCCCGCTGCCAGGCGCTCATGTAGGGATACTCGGCGACGCCGTCGGCCTTGAGCTTGCGGCACTGTTCGAGCAGCTCGGGCCATGTCGCGGGCGGCTCGAGCCCGGCGGCATCGAGGTGCCGCTGGTTGCAGACGAAGGAATTGAAGCCTGTGTAGTAGGGCAGCCCACCGAGCTTGCCGTCCGGCAGGGACATGTTGTGGACGTTGATGTCGTACATGCCGGCCTTGATCTCCGGCACGCCCGGCAGATCCTCGATGTCGCGCACCCAGTTGGCGCGCCACCAGCGCACCAGCCGGTCCTCCTCGGCATACATCATGTCGATCTTCTGGCCGCCGATCAGCTTGGTCTCGACGACTGCGTGATATTCGCCGGGCACGAGCTCGTAGTTGACATTTTCGTCATAGAGCTCGCGGAAGATGTTGACGTTTTCCTCGACGATCTGCGGGTTGTACTGCCAGCCGACGAAGCTCAGGGGGGCATCCTGGGCCAGCGCCTGGCGGGACAGGCCGGGCAGCGCCGCCGCCGCGGCTCCGGCGAGACCGCCCTTGAGCACCTGGCGTCGCCGCGTGAGATAGGCCTTCAGCCGTCGCTGCCTCGTCTGGAAATCGTCGTGCATGCCGCTTTCCTTCCCCGGTTTCTTGCGCTTCACGCCTGCTGGCACAGCGGCTGCGATGCGTGCGACCGCTGCGAAACCTGTTTCCTCTAGCTGTTTCGTATCGTAAACAGGTCATGCCTATTGGAAACAGAAAAATGTGCGCGGCTCACGCGGTGAGCGGGCGCCCGCTGGAGCCTCGTCCTTGTTCGATCTGATCCTCAAAGGTGGCAACGTCCTCGATCCGGGCCAGAATGTCGACCGGCGTGCCGACGTCGCCTTCGCCAAGGGGCGGATCGCCGCCCTCGATGACGATATCCCGGCCGAACGCGCCCAAAAGGTCGTCGACGTCACCGACCGCCTCGTCACGCCCGGCCTGATCGACCTGCACACCCATGTCTACTGGGGCGGCACCTCGCTCGGCGTGGACGCCGACAAGCTCGCCCGGCGCAGCGGCACCACGACCTTCGTTGATGCCGGTAGCGCCGGGCCCGGCAATTTCCCGGGCTTTCGCCACCACGTCATCGAGCGTTCGAGGGTCCGCATCCTCGCTTACATGAACATCTCGTTCGCCGGCATCTTCGCCTTCTCGAAGAACGTCATGGTCGGCGAGAACCTCGATATCCGCCTCTGCAACCCGCGCGAGCTGGTGGCCGTCGCCCGCGAGCACCTGGATCATCTGGTCGGCGTCAAGGTCCGGGTCGGGCTGGTAACCAGCGGCAGCAACAGCGCCGGGCCGTTCAACGCGGCACTGGATGCTGCCGACAAGCTGCACATGCCGCTGATGACCCATCTCGATTACCCGCCGCCGGGCCGTCACGAGATCATCGAGCACCTGCGCAAGGGCGACATCCTCACCCACTGCTTCAAGCCGTTCCCGAACGCGCCGATCGACGGGCATCGCCAGATCCGCGCCGACATGCACAGTGCCCGCAAGCGGGGCGTCGTCTTCGACATCGGCCACGGCATGGGCTCGCTCGCCTTCGAGACCGCGACCGCCATGCTGGAGCAGGGCTTCCTACCCGACGTCATTTCCAGCGACGTGCATTCGCTCTGCATCCACGGACCGGCCTACGATCTCCTGCAGACGCTATCCAAGTTCCTGGCGCTCGGCATGCGCCTCGACGACGTCATCCGCACCGCCACGGCGCACCCGGCGGCCGCCATTGGCCGCAGCGATCTCGGCAGTCTCGCCCCGGGTGCCATCGGCGATGCCACCGTCCTCGAGCGGCGTCCCGGCCGCTATGTCCACACGGACAGCCTCGGCGAGACGATCACCGCCAGCGAGAATCTCTTCTGCAGCGGGCTCGTCACCGGCGGATCCTGGTGGCCGAGCGAGGAGACGTCGGCATGAGCACCACCAGGCAAAGCTCCAATACGGCGCTCGTCGGGCAGCCCGGCTCGCGGCTCCTGCTCGACACCCCGGCTCTCGTGCTTGACCTCGACGTCTTCGAGCGGAACCTGCGTACCGTGCACGATCGGGCGAAGGAACGCGGGATCGCCCTGCGGCCTCACGCCAAGACCCACAAGTCGGCGGCCGTCGGCCGGGCCCAGTTCGCGGCCGGCGCCATTGGCCTTTGCTGCGCCAAGCTCGGCGAGGCCGAAGCGCTGGCGGAGGCCGGGCTCGACGGGTTCCTGATCACGGCGCCGGTCACAAGCAAGGCGAAGGTCGAGCGTCTGATGGCCCTGAACGCCCGGCTCGCCGATCTCACCGTCGTGGTCGACGATGCTGCCAACGTGGCCGAGCTGGCGGCCGCCACGGCCGAGGCCGGCCGGCGACTGAAGCTCCTGATCGATGTCGATGTCGGCACGCATCGCCTGGGTGTCACCAGCCCCGAAGCGGCGCTGGCGCTTGCCAGGGCGATCCGCGAAGCGGATGCGCTCGAGCTCGTCGGCGTGCAGGGCTATGCGGGCCAGACCCAGGCGATCCCGGGATATGCCGATCGCCGGGCGGCGTCGGGCAAGGCGCTGGAAGCCCTCGCCGCCGTGCGCGACGCCCTTGTCGAGCAAGGCCATCCTTGCCCGATCGTCACGGGAAGCGGCACCGGCACGCACGACTTCGACCACGAGTTCGGCCTGTTCACCGATCTGCAGGTCGGCTCCTACATCTTCTCGGACGTGATCTACAATTCCATCGAGATCGGCAAGGAGGGAGACCGGCCCGTCCTGCCGTCCCTCTACGTCGCGAGCCGCGTGATCAGTCGGCAGCATCGGGAGTTCGCCACGATCGACGCTGGCTCGAAGAGCTTCTCGATGGACGGGCCAATGCCGGTCCTGTGGCAGGGGCCGACGCCCGGCTCCACCTATGGCCGGTCCGGTGACCAGTTCGGCCGTCTCGACCTCATCGGGGCCGGAAGGCCGGTGGAGCTCGGCGAGCTGACCATGTGGATGGTGCCGCATTGCGATCCGACCCTGAATCTCTACGATCACTTCCACTGTGTGCGCGGCGATGATCTCGTCGACATTTGGGCGATCGAGGCGCGTGGCCGCACCGACTGAGCCAGCGGAACGGCCGCGGTCGGCGCGGGCCCGGCTCGGTCGCGCGCTGCGGGCGATCCGCAACGGGCTCGGCATCAGCCTCGCCGAGGTGGCGCTACGCACCGGCGTGAGTGTCTCGACCTTGTCGAAGGTCGAGAACGGCCAGATGTCGCTGACCTACGACAAGCTCGTGCAGCTCAGCGAGGGCCTCGAAGTCGATATCAGTGCCTTCTTCGAGGTATCACCACCCGCAGCCGCCACCGGCAACAGCCAGGTGACGGCCCGGCGCAGCATCACCCGGCCGGGCGAGGAGATGCTGGTCGAGACGCCGAACTACGACTACCGCTACCTCTGCACGGACCTGTCGCAAAAGGCGATGGTGCCCATCCTGATCACCATCCGCGCCCGCTCCCTGGTCAAGTTCAACCAGCTCAGCCGTCACTCAGGAGAGGAATTCATCTATGTGCTGCGCGGTCCCATCGAGGTGCATACGGAGCACTACGCTCCGGCACGCCTGAACGAGGGCGATGCGATCTATATCGACAGCACCATGGCGCACGCCTCGCTCACGATCGGCGACACGGACGCCCTGGTGATCAATGTCTGCTACAGCCCGAGTGCGGGCCACTTGCAGAATCTGGTGGACCTCGCGCGGGCGACGGCTCTCACCGACGGCGTCGAAGTGGCGGACACCGAGCCCAAGATGGGTCGGGCGTCCGCCATGAAGCTGCCGAAGTCCTAGAGCCGAGATTCGATCACCGACACGTCGACGGCGGCGTAGTCGTCGCTCAGCTCGAATTCGTCGGCGGCCGCTTGGACGGTGGCGTGGTCGAACTCGTTGGCGGCGGGCACCCACGCATTGCTGCAGACATCGGTCGCGACGATCGGCTTCGTGATCTGCCCGATCTCTTGCAGGAGATCGAAGAAGAACTGCCACTGCTCCATGTCGTGCCAGCCCCACCCTTCGCGGCTGTCCCAGGGACCGCGGAAGACCTTGGCAAGCTGCATCATCGACTCGGTGGCGATGTCGGGGGCGAGGGTCGAGGCGAGGCCCGGGAACTGCTCCATGACGATCTGGGTCGTTGCCCGCGGGTTCAGGTAACCGAACTCCAGGCCCATGGCCCAGGCGCGCAAATAGGCCTCGTACAGCTCGGCCTTGGCCGCGTCCTCGACGTCCGAGCGGCGGACGACGAAGGTGTTGGCCGGCAGGCGTGAGAAATCGTAGGGCAGGAGATAGTCGAACTCGAGACCCTGGCCGGTCCACTGCGCCCGCAGGCCCTCCCATGAAAGGGCCACGTCGCCCTGGCCCTGCAGCAGCGCCTGGCCCCAGAGATTGCCGGCTTCAGCATATTCGACGCTCGCCGGATCAATGCCGAGCTGGGCGAGCTCCGGATCGACGATCGATTTCCAGCCGATCGAGCCGAGGAGAATGGTCTTGCCGGCCAGCTCCTTGGGATCTGCCGGCTTCTCGCCCGGACGGAACGCGAAGCTGAAGACATCGAAGGCGCCCATCTGCCAGACCGAGGTGATCGGCATGCCCTGCTCGAGCCCGAGCGAGAAGACGCCGGGCGAGGGGAAGCCCATGTCGGACTGTTCCTGATCCACCAGCTTGATGGTGGCGGTCGCCTCCATCGGCCCGGGCTCCAGCGTGGTCTCGATATCGCCGAACCAGCCGTACTTCCTGGCAACCCAGTAGGGATAGTCGTCGAGCACCTCGATCGTGCCGCGCGGGCTCACCCAGCGTACGGTGCCCTCGACCGCGTGCGCCCGGCGCGGGGCGAGGCCTGCTGAACCCAGCCCGACCGCCGCGACGGTGCCGCCCGTCGCTGCAAGAAACCGCCGCCTCGGAAGCCTGAACATCCCTGTCTCTCCCTTTGTTCGGGCGATCAGCTTTCCCAGCTCGCCCATTTCTTGCCGACCCAGAAGAAGAAAACATAGATCGAGATGCCGATGATCGCGAGCACGAGGATGCACGCGAAGAACTGCGGCATCTGGATCAGCGACGAGTAGTAGGTGAGGCGGTTGCCGAGCCCGAACGAGCCGCCGACCATTTCCGCACCCACGGCCGTCAGGAGGCCGAAGATCGAGCCGATCATCAGCCCGACAATGACCATCGGCATCGCCATCGGAATGCGGATCTTCAGGAAGATCTGCAGCGTCGAGGCACCGAAGCTGCGCGCCAGGGCGATCTTCGCCAGGTCGGTGCGGCGAAAGCCGGTCGCCGCATTGATCATCACCATCGGGCCTGATGCCAGCGCCACGGCGATGATGCGCGGCGTGAAGCCGAACCCGAACTTGAGGATGAGAAGCGGCACAAGCGCCAGCATCGGTGTCGTCACGAGCAGCAGGATGTAGGGGGCCACGATCTTCTCGACCAGCGGGAACTGGGTGATCACCGCCGCCAGCACGAAGCCGATCGACGCGCCGATGGCGAAGCCGGTGACGAGCTCGATCAGGGTGTAGCCGATATGCGGCCCGATATGCGGGAAGTCAGCGATCAGCGCCCAAACCACCTGCGACGGGGTGGGCGCGATGTAGGTCGGCACTTCCAGCAGCCGCAGCAGGAGCTCGGCGCCGCCGAAAACGATGATCGCGGTGACGATGATGAGGGTCGCGTCCCGGCCACCCTTGAGGACCGACAGCGTCGATGCGGCGCTCGACCAGTTGCCGACCTCGGCCCCCTGGGCGGCGGCCTTCTCGAAGGTCGGGATCTTGTCCCGAAGCTCGCGATCGACGCTCGCCATGACGTTGTCGTGCTCCTAGGCCGCCTGGACTTGCGGCTTGTGATCGATCGAGCCCTTGATCTCGCCGACGAGATCGATGAAGTGCGGCGCCATCAGCACATCGAGGCCTCGTGGCCGCGGCAGGTCGATCTCGAAGATGCGGGCGAGGCGGCCCGGCCTCGCACTCATCACGAAAACCCGGTCGGCCAGGAAGACGGCCTCGGCGATGTTGTGGGTGATGAAGACGATGGTCTTCCTCGTCTCCATCCAGATCTGCTGGATCAGCAGGTTCATCTCGTCGCGGGTGAAGGCATCGAGAGCACCGAACGGCTCGTCCATTAGCAGCAGTGACGGATCGACCGAGAGTGCCCTGACGATGGACGCCCGTTGCTGCATGCCGCCTGAGAGCTCGCGCGGCATCTTGCTCTCGAATCCGGCGAGCCCGACTTCCGCCAGCAGGCCATCAATGCGCGCCTCGTCAGGGCGCTGACCACGGATCTCGAAGGGCAGCTCGATATTCTTGATGAGATTGCGCCAGGGCAGGAGGTTCGCCTCCTGGAAGACCATGGCGATCTGCGGGTTCGGCCGGGTCACCGGTCGCCCGTCGAGAAGGATCTCGCCATCCGAGAGGCCGTGCAGCCCCGCCATTGCCCAGAGCAGCGTGGACTTGCCACAGCCGGAGGGGCCGAGCAGGCAGGCGAGCTCGCCCTCCTGCACCTCCATCGAGAAGTCGTCGAGCGCATGCACCTTGCCCGTGCCCGTATCGTAGTACTTCGACGCGTTGGCGACCGCCAGCTTGGGCTGCCCGTTCTGGCTCAAGGCGCAGGCTCCTATGCTCCCTCGCGTCAAGGTCACCGAGCGCGCGTCATCCGTCAAGGTGGTCGGCTCGGCACTTGACGCGCTGTGGCAGCATAGCGTCGCCTGCCTCATGGCTTCGCACAAGCCGACCCAGGCCTTGCCGCGCGCCGGCCGGTGCTTAACATGGCGGCCAGCAACGGAGGGGGGACGTCATGGCAGAGCCGGTTCGGGTGCTCGTGGTCGGGGTCGGCAATATGGGTGCCAGCCACGCCAAGGCCTATCATCGCAACTCGGGGTTCGAGCTGGTAGGTCTCGTCAGCCGCTCGATGGGGCCGGATACGAAGCTGCCGGAGGAGCTCGCGGCCTACCCGCGGTTCAACGATTTCGCGGTGGCGCTCAGCGAAGCCAAGCCGCAGGCGGTCTCGATCAACACCTATCCCGACACACATGCGGACTACGCCATCCAGGCCATGGACGCCGGCTGCCACGTCTTCATGGAAAAGCCCATCGCGACCAACAATGCCGACGCCGAGCGCGTGGTGGCCAAGGCGAAAGAGAAGGACAGGAAACTGGTCCTTGGCTACATCCTCCGTGTTCACCCGGCCTGGGCCAAGTTCGTCGAGCTGGCGCAAGGGCTCGGCAAGCCGCTCGTCATGCGCATGAATCTCAACCAGCAATCCTCGGGGCCGGCCTGGAACTGGCACAAGGCGCTCATGGAGAGCCTCACGCCGATCGTCGACTGCGGGGTCCACTATGTCGACGTGATGTGCCAGATGACGCGGGCGAAGCCTGTGCGTGTCCACGGCATCGGGGCGAAGCTCAGCGCCGAGACGAAGGTGCAGAACTACGGCCATCTGCACGTCACCTTCGATGACGGCTCGGTCGGTTGGTATGAGGCCGGCTGGGGCCCGATGATGTCGGAGGTCGCCTATTTCGTTAAGGACGTCTGGGGGCCGAACGGCGCTGCCTCGATCGCCTACAAGCCGCAGGACGGTCAGAACGAGGCCAAGTCCCACAAGGTCTCCGATTCGGCCGACATCGACCAGCACACCAAGACCAACGCGATCAAGCTCCACCACAGCCAGATCGATGCGGAGAACAATTTCACGAGGCCCGACGAATGGGTCTCGACCGAGGACGAGCCCGATCACCAGGAGCTTTGCGAGCGTGAGCAGCAGATGTTCCTGGACGCCATCCTCAATGACGTCGACCTCACCGACAGCATGGCCGATGCGGTGAACTCCCTGCGCATCGTCCTCGCCGCCCAGCAGAGCATCGACGAGGAGCGGGCGATCTCGCTCTAGTCTCGCCAATCGGAACGACTGAACTCATGCGCTACCAGATCCAGCCCGAGGACCGGATGCTCGTCGACGAGTTCCGGCAGAACCCTTACGGCCGCCACAGCCCCGGCCTGCTGCGTATCCTCAATCGCATGCGCTGCGTCCCGCTCGACGGCAAGTACGTGCTGGTCTGCACCAAGCCCTTCCGTGAGTGGAAGCTCGCGATCCATGGCGATCGCCGGCGGCCAATCGAGATCCTGCACGACCACGTCTTCACCAGCCGCGAGGAGGCGGAGTGGGCGGTCTTCAAGCTGCGCTGGAAGGCGCTCACCGGTGAGGAGCTGAACTGATGCTGGAGCTGCTGGGATATGCGGACAGGTTCAGCGTCGCGCCGGGCGAGGTGATTGAATTCAAGGTCAGCGCCTTCGAGGGGCAGCGCTTTTGCGCCGAGATCGTGCGGCTCATCCATGGCGACGCCAATCCCGATGGGCCGGGCTACAAGCATGTCGTCGTGCCGTCGCCGATCGAGCGTGAGTACCAGGGCAGGAAACAGCCGATACGAGCAGGATCGTCGGGCGTGGTCCCGCATCATCCTGCTTTCGCTGCGCTCGAGAGCTTCACGCTGCTGGCGATGGTCTGGCCGACCACGCCGGCCAAGGGTCGTCAAGCGATCCTGGCGCTCGGCGAGAGTCTCGTTCTGGGCATCGGCGAGAATGGCGGTCTGATCGGCCGGGTCGGATCGACCACGCTCGAGAGCGACGCGCCGCTTCTCGAACGCCACTGGTATCTGGCAGCCCTCACCTTCGATGCCGCCAGCGGCAGGGCGACCCTGGTCCAGCGTCCGTTGCACGCCTATCCGGGGGCGCCGGACGCCGCCATTGTCGGTGCCACGGCGAGGGGACCCGAGCTTGCGGATGCGGAGCTGCTGATCGCGGCAGAAGGCGACCCGCGCCGGAACCATATCAACGGCAAGATCGACAGTCCGCGACTGCTCGCCCGAGCCCTGCCGCCGGAGCGCCTCGAGGCGCTCCTGGTTCGGCCGCTGGCGGCCGATCTCCTGCCCGACCTCGTGGCTGCCTTCGATTTCGCGGAGGGAACGCGCACGACGCGTATTCATGATTTCGGCCCGCACAAGCTGATAGGCCAGCTCGAGCAGATGCCGGCGCGGGCGATGAAGGGCTGGTGCTGGAGCGGCGAGGAGATGTGCTGGTGGCGGAAGCCCGAGCACTATGGAGCCATCCATTTCCACGCCGACGACCTTTACGACGCCGGCTGGTCGACCGACTTCGCCTACACGGTGCCGGACGACCTTCGCTCGGGCGTCTATGCGGCGCATGTCTGGTGCGGCGACGCGGAGGACGGCACGCAGGAGGACCTGATCCCGTTCTTCGTCCGTCCAAGGCGGGGCGACCACAACCGGCCGAAGCTGGCTTTCCTGGCACCGACCGCTGCCTACATGGCCTATGCCAACGACCAGAATCACATCAAGGGTGAATCGGCCGAGATGGTGATCGGCCGGCTCGTCACCTACCAGCCGGCCGACATCTTCCTGCATGACCACCCCGAGCTGGGTCTCTCGCTTTACGACCGCCACGCCGATGGCAGTGGCGTTTGCTACTCGTCCCGGCACCGCCCGATCCTCAACATGCGGCCGAAATACAGCTCTTGGCTCGGCGCTACGGGATCGGGCCTTTGGCAGTTCAACGCCGATTTGCACATCACCGACTGGCTCGAGAGCCACATGGAGGTGGAGTTCGACGTCATCACCGACGAGGACCTTCATGCAGAGGGCCTCGACCTTCTCGAACCCTATCAGGTGGTGATCACCGGCACGCACCCCGAGTATCACTCGACCCGGATGTGGGACGCGATGCGCGCCTGGATCGATCGGGGCGGCCGGCTGATGTATGTTGCCGCCAATGGCTGGTACTGGCGGATCGGCTTCCACGACGAACTCGATGGCGTTATCGAGGTACGCCGGGCCGAGGATGGCATTCGCACTTGGGAGGCCGATCCGGGGGAGTACCACCACAGCTTCACCGGCGAGTATGGCGGGCTCTGGCGCCGCCAGGGACGCCCGCCGCAGGCCCTGCTCGGCATCGGCTTCATGGCCCAGGGATTCGACATCTGCTCCTACTATCGTAGGCAGCCCGACAGCCACGATCCGCGCGCTGCCTTCGTCTTCGATGGCGTCGAGGATGAGATCATAGGCGATTTCGGCCTGATCGGCGGCGGTGCGGCAGGGCTCGAATTGGACGCCATCCGGCACGACCTCGGCACGCCGCCGCACACGCTGGTCCTCGCGAGTTCGGAGGCACACAGCGACATCATCATGCTGGTCAACGAGGAATTCGGCGTCGTCCCGCCCAACCTCAAGGGCTCCGAGCACCCGAACGTGCGTGCCGACATGACGTTCTACGACACGGAAGCCGGGGGCGCGGTCTTCGCCACCGGTTCGATCGCCTGGTGCGGCAGCCTTTCGTGGAACGGCTACGACAACAACGTCTCGAAGATCACTGGCAACGTGCTGAGGCGATTCCTCGACCCCGCCCCGTTCCGTTGAACGGGGCGGGGTCGGGACCCAGGCCTCAGGAGAGCGGCCGCGCCTCCGGGATCCGGTAGCTGTCGGCCCAGGGCCTGATCCGCTCGAACATGGCGCTCGCGGCAAACACGTCGGCGTCCGCATAGCGCCGGCCGACGATCTGCAGGCCTACCGGCAGGTTGCCGGGTGTGAGGCCCGCCGGGATCGAGGCGGCCGGGTTGCCGGTGAAATTGAAGAAATAGGTCATGCACCAGCCGATCAGCCGCTCGACCTTCTCGCCGTTGATCTCGGCCGGACCCAGCGTGTTGCCGTCCGTGCCGTTCTTAACCGGCAGGGCTGCCAGCGTCGGCGAGACGATGAGGTCATGGTTATTGAGCACCGCCTGGACCGCATCGTTGATCTCGGTTCGCACCTGCATGTTGTTCAGGTGGTCGAGCAGCGACATGCCGTAGGCGCGGTCAATCCACTCGAGGAACTGGGGCGGGAAATCGTCGCGGTGATCGGCCAAGAGGTCGATGCCGTGCGCCTTGAAGGTCTCGAAGGAAACGATGTTGAGGGGCAGGATCAGCTTGCACCAAAGTTCGGCAAGCTCGAGGTGATGGCGCCTGATGCCGAAATCGACCTCTTCGACGATGGCCCCGGCTGCCTCGAACGCCTTGAGCGCCTCGCGGCAGGTTTCGACGATCGCCGGCTCCACGGGAAAGACGCCGTAGTCAGGCGTCCAGGCGATGCGCATGCCCTCGATCGACCGCCGCGTGGCACCCAGATAGTCCACATCGTCGGGCAGGCTCAATGGATCGCGGCTGTCATAGCCACCGATAACCGACATCACGAGTGCTGCATCCTCGACGTTGCGCGCCAGCGGCCCCTCGTGGACGAAGCAGTTGGAGGGTGTGAAGGCGTCCGGGCGTGAGTTGAGTGGCACCCGGCCGAAAGCAGCCTTGAAGCCGAAGATGCCCGACCACGAGGCCGGGATGCGGATCGAGCCGCCGCCGTCCGTGCCCTCGGCAATGGGCACCAGGCCGTCCGCGACGGCTGCGGCGTTGCCGCCCGACGAGCCGCCCGGATTGCGGGTGGTGTCGAAGGGATTGCCAGTCGGACCGAACAGGTAGTTGTCACAGACGCCGCGGAAACCCATCGTCGGGCTGTTGCACTTGCCGACGACGATGGCGCCTGCCGCCTCCATCCGCTCGGTGAAGGGGCATGTCATGTCCGGCCGCCAGTCCTTCATCGCGCGCACGCCGCCGAGCGTGGCCGGCCAGCCGGGCTTGAAGTCGAAGAGGTCCTTGATGGCGGTCGGAACGCCATGCAGGCGACCGATCGCACCACCGGACATGATCGCCTGCTCGGCCTTGCGGGCCGCTGCACGCGCGCCGTCGAAGTCGGTGAAGACGAAGGCATTGAGGCTCGGGTTGCGTGCCTCGATCCGGGCGATGGTCGCATCCATCACCTCGACCGGTGAGACTTTGCGGGCACGGATCTGCGCCGCCAACGCACTCGCCGAGTTGCAGGCGAACTGGTCCAATGCCGACATGCCGAGCCTCCCTTTCAAGGCGAACTGTGTGCGCGAAAACTGCCGCAGGACGAATGTCCGCACAAGCCGGTGTTGTGGGCACGCGCCGGTTTTCCCGCACCCGCATTCATATTGCGCAGGGCCGTGGGTTAACGGCCTCGTGTGTCGCGGCGGTCGAACCGTGCACCAACTCGCGATCGCCACCCCGGCCATGGCAGCCCTCAACCATGCAACGCAAGGGCAGGCGTCAGATCAGAGCAGAAAAGTCATAGGAGGCGTGAGCACCAATCAGAAAAGCCGTTTCGTAGACAGTCGAACTACCCACCGATCCATACTATTCGCGCGACCCACGATACAGTCCCGGCCGATATTGTGTATTCATTATTCGAGTTGTCAAAAGGCTGGATGGTAATATGGGATGCGGTTTTCCTCTTGAGGACCCCAACATGTATGATGCCCTCACTCGTGAAGGCCAGCACACGATCGTGACGCCTGACGCTGCTTGACGGCGCCACAATCACCAGATCACCCGAGCGAAGAAAGGAGTTCTTGCTGCTCTTATCAATTTCTATCGCATAAGAGTGCGAGTCTTCGATCTGCGGAAATTCGATATCCTCCCACTCATCAGAACTGGGAAAGCCTGCCGAATCGAAGCTCTTTTCAGATAGCGCGGACAGACGGATCGACTTCAGGCGCATGTCGCCTGGGCCAGTGGTGACGGCGGGGTCCTGATCAATGAGTCCCACGAAATCCACGAACGACGTCTGCGTCGCTTCAAGAATCTTGGATATGCTCTCGGTGCTCGGCCACCGTTGTTTGCCCTCGTGGGTGATTCGCTTGCTCTTGTTGAAGGTCGTCGGGTCCAGCCCGGCTCGCTTGGCGAGGCCGGAAGGGGTCAACGCATTGTGCAGAGCAAGCCGATCGACGCCCCGCCAGATCTGCTCATGGGTCAACATACGGCCCCTCCCTCCGCGTTCAGATATGGCGGTAAGAATGTCTTACTAGACATCTTGCGTCACTAAGTATATATTCCTCTTAGAAGGTATGGTCAGGGATTGTCATGGTTGTCATCGGATTCCAGTGTTCGAGTTCCTGGCGACTTGCCTGGCTGAAGCGGGGTTTCCGCCACTGCTTCGCCTACAGGGCTGTCGGTGGTGCCTGGATCGCCTGCGATTCTCTGAGCCGCGGCATGGATCTGCATATCGCGAGCGCCGTCCGAACGCGGCGGCTACTCGTCTGTCTGGCAGCTGTCGGCGGCAGTGCAGTCGCGTGTCGGCTGACGGCGATGGAGCAGCCGTTGCCATGGTTGCGGCCGTTCACATGCGTCGAACTCTGCAAGCGATTCGTGCGCTGCGCGCGAGCCGACGTTGTCACCCCCAACCAGTTGTTTCGACACCTCGTTTCCGCGCCGAACGTCGCTTGACACGGCAGGTCAAGGATTATATACCTATATCGTCATCCCAAGAGCTCGGAGTTCTCAATGACCCGATCGTCAATTCCTGCGCTACTCGCGGGACTCGCGACTGCCCGGGAACGTCGTCTTCCTTGGGAGACCTTGTGGCGCGACTGCTACGCCTACGCCCTGCCGATGCGGGGGCATGGTCTGGCGCAGTCCTTCCTGGCCGGCACCAACCATGCCGAGCGGCTCTTCGACGGTACTGCACCCGACGCTGTCGAGCAGCTGGCAGCCAGCCTCCTCGCCGAGCTGACGCCTCCCTGGTCGCGGTGGTTCGGCCTCAAGCCTGGCCACGATGTCGACCCGATGGACGCCGAGGCGGTCGCGGGGCTCGCCGAGCGGCTGGGCGTC
>CAZGUW010000087.1:0-16385 GCA_964528705.1 uncultured Geminicoccaceae bacterium
CGCTGATCGAGCTGCTCGGCCGTCGGCGCGTAGTTGGTCCGATCTTACCGGAAGCCAACCTGCGGCGGTACGTGAAGAACCGCAAGCCACTGCCGCGCGAGCACAGTGAACGCCTCTTTGCGGTCGGGCGCGTGGTCGATGCGGCGGCCCATGCGTGGCATAGCGAATCACCCCGAGGCCCGCGGCATCACCCCGGCTCTCGAGATCCCCGTCTGGTGGGACGAGCGCCTCTGCGCCTGAGAGGCTCACCCACCATCCTTGTCGCGATTGAAGCATCAGGACGTTACGACGCGACCTGGATACGCTAGATATATGCAATGATGAATATAATACTTGCTCTATCGGGCGCAGCATTTGCGTGAATCGCCGGCCCTATGCTACGCTGGCAGTGATTCCAGACCGGAGGCGATCACAACCGAAGCCAGCAGGTGAACGTGCGAAGGGAGGTCAGTCGACATGCGGTTCGCTCCTCTGTTCTTTGCCCTGTCTCTTCCCCTTGTGGCCAGCCCGGCGCTTCAGGCGCAGACGGCGGGCGACGTCTTCGATGATTGCGACGGCAAGGGCTGGTGCCCCGAGATGGTGGTGGTACCGGCCGGCACCTTCCTGATGGGCTCGCCCGAGAGCGAGCCGGATCGCTGGGCCGATGAGGGGCCCCGGCACAAGGTATCGATCCGGCGGCCCTTTGCGATCGGGGTCACCGAGGTGACCTTCGACGAGTGGGATGCCTGCGTCGACGGCGGCGGCTGCAACGGCTACCCGGCCGACGACGAGGGCTGGGGCCGTGGCGAGCGGCCGGTCGTCAGGGTCTCCTGGGCGGATGCGCAGGCCTATGCGGCATGGCTTTCGGCCGAGACCGGCGAGGCCTATCGCCTGCCGTCGGAGGCCGAATGGGAGTATGCCGCGCGCGCCGGGACCACGACGCCCTTCCATTTCGGCGCCACCATCTCGACCGAGCTCGCCAATTACGACGGCTCACGTGCCTACGGCTCGGGCGAGCCGGGTGAGTTCCGCCAGCAGACGGTGCCCGTGGGCTCCTTCCCGGCCAACGACTTCGGCCTGCACGACGTGCACGGCAACGTGCAGGAATGGGTGGAGGACTGCTGGAACGCCAGCGGCTATGAGGGTGCCCCTACGGACGGCAGCGCCTGGACGAGCGGCGATTGCGACCAGCGCGTGCTGCGCGGCGGCTCCGGGCTCAGCGATCCCTTCAAGGTCCGCGCCGCCTTCCGCTACCGCCACGTGGCGGACTCCCGCAGCTACTTCAATGGCTTCCGGATGGCCCGGGACCTGAACTGAGCGTCGAGGGCTGAAGGGCTCACCGCTCGAAGACGCTGTTGCGCACAGGGAACCTGCCATCGAAGGTCATCGGCACGCCCATGCCGGTGGCCGGATCGAACGCGTGGACGTGCAGATGCGGCTCGGTCGTGTTCCCCGAGTTGCCGACCCGGCCGAGCGCATCGCCGATGGCCACCGTGTCCCCGGGCGCGACAGCGATGCCGCCCTGCATAAAGTGCGCGAGCTCGACCCGTACCTCGCCGCAGTCGAGCACGACGTGGTTGCCGGCGGCGTTCTCCGGGTCCCGCTCCGGCGGCACGAGATCGGGGAGGTCTGCGCGTGTGGCCAGCACCTCGCCGGCGCAGGGGCTGACCACGGCGGCACCGAATATGGCGTAGTCGTCCAGCGTGGCCGGCAGGATCCCGCGTGCACGCCAGCCTCCCGCGTTGAGTGCTGTGATGTCGACGGCGAAGCGTTGCTCCGGGTGGCCGGCATGGTGGTTGAGCAGCGCGACACTGCCGGCCTGTACTGCGACGAACCGTCCGCCCTCGAGGGGAAGCGCCAGCTCGCGCGACGAGGCTGGTGGCAGCATGCCGTGGAGGACGTGGAGGAGGGCGGCCGAGAACAAAGCCAGGGTCAGGAGGGTGCTCCGGTGACCGCGCAACTCCCCTTCGACAGGTCGCCAGGGCTTCGACCAGTGGGCCCGCAGCGACCAGAGCAGTGCTGCCGCGAAGAGGGCGAGCAACCCGAGGCGCGTGTGGTGGCCGGCAATGTCCCAGCGCCCGACCAGGAAGATCAGCGCGATGAAGACCGTCGAATCGGCGGCGACGATCAGCCAGGCGAGCCGTGATCCGGCAGCGACGCGGAGGAGACGAATGCCGTAGGCGAGCGGCATGAGGATCGAGACGGCGAGGAAGAGCGTGATGGCGACACTCAAGGTGGCCTCATCCTCAGGCTTCCGCCCGCTCCGCTTCCACCTCCTCGGTCTCGCTGCCCCGGGCTGCCAGGAACTTGCCGACCGGGACGAGCTGCGGGATGTGCTCGCAGAAGGCGCGGATGGTGACCAGGAGGGGCACGGCGAGCAGCATGCCCATGGCCGACCAGAGCCAGGCCCAGAAGGTGATCGAGAGGAAGATCACGACGGTGTTCATCTCGAGGCGGCGGCCGACGAAATAGGGCGTGACGAACTGGCCCTCGATGGTGGTCAGCATGAGATAGGCGAGGCCTGGCAGGAGGGCGGTGCCGGGCTCGTTGAAGGTGAGCAGGCCGGCCAGGAGCGCGATGCCGATGCCGGCGAGAGCCCCGATATAGGGCACGAAGTTGAAGGCGAAGGCGATCACGCCGAAGAGCAGCGGGTTCGGCATGCCGAGCAGGGCCATGGCCGTGCCGATGGCGACGCCGAGCCCGGCGTTGATCACGGTGATGGTGAAGAGGTAGTGGGAGAGCTTGCGCTCGATGTCATGGGCGATGCGCATCGCCTGGCGCTTGTCCCGGAAGGTCGGCAGGACGTGGACGATCTTCTCGTAGAACATGTCGCCCGACGCCAGGAGGAAGAGCAGCAGCACCAGCGTGAACACGGTCTGCGCCAGGTAGGCCGGCGCCACCCAGGCAAGGTTGGCGAACATGCCGGGCTCCTTGACCACCACCTCCTGCACGCGAGGATCGGTGTTGCCGGTGGTCACCTGCTCGACCGTCTCGCTGGCCTCGAGCACCGCCTGCGCCCCGCCGAAGATGCTGCGGGTCTTCCATTCGAGCTCCCGCGCAATTTCCGGCGCATCCGCGATCCAGCCCTGCACCGGGGCGGCGAGCAACAGCACCCCGGAGGCGAGCAGTGCCAGGAGCGAGCCGACGATCACCACGGCGGATAGTTCGGCAGGGATGCGCCGCCGCTCGAGGAACCGCCTGACCGGGCTGAACACCAGCGCCAGCAGGAAGGCGAGTGCCACCGGCATCAGGAAGTCCCGCGCATAGGCGATGCCGGCCGTCATCAGCAGGAGAAAGATGCCGATCACCGCCCAGCGTGGCACCGACTGGGTCGACAGCCGGACGACCGGCCGCTCCGCGCCGTTCTCCGTCGCCGGCTCCAGCTCTCGAGGGTCGGTCACAGTGCCTCCATCCCAGTGAGGTGCCTCCATTCCAGTGAGCCAGCTCAACCGATGGCCGGCGGGCGCGGTTCCGGCCTGCCGATCCGGCGCCCGTCGACCGGACCTCGCACTATGGCACGCGCCGGCGCGCTTCGCCACGGCTTGCCCGGACCCGGCCCTTGCCACAATAAGGGGCGATCAAGGGAGGACAGCATGACACCCACGACCCGCCGCACGGCACTCGCCCTCGCCACGCTCGCCATGGCCGGCCTCGCCGGCAGCCCCTCGCCCGCGGCCGCCGCCGATCCGGTGCGGGTCGGCCTGCTTTCGCTGACGTCGCATGCGCCGAGCATCATCGCTGCCGGCAAGGGCTACTTCGCCGAAGCCGATCTCGACGTCAGCTTCGTCTCCTTCCAGGCGGCCCAGCCCATGGCCGTGGCGATCGCCTCGGGCGATGTCGATTTCGGCATCACCGCCATCTCCGGCAGCCTGATCAGCCTCGCCGAGCGTGGCGTCATCAAGGTGATCGGCGGTGCCCTGCAGGAGACCGACGGCGTCACCGGCCAGAAGATCCTGGCCTCGAAGGCCGCCCATGATGCCGGTCTCGCCACGCCCGCCGACCTCGCCGGCAAGCGCTTCGGCATCACCACGGCCGGCTCGTCCTTCCACTACATGGCGCACAAGATCGCCGACGGCGCCGGCATCCCTCGCGATTCCATCGAGCTCGTGCCGCTCAACGCCGTGCCGACCGTGATCGCGTCCCTGAAGAGCGGCCAGGTCGACGCCTGGAGCATCGTGCCCAATATCGCGGGCGCGCTGGTCAAGGGCGGCGAGGTGGTCGAGATCGGCAGCGTCGCCGACTACATCGACGACTACCAGGTGACGGTGATCTTCACCTCGACGGCCATCGTCAACGACAAGCCGGAGCTGGTGAAACGCTTCCTCGAGGGCTTCGCCAAAGGTGTCGACGACTACAACGCGGCGCTGGTCGACAAGACCATGAGCGAGGAGGAGACGGCCGCCATCGTCGCCATGATCCACGAATACGTCTACACCGACCGCCCGCTCGACGCTGCCGATCCCGCCATCCGCGCCGGGGCCATGCGCATCAACGAGAACGGCCGGCTCAACCTCACCAGCGTCACGGACCAGCTCGAGTGGTTCAAGTCCGAGGGCCTGGTGCCGGAAACGGCGACGGTCGAGACGCTGGTCGACCCGCAGTTCGTCGAGACCTACTGAGCGGCCGGGCCGCCGGCAGATGGAGCTGATCGTCCAGGGCGTCAGCCACCGCTACGGCCCGACGGCGGTCCTGGACGACATCTCGTTCACCGTCGGCGATGGCGAGATCGTCGCCATCATCGGCCCCTCCGGCTGCGGCAAGTCCACGCTGCTCCGCCTCGTCGGCGGGCTCGAGCGGCCGGGGCAGGGGGCGGTGCTCATGCGCGGCGACCCGCCCGACCGCTCGCTCAACCCCCTGACCTACGTCTTCCAGGACTTCGCGCTCCTGCCCTGGCGGACGGTCGAGGGCAATGTCAGCCTGGTGCTGGAGGACCACGCGCTCTCGGGCGCCGAGCGGCGGGCAGTGATCGACGACGTGCTGGAGCGCACCCGCCTCGCCGAGTTCAAGAAGGCCCTGCCGCGCCAGCTCTCGGGCGGCATGAAGCAAAGGGTCGCCATCGCCCGGGCGCTGGCCGTCCGGCCCGCGGTGATGCTGATGGACGAGCCGCTCTCCGCCCTCGACAGCCAGACCCGGGAGCTGCTGCTCGACGACCTGCTCGAGCTCTGGCTGCGCGAGCGCTTCTCGGCCTGCTACGTCACCCACAACCTCGCCGAGGCCGTCCGGCTCGGGCACCGGATCGTCGTGCTGTCGCGCCGCCCGGGGCGGATCCGCGAGCTGGTCCGGATCGACATCCCGCTCGCCGAGCGCGGCCCTACGACGCCCGAGCTCGCCCGGCTGCAGCAGGAGCTCTGGCAGCTCTTGCGCGACGAGGCCCTGGCGGCCGACCGCGAGCTCGCCGATGCCGGCTGAGGCCCCGATCGGCGAGGACGACGTCCGGCCCGTGCCGTTCCGCGGCGGCGGCTTTCGCCATGTGCCGCTCGGCTATCTCTCGCCGCTCGTCTTCGTCGGCCTCATCGCCCTTTGGGAGCTCGGCTCGCGCACCGGCTGGATCAGCTCGATCGCTCTGCCGGCGCCGTCCGCCGCCTTCGCCGCCTTTCTCGACCTGATCGAGACCGGCATGCTCTGGCAGCATCTCCGGGCGAGCCTCTTTCGCCTCGTCGTCGGCTGGACGCTGGGCACGGCGCTCGGCATCGGCGTCGGGCTCGCCATCGCCCTCTTCTCGGTGCTGCGCGCCGGCCTCGCCCCCGTGGTCGCCGCCCTCTTCCCGGTGCCGAAGATCGCCCTCCTGCCGCTCTTCATCGTCTGGTTCGGCATCGGCGAGGGCTCGAAGGTGGCGACCATCCTCTTCGGCGCCTTTTTCCCGACCGTGATCGCCACCTATAGCGGCGTCGACAACGTCGATCGCGGCCTGATCCGCATGGGCCAGTCCTTCGGCCTCTCCTGGCCGTCGATCGTCAGGAAGATCATCGTCCCGGGCGCGATGCCCGCCATCCTCGCTGGATTCCGCATTTCCGTCTCGATCTCGATAGTGCTCCTGGTCGCGGCCGAGATGATCGGTGCCCGGTTCGGCATCGGCGCCTACATCCTGACCGCCGGCGCCCTCTTCGCCGTCGAGCAGCTGATCGCCGGTGTGGCCATGCTCTCGGTGATCGGCCTCGCCATCAGCTGGCTGATCGGCCGGGCCGAGAGGCACTTTCTCGACTGGCGCGGGTAGCGGTTCAGCCTGTTGCCCCGAGCGGCGGTGCCGCTGCCATGACCCGCCGGAAGAACCCGTCGACGTCGCCCAGGATGTCCGCATGGCCGCGAAACGGGCGGGCGATGCTCATCAGCACGCCGTTGTGGCCGACACCTTCATAGCGCACGACCTCGACCGGTGCCCCGACTGCGCTCAGCTCCGCCGCCAGCCGGTCGGCATTGCCCGGCACCACCACCGTGTCGCCCGTGCCGGTCAGGAGGATCATCGGCGGCGCGGAGGCCGCCACCCGGTTGATCGGCTGCGTCGCCGGCAGGTCGTCCGCCGCCTCGAAGGCGTCCCGCATGTCGTCGTGCTCGAGAGGCAGGAAGTCGTAGGGCCCGGCGATGCCGGCAACGCCGCTGATCGCCGCCCGGTCGAAGCCGGCGGCAGCGGCGATCTCCGGCGCCAGGGCGAGCATCACCGCGTTGTAGGCCCCGGCCGAGTGCCCGGCCACGAAGGTGCGGTCGGGATCGCCGCCGAAGCCCGGGGCGGCGGTGCGAAAGGCGGCGAGCGCCATGCCGCAATCGACGAGGAAGTCGGGGTAGCGCACCTCCGGCACCAGCCGGTAGTTGGCGACCGCCGTCACATAGCCCTGGGCGGCGAAGGCGCGCCCGGCGAAGCGGTAGTCCGATTTCCGCCCGCTCCGCCAGGCGCCGCCATGGATGAAGAGCAGCAGGGGATGCGGCCCGCCGGTCGCCGCCGCGCCGGTTGGCACGTAGACGTCGAAACGCTGGCGCGGCAGCGGCCCGTAGGCCAGGTCGGCCAGGGCGAGTTCCGACTGCGCGTCCTTCGGCACCAGCGAGTCGAGCACGGTGACCGGCCGGCAGGCGGTGATCACGGGGCCGAGCAGCGGCAACTGCCTGATCCGGCGGCGGTCGAGCATGGCGAGCCCCGGCCGGCCGTCAGGCGGCGCCGATGCGGCCGGTCAGCCGGCGGATCTCTGGCCGCGACCAGCCCGTGGCGACGAGCAGGATGCCGAGCAGCGCCGCCGTGGCGGAGATGTAGAACGGCAGGCGGATGTCGACGCTCATCAGCCAGCCGCCGACCAGGGACATGACGCCGCCGACCAGCGTGAAGACCGCCGTGGTGATGCCCATGATCCAGCCCTGGTCGGCCTCGCCGACACTGCCGGAGAAGATACCGAGCATGGTGGGGTAGGCGACGCCGAAGCAGAAATAGAAGAGGAAGACCGGCACGAAGCAGAGCAGGGCTACGGGCGAGGCCGCCACCGCCAGTGCCGCCAGGGTCCAGACGGCGAAGGTCAGGGCGATGATCCGGTGCCTGGCGAGATGTTGCTGCGTCGGCTGCACCAGGAAGGTGCTGGAGAAGGCGAGGGCGATGCCGATGACCAGCATCACCATGCTGCCGCCGACGATGCCGTAGCCGAAGGCGCTGGAAAGGAAATTGTCGATGAAGATGTAGAAGGCGAGATTGGCCACCATGAAGGCGACGTAGACCGGCATCAGCCGCAGCACCAGCTTGTGACGCGTGACCTGCCAGAGGTTTTCCACGATCTCCTGCGGCCGGAAGACGAAGGGCCGGCGTTCGTGCCGCACGTCCTCGAAGAAGACCAGCACCAGTACGATGGCGACGAGGACCAGCCCCAGCGAGGCGTAGAACGGCGTCTCGACGCTGGCGATCGAGCCGAGCAGGCTCCGGTCCGAGAGGATCCCGCCGATGATCGGCCCGCCCACCAGCCCGAAGCTGACGCCGGTGATGATGTAGCCCATGTTGCGGTCGCGATCCGCGGCGTCGGTGCTGGCGTCGACCATCGCCGCCTGGGCGATCGGCTGGTTGCCGGCGGTGAAGCCGGTGACCGCCCGACCGAGGACCAAAAGCCAGAGGCTGCCGAGATAGAGGGCCATGATCGTCAGGACATAGCCGAGGAACGCGCCGCCGAGGCAGATCAGCAGCGCCTTCTTGCGGCCGATCGAATCCGACAGCCGGGCGACGTAGACGACACCGAGGAACCAGGCGAGGAAGAAGCTGCCGATCACGAGGCCGTAGTCGAGATGGCGCGCCGCATCGGATGTCCCGGCCGGGAGCAGCGGCGAATCGGGTGCCATGATCAGGCCGTTGATGATCGGGAACACCAGGCCTTGGCCGATCAGGTCGACGAAGACGACGAAGAGCAGCGCGATCTTGGCCATGATGGGCATCGTCGCTCGCCCCCGTCTTGCCTGGACCCGGCGATACGCTAGCGGATGCGCACGTGCGAGCCTAGCCCGGGCTCGCATGCCCGCCGCGGCGCCGGCGGCCGGGACCGGTCAGGTCGCTGCTCCTGGCCGACTGCCGGGCGAGTCTCCTCTCGGGATCAGGTGCCGGCGAGCCGACGCCGGAGGCCGGCCATGAGCGGGGCGGCGAGCTGGCGGAAATCGTCGAGGCGCGGCAGCAGTGCGTCCTGGACGGCGACGCCGAAGGCCCGGCGATAGGCCACGAGGAAGCCGGCCAGCGTCACCCCTTGGGCGAGGGCCATGGCGAGGGCAGCGCCCATGAGGCCGTGGCTCGAGGCGAGGGCGAAGGCGAGGAGGGCCGCCGTGGCGGTGCCGATGATGAAGACGAGCGCACCCAGCTTCTCCTCGCCCTGCGACGAGAGGCCGGGGAAGAGCATCATGCCGTAGCAGCCGGCGAGGGCGCCGACGACCATGACCCTGAAGGCGTCGGCGGCACCGGCATAGGCGGCACCCAGCGCCAGCGTCAGGAGGGGGCCGGCGGTGACCAGGATGACCACCGTGACGATCGCCATGAGGGCGCCGACGAGCCGGGTCAGGCGGAGCGTGTCGGCGACCGCCGCCGCCCGCTCGCCGGTCCGGCGCACGCCGTGGCTGAAGATCACCATGCCGACGGCGGTAGCGATCTCGGCCACCATCTCGGCCAGCCGCAGGAGGCCGAAATAGCGGCCGAGCTCGTCGGCGCTCAGGAGGCCGCCGATGACCCAGACCCCGACCCGGCCAAGCATGATCATGGCGATGATGCCGGCGGCGAAGCCGAGGCCGCGGCGGAGCAGGGCGACGGCCGTGGCCGTGGCGCGGAAGTCGGCGGCGGCAAGCCGGGGCGCCACGTCGACGAGCACGACGATCGCACCTGCGAGGTACGAAAGCAGCAGGAGCCAGATGATCGACGGCAAAGCGAGCCAGCCGCCCGCGGCGAGGAGGGCGGTGCCCAGGAGCAGCACGGCGCGCGAGGCGAGCTCCGACCGGTTCAGCGCCGCGATCGCGCCGCGGCCGAGGAAGATGCCCTGCCAGGTCCGCATGAAGAGGGCGGGGGCGGCGACGAGGGCGGCGGTCCAGAGCAGGGCCGTGTCGTCCACAAGGCCGGCGAGCCGGATGGCGAGATGCATGGCGAGCACGGCAGCACTGCCGAGCACCAGCCAGATCAGCACGAGCTGAGCCAGTATCCTGGCCTCGTCCCGACCTTCGCCGATCGCGGCGGCGGTCGCCTGGCGGAGGCCGAGGTCGGCGATCACCGAAAGCATGAGCACCGAGGCGACGACGTAGCCATAGGCGCCGAACTCGGCCGGCGTCAGGCTGCGGGCGAGGATGAGGAAGACGACGAAGTTCGCGGCACGCATCGTCAGCCGCGTCGCCACGACCCGGCACGCATCGAGCAGCATCGTGGGATGCATGGACCCGCCCAGTGGTTCGCCCGTCGCCCGCCCATCGGGCGACCCCTTCACACTGGCAGCGGCGCCTTAAATCGAGGTTAAGGCCGGCCCGATCGCGGGCCTGCGTCAGGCCGCTTCGAGGCTCTCGCGCGCCGGCACGAGCAGGCGGGCCTCGCCGACCAGCACGTCCTTGCCGCCGACCTGGCAGACCGTGTCGAGGGTGACGCGCCGCTTCTCGCGCTCGACCTCGCGGACGGTGACGACGGCGCGCACCGTGTCGCCGGCCCTGACCGGGGCCAGAAACTTCATCGACTGGCTGAGATAGATGCAACCCGGGCCCGGCAGCTTGGTGCCGAGAGCGGTGGAGATGAGGCTCGCGGTCAGCATGCCGTGCGCGATGCGCCCCTTGAACGGGGTGCCGCAGGCGAACTCCTCGTTCAGGTGGACCGGGTTGGTGTCGCCCGACACGCCGGCATACATCAGGATGTCGGCATCGGTGATGGTCTTGGCGAACGAGGCCGTCATGCCGACCTCGATGTCGTTCAGCGCGTAACCGTAGTCGGACATGTCGTCATTCCTTTTGGCCGCTCGCCGGTCGGAGCGGGCGACGGGCCCCTAAGGGGACCACTGCTGCGGGAGCCATTCCTGCGTTGCAGCATGCCCATGCGGCTCTGCAGCATCAAGAGACAATCCAAACTTCCGCACCACTCAGTTGACCCGATCTCGGTTAAGAAGCCGTTGACGACGCAGGTCCGTCGTCGGACACCAGGCCCGCGCGAAGGAGACACGATGCAGGCACTCGAGGCGATTCTCACGCGGGTCACGGTTCCGCCGGCGCGGATGGCGGCCCCTGGCCCGGACGATGCGGCACTGCGCCGCATGCTGGCGGCGGCGGCGGCCGCACCCGATCACGGCAAGCTGCGGCCATGGCGGTTCCTCGTCGTCCAGGGCGACGGCCGCGCGCGGCTGGGCGATCTCTTCGCTGCCGGCGTGCAGGCGGCGCGCCCCGACACCAGTGCCGCCGAGGTGGAAAAGCAGCGGACCGCACCGCTGCGCGCCCCGGTGATCATGATCGCCATCTGCCGCACCGACCCGGCGCACCCCAAGATCCCGCTCTGGGAGCAGGAGGCCTCGGCGGCCTGTGCTGTGCAGAACCTGCTGCTCGCGGCTCATGCCATGGGTTTCGCCGGCAAGTGGGCGAGCGGCGGCCCGGCCGCCGCACCGGCGGTCGGCGAGGGCCTCGGGCTCGCGGCGAACGAACGCATCATCGGCATCATCTATCTCGGCAGCCCGGTGGACCGGCAGAGCCTGCCGCCCCGCCCGGCGCCCGAGGTGATCGCCGCGAGCTGGCCTTGACGGTGCCGTGAGCCCGACCCGGCACCTTGTCCTCGTGGCCTGCCTCGCCCTCGGCGCCTGCGAGGCGCCGCCGACGGCGGAGGAGCTGCGGATCGCCGACATCGCCGCCTGCTCGGGGGCCGGGTTCCAGTCCGGCAGCGATGCCGAGCGGCTCTGCCTGCTCCTGCAGGAGACCAACCGGCGGCTCGAGGGTGTGGAGCGGCGGCTCAACTTCCTCGAGGTGGATACGCGCCGCTGGAGCGGCTACGGCAGCTGCGTGCCGAACTCTTGCTGAACGGCGGCGGACCGCCTCAGAGGACCGGCAGGAGGTGACGCAGGATGGCGGCCGAGCCGGCGGCGGTCTCCTCGACGAACCGGCCGAAATCGAAATGCGATTCGGCCCCGGCGAGGTCGGAGAGGGCGCGGATCACGAGATGCGGCAGGCCGAACGCGTCGGCGATCTGGCCGATCGCCCCGCCCTCCATCTCGATGGCGCTGCCGCCGAGCTCCTCGAAGAGGCGCTGGCGCGTCGCCTCGCAATTGAGGAACTGGTCGCCGGTGAGGATGGTGCCGAAGGTGACGCGGGGCGGCCGGCCGCTGCCGCCCGCGGCGCGCGAGAGCGGCGGCAGGGCGAAGCCCTCGAGCCGCTGGCGCACGCGCTCGAGGAGCGGCGCCGGCACGGCGTGGCCGAGCTGGTCGGTGGGGTTGAAGAAGGGCACGTGGCCCGCCTGGTAGGTGTGGACCCGCTCGCCCTGCAGCACGCCGGCATCGTGCTGCAGCGTGCGCTCGCCGATGACGATGTCGCCAACGGCGAGGTCCGGGTCCAGCCCGCCGGCCACGCCCGAGAAGACGAGGGTGCGGCAGGCGAACCGGTCGGCGAGCAGGGTGGCGGTCAGGGCCGCGTTGACCTTGCCGACGCCGCCGCCGACCAGGACCACGGCCGTGCCGTCGAGCGTGCCGCAAAGGAACTCGAGGCCGCCGTGCACATGCCGCCCGGCTGTGTCGAGCGCCGTCGCCAGGTGGCCGAGCTCCTGGGGAATTGCGCAGATGATGCCGATGCTCATCTTGCCTCCGCGATGGCTGCAGGGATGCCGGCCCGGCATGCGTCGGCAGGGCACCGGCCGGCAAGGCGGTAGCGAAAGGACACCAACCATGCAACGCGCGATAACCGGGCTCGATCACCTGATCGTCGGCGTGCGCGACCTCGAGGCGGCCCGCGCCGCCTGGGCGCGGCTCGGCTTCAACTCGACGCCACGCGGCCGGCATGTCGGCTGGGCGACGGCGAACTACTGCATCATGTTCGAGGACGACTACCTCGAGCTGCTCGGCATCGTCGATCCCACCGGCTTCACCAACGGGCTCGACGAGCGGCTGGCCCTGGGCGAAGGGCTCATGGGCCTCGCCCTCGGCACCAGCGACGCGGCGGCAACCGCAGCTGCCTGGCGTGCCGCCGGCCTCGCCTCGGCGCGGAAAGCCGAGCTCGGCCGACTGCTCGAGAGCGAGGGCGAGCCGGTCCGGCTGCGCTTCGAGACGGTGACCCTGGACGCCCTGGAGCGGACGGCGCTCGGCATCTTCGCCTGCCGTCACCTGACGCCGGGGCCGATGCGCCGCCCGGCCTGGCTCCGGCATCCCAATGGCGCCACGCGGATCGCCGGGCTCACCGTCATCGCCGACGACATCGAGCCGCTCCGGGCGGCGGCCGAGCGACTCGTCGGGAGTGCGGCATTGAGCCGCACCGACGCGCTCTGGACCATCCAGACCGGCACGGCACCGGTGATCCTCTGCCGCCCGGACGACGCGCTCCTGCTGCATCCCGACTGGGAGCCGCCGACCGACAGCGCCCCGGCGTTGCACCAGATCCTGGAGGTGCGGGTCGCCGATCCCGATGTGACGGCCGATTTTCTTGCACTGCAGCATGTTAGCTGTCGCCGCGGGGCGGGCGGATCGGTGCTCGTAGGCCCGGAATCAGCCACCGGTGTCGATCTCGTCTTCGTCGCCTGACCTCGCTTCGCGAGCATTCTACATCGACCCGGCGAGTATTCTGGCCGTGGCGGCGCGGGGCGACATTGCAAGTATTTTAGCTGAATCGAAATCAATTCAAGGTAGAATAGGATGGGGCTTTTTGTTACGTTCGCGGGTAGTGGCGCGTGATCGGTTAAGGGCCTGTTAACCAAGCTTCCGGCAACATCCGTCGATCGTGCCTGTCTGGTGACCTTCGCCGCAGCTTCCGATCTCGCGAATGCGGCGAATTCGTCTGGCCGCCGCGGCGTCGTCGTGGCCGCCGATCTCGAGCTGGAGTGGGTTCCATGGCCTCGATACTCAGGGATACCGACATCGTACCGACCGGATCGCAATCGCCCGCGATCCTGCGTTTCCTCACGGCTCTGCCGTCCTCGCCCTACGACTACCTGCTGCTGCTGCGCTTCGCGCTGCTCAATGTCTTCGGCGCGGCGCTCCTGGGCGTCGCCTGGCTCAACGGCCTCCTGACGCCGGTCTTCGCCGCGGATTCGACCGGCATCGTCCTCCTGATCGCCGTCACCTTCCTCGCCGGGCTCGGGCTCTGCGCCCGCCGCATCCTGCAGACCAGCATCGAGCTCAACGCGGTGCGCAGCAATCTGCCCGGGCGGGATTCGCGGGTGGGTACCCATCTCGACCGGGCGCAGGCCACTGATGCCCAGGGGCGCGGCAACCTCGCCGCCGCCCTCAAGCTCAAGCTCGCCACCCGCATCGCGCCGGTCCGGCACATCGCCAACAGCCTCGTCCTGCTCGGCCTGATCGGCACGGTGCTCGGCTTCATCATCGCCCTCTCGGGCGTCGACCCCGACCTCGCGGCGGATATCGGCGCCGTCGGCCCCATGGTCTCGACGCTGATCGAGGGCATGGCGGTGGCCCTCTACACGACGCTCGCTGGGTCGGTCCTGAGCATCTGGCTGATGATCAACTACCGCCTCCTGGAATCGGGCGTCGTCCATCTCCTGACCCAGGTGGTCGAGCGCGGCGAGGCCCCGCATGGGCGGGCTTGAACCCTTCGAGGGCGACGAGACGGGGACGGTCTTCCGCGACGTCATCCTGCTCGCCCTCGCCGGGTTCGTCGCCATCGTGGTGATGATCCTGCCGCATCTGAACCCTCCCGACGCCCGCACCGCGGACGCCATGGAGCCGCCCGGCAACGTCGTCGTCGAGGTGCGCTGGCCGGACGGCCTCGACACCGACGTCGATCTCTGGGTCCAGGCCCCGGTCGACATCCCGGTCGGCTACTCGAACAAGGGCGGGGCCGTCTTCAACCTCCTGCGCGACGATCTCGGCAAGCGCGCCGACGCCACCGGGCTGAACTACGAGGTGAGCTATTCGCGCGGCATCCTGCCCGGCGAGTACACGGTCAACGTCCACCTCTACCGCAACCCGAGCCGTACCCTGCCGGTGCCGGTCACCATCGTCACCAGCGTCAAGAAGAGTGCCGAAGAGTCGGCCAAGCAGATCCTGGCGAGCAAGGTCGACCTCACCCGCGAGGGGCAGGAGGTCACCGCCTATCGCTTCCGGCTCGACGACCAGGGCGACCTGGTCCCGGGCAGCGTCCACAACCTGCAGCGCCCCCTGCGCAACTGGAAGAAACGATGACCGACGTCTCCGGGCTCTTCATCGTCGCCGCGGTGCTCGCCTTCATCCTCGCCACGCACGGCATCTGGGCGCCGCGCCGGCTGGGGGTGAAGATCTCGGCCGTGATCACCACCGCCCTCTTCCTGCCGCTGGCCTATGCCGCGACGCTGACCCTCCTGAGCAAGCCCAAGCCGGTCCACCTCGAGTGGTGGTTGGCGCAGGCCGACGAGGCGACGGTGCTCGGCAGCTCGATGCGCGAGGGCGACGGCATCTACCTATGGTTGCAGATGGCCGAGCTGATCGAGCCGCGCGCCTATGTCCTGCCCTGGAGCCAGGAGCTGGCGCAGGAGCTGCAGGAGGCGCTGCGCGAGGCCGAGGAGAACGGCAGTGCGGTGCAGATGCGCCTGCCCTTCGAGCCGAGCCTCGACAACCGCGATCCCAAGTTCTACGCGCTGCCGCAGCCGGCGCTGCCGCCGAAGGAGCGGCTGGACGAGGGGCCGCAGATGTATGCCGGGCCCGGCCAGGACGCCTGAGGCGCTTGACGGCGCCGTCGCCGGCCGGCTTTGGTCCGGGCATGATCCGGACCCGGCTGGAGGAGCGGCGCAGTGGTGGCGAGGAAGACCGGCGTGCTCGTGCTGCACGATGGCGCCGACCAGTATCTGGACGAGCTGCACCAGCGGTTTCCGGCGGTCGAATTCCGGGTCGTGCGCGAGCCGGCCGGGTTCAAGGCCGCCAGGGATTTCCCTGCCGCCATCGCCTATAGCTGCGTCACCGACGGCTTCCCGCGCACCGAGCACGCCCGGCTGCGGGATTGGCAGGGGCTCGACTGGGTGCATGTCGGCGGCTCCGGCTTCGACCATCTCGTCGCCGGCGGGCCGCCCGCCTTCCTCCTGACGAACGGCGCCGGCGTGCTGGCACAAGAGCTCGCCCAGACCCTGCTCGGCGCCCTCATCGCCCTCAATCGCGGCTTCCTGGGCGCGCTCCGCGACCAGGCGGCCGGGCGCTGGCGACCTTCGAGCTTCGCCGCCCTCGGCGGGCAGTGCCTCGCCATCGTCGGCACCGGGGCGATCGGCACGGCCTTCGCGACCCGGGCGAAGGCGCTCGGCCTGACGGTCATCGGTGTCGCCCGGACCGCCCAGGCGAAGCCGCCCTTCGACCGGGTCGTCCCGGTCGCCGAGCTCGCGGCGGTCGCGGCCGAGGCGGACTATCTCAGCCTCAATGTCCGCCTGACCGACGCGACCCGGCACCTGATCGACTCCGCCGTGCTCGACGCCATGCGGCCCACGGCCTTCCTCCTCAATGCCTCGCGGGGGGCGGTGGTCGACGAGGCGGCGCTGCTTCGGGCCCTGACCGGGCGGCGGATCGCCGGCGCCTATCTCGACGTGTTCGAGACCGAGCCGCTACCCGCAGCGAGCCCGTTCCGGCAGCTCGACAACGTGCTGATCACGCCGCACATGAGCGACCGCGTGGCCGACTGGGAGCTGCGCCATGCCCGGTTCTTCATGGCCAATCTCGAGCGCCGGCTTCCAGTCGTGGACGACCAAAGCCTCGACGAGCCAGACACACCAGGCGCGCTCGCGCGCGTGGCGGGCGGCGTCGCGGACGCCGTGGCCGAAGGCACGCTCCCGCGGGACG
>CAZGUW010000088.1:0-15538 GCA_964528705.1 uncultured Geminicoccaceae bacterium
GGCATTCTGCTCCGCCTGGCGGTCGACGGTCATGTTGCCGGCGAGGCCGCCGACACCGGCGCCGATCAGCATGCCGGTGGTGCTGTTGCCGAAGAGCAGCCGGCCGGCGCCGGCGCCGATCGCCGCACCGCCGACGGTGCCGACGCCGGCCGAGCTCGTGCCGCCGCCACCGCCCTCGCAGGCGGCGAGCGAGAGGGTCAGGATGCCGGCGAGGGCCGCCATGGCCACAGGAGTCCGACGAACGCTCATGGTCCCGCTCATTGCGCCGCTCCCAGCTGGTCCTCGGCAGCACCCACCATCTCGTCGAAGGAGAGCTGGCCGTCGCCGTCCGTGTCCGCGGCCTCGAAGGCCTTCATCTTGTAGCTCATGACCTCGTCGAAGGTGAGCTCGCCGTCGGCATTGCCGTCGACCGGGCCGAAGAGGGCCGGGTCATGCTCGCCGAGCTCGGCCGGCGTCAGGGTCAGGCTGCCGTCGGTGTCGAGCGAGCTGAAGCCGGCGGCGGCGTCACGGGCGAACTCGCCCCGGCTGACCAGCATGTCGCCATCCGTGTCGGCGATCTCGAAGGCCAGGCGCTCCTGCTGCAGGGCGGAGGAGAGACCGCTCTGCTGCGCCAGCGCCGCCGGGCCGGTGGCCAGCAGCAGGGCGAGGGCCATGGCCGGCAAGGCACCGCGTGCCCCGGCCTTTCGCGTCTTGCTTGTTTCTTCCATGACTTGGAGGCCTTTCACTCGAGGTTCCCGCTCGATGGTTCGTCTATAGGCGAGGCGGCCACAGGCGCCAAGGCCGGGACGCAACCTTGACGCGCGCTCAGCCGCGCTTCGCCAGCGCTTTGGTCAGCATCTCGTAGTTCACCCGGACGGTGCTGGCCTGGCGGAAGAACTGGATGAGGGTGCGCCAGGGCCCGTCGATGCGCGCAAGCCCGCTCAGGCTCGCGACGACGGTGCCGACGTCGCTCCGGCCCTGCAGGACCAGCCAGCCGCCGATGAAGAGGATGGCGACGGCGCCCAAGGCAGTGATGACGCTGAGCGCCAGCTTGATCGAGAGCTTGAAGGCGTAGATCCGCCGGCGGATCGTGAAGGTCAGGCGGAAGTCCTCGGCGACCGCCGCGTCCGTCTCCAGGAGATCGCTCTGCGAGATGCGGTCCGAGGCGTCGCGGAGGGCCGTGACCCGGGCGCGCACCTCGCGGTTGATGCGCTTCTGCAGCGCCACGACGATCACCGCCTGCGGGATCACCACGGCGGCGACGATGATGCCGAGCCGCGGCTGCTGCACGAAGACGAAGGTGAGGACGCTGACCAGCGTGCCGAGCTGCAGGAGCGGGCCGGCGATGGCCGAGCCCGCGAAGCCGCCCACCACCTCCGCCTCGGCGGTCAGCATGTTGACGAGCGTGCCGCGCCTGATCGGCTCGGCCTTGCCGCTCTGCGTGTCGTGCACCGCATTGCCGTAGAGCCGCTCGCGCGCCATCAGGATGACCCGCTCGCCCAGCACGGAGATGCGGAGGCTCAGGACGAACTTGAGCCCGGCGCTGAGCAGCACGGCCCCAAGGAAGGCGGCGCAGAGCCAGACGAGCCGTTCGACCGTGCCGCCCTCGACCAGCGAATTGATGACGAGCTGCTGGAACTTGAGCGGGGCGGCGGCCAGTGCGGCGGTCGCCAGGGAGAGGGCGATCAGCAGGAGCTGCTGGCGGCCGCTGACCCGCCAGACGGCGCGGTAGAGCTCGATCATGGCAGCCTCACCGCCCCGCCAGCGGGGCGGGGTTCGCGATGGCCGCCTCAATACGCTCCAGCATGAAGGGGAAGAACGGGTTGGACGCCATGCGCGAGACCGAATCGATGCTGACGATCAGGGCACCGCGCTCGCCGCGCACCGCCGTCGCACCGAGATTGGCGCCGTAGTCCTCATTGCCCGCAGGCTCGAGCCCGTAGAGCGGGTCGTCCAGGGGGAAGGGCAGGGCGACGTGCGAGAGCGAGAAGACGTCGGTCGGGTAGGCGATGCCGAGCGGCTGCTCCACGGCCTCGTCCGTGCCCGCGGGTTCGGTGATCGCCACCATGCCGTCGCCGAGCGGGGCGGGATCGACGACGGTGGTCAGGTCGTAGCGGCGGGGGGGAGGGGTCAGCAGCCGCTCGATCGCCGTGGCGGCGGCGGGCCGGAGCAGCGGGCCGAAGCGGGCGCTGCGGTTGAGGTCGAAGAGCACGAGCTCGCTGCCGTTGGCCGGCAGCCGGTCGTAGAGCGTGCCGACCACGGCGGGCGTGCTGACGGTGAAGTCGATCACCGACTGGAAGGTGAGGATCGGCGGCAGGGCCTCGAGGCTGCCGTCCCGGGCGTGGCGGGCGAGCTCGCTCTGCAGGGCGGACGTGACGAGGAAGGACTGGCGCGCACCGTTGACCGGGAAGGAGTTGTACTTGAAGGGGTTGAACTCGGGCAGGACGGCGATCCAGGCGGCCCGGGCGAAGCGCGGGAAGTAGGCCGGCAGCCCGGCGAGCCCGGCGAAGCGGGCGAACTCGGTGATGCCGATCATGGGCGAGACGAGGATCAACCGGTCGGGCCGGGCGAGGGCGGGGTCGTCGAGCGCTTCGAGCGCGTACTTGAAGGCCAGCGCCCCGCCGTTGGAGAAGCCCACGATGTGCAGCGGCACCGCGTCGCCGCCCAGGTTCCGGGCCTCGCGCACCGCGAGCCGCACGGCCGCCGACCACTCCGGCCACTCGACGGCGTGCAGCCCCGCCGGCACGGTGCCGTGGCCCGGCAGGCGGATGGCGACGGTGGCCCAGCCGAGGTCGCGGTAGCGCTTGGCGATGTGGCGCAGGCTGTAGGGCGAATCGGTGAGGCCGTGCAGGAAGACGGCAACGCCCACCGGCGGCCCCTCGGGCTCCAGGACGTAGGAGCGGTTCCAGTCCCGGGCGAGGTTCGGCGGGTAGACCGGGCTGCCGTCGAAGTAGCGGTTGGCGGCGATCCGGTCCTCGGGGTCGAGCCGGTCCGTGACCTCGCTCCTGACCTCCGCCATGACCCGGTCCTCGGCAGCGAGCCAGGCCTCCCAGTCGGCCTCGTCGATCGCCTCGGCGTCGAGCTCCTCGGGCACGAAGCTGTGCCAGGCCTGGAGCGGTGCCCCGGTTTCGGCCTCCCAGATCCTGGTACCCATGAAGACCACGAGCACGAGCACCAGGAGCAGGAACCCGCTGATGAGGAGCCAGGTGAGGATCGACCGGAGGCGGCGCAGCATGGCTCCCTGCATAGCGTAGTGCGCGCCATTGGCAATGGCCGGCGCACCGCGCTATGCCCCATCCGGCCACAGCCTCGGGGAGCCCGATCCATGACCGACGAAGCCAGCCTGCTCGCCCCCTGGACGGCGCCCTTCGGCCTGCCGCCCTACGGGAGCTTCGCGCCCGAGGACTTCCGGCCCGCCTTCGAGCAGGCGCTGGCCGCGCACCGGGCCGAGCTCGAGGCCATCGCCGGCGACCCGGCGCCGCCCGACTTCGCCAACACCGTGGCCGCGCTCGAGCGGAGCGGGCGGGGTCTCCGCCGGGTGGCGGCACTCTTCTTCAATCTCTGCGGCACCGACACCAATGCCACGCTCCAGGCGATCGAGCGCGAGCTGGCGCCGGTGCTGGCCCGCCACTGGAACGACCTCTACCAGGACCCCCGCCTCTTCGCCCGCCTCGACACCGTCCGGACGCAGGCAGCACCGCCCGAGGGCAGCGAGGCGGCGCGCGTGCTCGAGCGCTACCACACGGCCTTCGTGCGGAGCGGTGCGCATCTGGACGAGGCGGCAAGGCAGCGGCTCGCCGCCATCGCCGGGCGCCTGGCCACGCTCGGCACCAGCTTCGCCCAGAACCTGCTGGCCGACGAGCAGGCCTACACGCTCGTCCTCGACGGCGAGGCGGACCTGGCAGGCCTCCCCGACTTCGTCCGCGCCGCCGCCGCCAGCGCTGCCGAGGCACGCGGGCTCGAGGGCAGGCACGTCGTCACCCTGGCGCGCTCCAGTATCGAGCCCTTCCTCGTCTTCTCGAGCCGCCGCGACCTCCGCGAGACGGCTTACCGCGCCTGGCTCGCCCGGGGCGAGAACGGCGGCGCGACCGACAATCGGGCGATCATCAAGGAGACCATCGCCCTTCGCGCCGAGCGGGCGCGGCTCCTGGGCTTCGACACCTTCGCCCATTACCGCCTCGCCGACAGCATGGCGAAGACGCCGGAGGCAGCTCTCGACCTGCTCCACACGGTCTGGCCCCGGGCGCGGCGGAAGGCGGAGGCGGATGCCGCGGCCCTGCAGGCGATGATCGCCGCCGAGGGCGGCAATTTCGACCTCGCCGCCTGGGACTGGCGCCACTATGCCGAGAAGCGCCGGCAGGCCGAGTTCGCCATTCCGCCCGGTGCGGTCGAGCCCTATCTCCAGCTCGACCGGCTGATCGAGGCGGCCTTCACGACCGCGAACCGCCTCTTCGGCATTACCTTCGAGGAGCAGAAGGGGCTCGAGCTCTATCACCCGGACGTCCGCGCCTGGGACGTGCGGGACCGGGACGGCCGGCATCTCGGGCTCTTCCTCGGCGACTACTTCGCGCGGCCCGCCAAGCGGAGCGGCGCCTGGATGAGCGGGTTGCGCGGGCAGGAAAAACTGGGCGGCGACATCCGCCCGATCATCGTCAACGTCATGAACTTTTCGAAGCCGGCGAAGGGTGCCCCCGCACTCCTCGGCTTCGACGATGCCCGCACGCTCTTCCACGAGTTCGGCCACGCGCTGCACGGCCTCCTCTCGGACGTCACCTACCCGCTCCTCGCCGGCACGCATGTCGATCGCGACTTCGTCGAATTCCCCTCGCAGCTCCTCGAGCACTGGCTGGAAGAGCCGGCGATCCTCGCCGAGTTCGCCCGCCACCACGCAACCGGCGAGCCCATGCCCGAGGACCTCGCCTCTCGCCTCGCCGCCGCACGCAATTTCGACCAGGGCTTCGCCACGCTCGAATACGCCGCCTGCGCCATCATCGACCTGGAGCTGCATCTCCTGGCCGAGGCCGAAGGGCTCGACATCGGCGCCTTCGAGCAGGAACGGCTCACGGCCCTCGGCATGCCCGCCGCCATCGCCATGCGCCACCGCCCGCCCCAGTTCGCCCACGTCTTCTCCGGCGGCGGCTATGCCGCGGGCTATTACAGCTATCTCTGGTCCGAGGTCCTCGACGCCGACGGCTTCGAAGCCTTCCGCGAAGCCGGCGACGCCTTCGACCCGGAAGTGGCACGGCGCCTCAGGGAGTTCGTCCTCGCCGCCGGCAACCGGATGGACCCGGTGGAAGCCTATCGGGCGTTTCGTGGGCGCGATCCGGAGGCGCAGGCGCTCCTGGTGAAGCGGGGGCTGGCGGCGTGAGTACCTAGCTCAGATGCGCTAACACCGCTCGAAGGCGGTGCAACGGCACACCTGCCTGCCGCCCGTTCCGGTCCGATCATTTTTCGAGCTACCGGTGAAACTTCAGGGCAAATGACCGACAGGGAAGATGTCCCTCGAAGTCCATACAGGTTTCTTCTAAAGAAAAGGAGCTACCGACCCTCGGCAGCACACGCAGGAGCCAGTATATCTGTAGCCTGCCACCTGTCGCCTTCTTGCGTGATTACGAATTCGCGGTCCCAGAAACCCCATTTCTTCGCAAGGGATACCCGAGCCAGCGGGTTATGGACATAGGTAATCGGACGAATTTTCCGCGAACAGTTGCCAAGCCCAATTCGCGACCAAATTACGCCCGACACGTCCGCGAAGCGCTCATCGAGAAAGGCCCAGCGGGGAATTGGCCTACGTTCGCTGGGTATGAAATGATTAGTTTGAAAACCTGTCTCGACGACATCGAACGTCTCGCGGTCAATGGCAACGTACTCATCGCCGATTGGAAAAAGGGTTGTCATGATCAGCGGTAAGGGCTGCTCTAATAGGTAGATGCCAAAGCGGCTGGCACTGATGGCAATAATGCGATGGTCTTCCGCTGCGATTACACCTTGCTCGATATAGCGGGCGATTTTCTGAGCCTTGGTCCAGAAGGCTCCAGACGTGCGCAACTGGGCCTGACGGATGGGAGCGTACACTGCTTTCCCTCCCTTATTGATAGGTACAGGTCGCACGATCTGGTCAGGGCCAGGCGCACCCTCGTCAGGCGTTATCGCTTCAATCCATATTCGGCGTCCGTCTTCCAAGATGCACAGATCCGGCTGTCCCCCTTCGCGCCGGCGCTCGGCTGAAGGTAACAGCGTGTGGCCTGCCTCAAGCAAGGCACAACCGAGATACATTTCCCAAAATCGGCCATCCACGTCACGCGCAAAACCTTGCCGAAAGTCAGGATCGGCATATTGCTCGTATGTATTCCACATAGTGTTGAGCAAATCTCGCAATCTTTGCTCGGCAGGGAATTGTGCTGCCTTTAGGTTCACAAACGCACGATCAAGGTTAGAGCCGCTAACGTCAAAAAGATCGGTCATTGCCTAGACATCCTCCAGGCTGATCGTCCAGCTTGTGTTTGTCGATGTGTCGGCCAAGGCGCGGGCCCTGACTCCATGGCACGTTCAAGAGGAAGTGGCGGGAGTTCGACCAAGATCAGGCCAGCAATAAGGTCACGGGCGGCAGCGAGGCGTCTGGCGTCCGCGTCGTAGGCATTGAGACGGTTCATCACCTCGTATTGCAGCAGGCGGCTGGTGATGCCTTCCTCCTGCCAGAACGTGTCGGGCGGCGCACGGTCCTCGGCGAGGACGGCGGCGAGCACGACCGAGCTGTCGATATAGTTCAACGGTCGGCACGGTCGGCGTCGAGGTCGGCCAGGATGTCCGCGAGCTGCCGGTCACCCGTAGTCGGCGGCGCCGGGCGTTGGCGCGGCCGGGGTGGCGTCGCGAGGCCCTTGCGGACGAGGTCGGCGATCACGGCGTCGGGGACGGCCGGAGTGGTATCGCCGCGCGGGGCGGTCAGTTCGGCCACGACGCGGTCGCGGTCGGTGACGAGGACGCGTTCGCCCGACGCCGCGAGCCGGACATACTCGGCGAGGCGATTCTTCAGCTCGTTCATGCCGACGGCGTGCATCGTACCATTCTAGCTGTCGGTAGCTGCCGCAACAAGCGCAGGCCGCGTTCAGATCCGCCCGTCATAGGCGTCGGTCGCGATCGGGCAGGCGATGAGGGTGAAGCGGTCGGCCTTTAGCGCCTGCTCGAGGGCGGCTTCGAGGCTTGGCCGGTCGGCGGCGACCACGCCGTTGCCGCCGAGGCCCCTGGCGAGCTGAACGGCGTCGAAGGCGCCGACGGCGACGCCGCGCTGGGCGAGCTGGCGCTCGCGCTGCTTGACCTCGATCAGCGCCAGGGAATGGTCGACGAAGCAGATGACGATGATGGGCAGGCGCTGCTCGACGGCGGTGGCGAGCTCGCCCAGCACCATCAGGAGGCCGCCATCGCCGGTCAGCACGACGACCGGCCGGTCGGGCTCGGCGATCTTCGCGCCGATGGCGAGCGGCAGGCCGCAGCCCATGGTGCAGAGCCCGTTGGACTGCAGCAGGGTGCGGGGCGCGTAGGCCGGCCAGACCTGGCTCAGGAGAATGCGGTGGGCGCCGACATCGGCGGCAGCCACCGTGTCGCGCGGCAGGACCCGACGCGCGACGTCGCAGATCGCGGCGGGGCCCCAGTCCTCGTCGCTGCGGAAGGGGGCGAGCACCCGGTCCCGCGCCTCCGCCACCGCCGCCTCGGTCCAGCTCGAGGCGGCGCGGACATCCCGGGCGAGGGCATCGAGCCCGGCGCCGATATCGCAGACGAAGCCGATCCCGGCCTGGTGCAGGTAATGGTCGTTGGCGACCGCGTCGAAGGCGATCACGCGTTTCCTCGCCGGGTCCCAGGGATGCTGCCAGTCGCGGCGCATCTCGATGGCGTCGTAGCCGGCGAGGACGACGAGGTCGGCCTCCTCAATGACGGCCTTGAGCTGCCGGTCGGCCACCGGCGAGAGCGCCGCGGCGGCAAGGGCGAAGGGGTGGTCCTCGGGCAGCAGGCCCTTGGCCTTGTAGGTCTGGATGACGGGGGCACGGCTGCTCTCGGCGAAGCGGGCGAGCGCCGCCCCGGCATCGTGCTGGACCGCGTCGTAGCCGGCGATGACGAGCGGCCGCCGCGCCTCGGCGAGCCAGGTGCGTGCCTCGTCGAGCGCCGGGCCGGCGGCCGGGGCCACGGGTGCAGCGGGTGCACGGCGGATGGGCGTCGGCGCCGAGGCCTGCGCATCGGCCACCGAGATCGGCACGTCGATCAGCACCGGGCCGGGCCGCGGGTCGCCGGCGAGTGCCAGGGCACGCTCGGTGATGAGGTCGGCGGCCGTCGCGGTCAGCGTGAAGGCGCCCTTGATGGCGGGCTCGAGGAGTTTCTTGTGATCGATGATCTGGTGGTTGTAGGCGAGCTGCTCGTCGGCATCGACGGCACCCACGAGGACGATCAGCGGCACCCGGTCGAGCCTGGCGTTGGCGACGACATTGACCGCGTTGCTGATGCCGGGCCCGACCGTCGCCACCAGCACGGGCGGCGTGCCGGTGCGCTGCCAGACGGCTTCCGCCATGAAGCCCGCCGCCGTCTCGTGCTTGGTGGTGACGAAGGTGATGCCGGCGGCCGCCAGCGCGTCGATCAGGGTCAGGATCTCGCCGCCCGGGATGCCGAAGGCGAAGCGGCAGCCCGCCTCGGCGAGGCGCCGGGCGAGCTGGTCGGCGGCGCGGTTGCGGCCACCGGAACGGGTGGGGCTGGCGGGCATGGCGGGCTTCCTCGAAGCAGGGTGACCGGCCTGCGCTCGCACGCCGGCCACGCGCTCGTCAACTGCCCGTGACGGGTGCCCGGCGATGCTCAAGGAAGAATTCGAGCATGGCGCGGCTGGCGTCCGGACCGCGCGGGTCGGTATAGCTGCCGGCCGCATCGCCGCCGGACCAGGCATGGCCGAGGCCATGCACCAGCCAGTGCTCGGCCTGGATCCGGCCAGCGGGATCCAGGTGCCGGGTGCGGGTCCAGGCATGGCCGTTCGGCACCTGGCCGCGCTCGACCGTGGTTTCGAGGGCGCCGACGGCCTGGCGGATCACGGCCAGCCCGTTGCCGGGGTGCACCGTGGCGTCGCGGTCGCCATGGACGACGATGACCGGCATCTTCCGGCCGCCAGATGCTGCCGGCCGGCCGGGCGCGGGCTCGCGCATCGCCTGGAAGGCGGAGGGCACGTCGCTGGCCGCTCCGTGGGCGAGGCCGGAATGGACGCCGAAGGCGGCGTAGAGATCGGGCCAGGTGGCGGCCAGGACCGCGGCCTTGGCACCGCCGGCCGAGAGCCCGGCGACATAGACCCGGCCGGCATCGACGGCGTGGTCGCGCATCACCTCGCGGGTGATGCCGGCGATGAGCGACGGCTCGCCCCGGGCGCGCTCCTGATCGGTCGGCTGGAACCAGTTCCAGCAGCGCTGCGGGTTGGCGGCCTGGCACTGGCCGGGCCAGGCAACGATGAAGCCGGCCGCGGCGGCGAGCCGGTTCATGGCTGTGCCGGCGGCGAAGTCGTCCGGGTTCTGCGTGCAGCCGTGCAGCATGACCAGGAGCGGCCGCGGCTCGCTGCCGGCGGCGGCCGGGACGAAGAGGCGGTAGTCGCGGCGGCCGAAGGGGTTGGCGTAGCTGCGCTGCAGCCACTGCCCGTCCGGCGCCGGTGCGTCGGCCACCGGCTCGGCGGCGAGGTCGAGCGTCGGCCCCTGCCAGTCGTCGGCCGACGGGGTGGCGGCAGGGGCACCGCCGAGCGCACCGCGCAGCAGGGCCGTCGCCTCCGCCAGCCGGCCGGCGCGGGTCAGCCGCGTGGCTTCGGCCATGCGGCCGGAGTCGAGCATGTTCATCGTTTGATTGTCCGAGAGCGTTGGGGGGATCAGTGCATGCGGTCCTGGAGGGCAGCCTTGACCGCCGGGGTGGCGTTCAACGCACCCAGCACCGTGACGGAAGCGATGGTCGCGCGGGCGAGCTCGGGCGTCACGTCGCTGGCGATGCTGGCGAGGCCCAGCACGTTGATGTGGAGCATCTCACCGGCGGCGCGCATGGCCTCGAGATCGGCGCGGCTGTAGCGCCTGAGGCCGAGGTCGAGGCCCTGGCGGCCGACGGACTGGTCGACCACCTCGGCATGCCGGTCGAGCTGGTTGCGGATGGCCGTGCGGATGAAGTCGCTGCGGTTGGAGTAGAAGCCCTCCTGGACGAGGAGGTCGACCCGGCCAAGATCGACATAGCCGAGATTGAGCGTGATCTTCTCGCTGTCGGTCGTCCGGGGCGAGCGGTCGGCAGGTGTATCGGCCATCCTGGTGACATCCATGAACCATCCATGTGGATGGTAAATGGGGTGCCTACGGCTGACGTCAATCCCTGGCGGGATGCAGATCCGCCCAGAAGCGCTGCACGTCGACGAGATGGCAGAGCTCGGTGCCGGCGGTGAGGACTGTGGCCGTTCCGGCGGCGACGCCGAGGGCGAAAGCGCGCTCGACCGTCTCGCCGCTGGCGAGGCCCCAGGTCATGCCGGCGACGAAGCTGTCGCCGGCACCGACGGCACTCTTCGCCTCCACCTGCGGCGTGCCGAGCCGCCAGACGCCATCCCCGGAGGCGAGCAGCGCCCCCTCGTGACCGAGGGTCACGGCGAGCAGGTCGGTGCCGCCGGACGCGACGAGCTCTCTTGCGGCCGCCGCGAGCGCGGTGGGGTCGGAGAGGTCGCGCTCCAGGAGCCGCGCGAACTCGCCGCGGCTGGGCTTCACCAGGTGCACGCCAGCCTCGAGGGCCGCGGCCAGGGGCGGCCCGGACGTGTCGACGACGAGCCGGCAGCCGCGGCTCTTCACCGCCACGGCGAGCCGGGCATAGAAGTCGACCGGCACGCCGCGCGGCAGGCTGCCGCTGGCCACGAGGTAGTCGAAGTCGAGCAGCTCGAGGAAGTCGAGGGCGGCCTGCCACTCGCCCGTGGCGATCTTCGGCCCCTCGGGCGTGAAGCGGAACTCCTGGCCCGAGCTCTGCTCGAACACCACATGGCTCACCCGGGTCGGCTCGGCGGTGGCGATGCGGTGCGCCATGACGCCGGCATCGCGCACCAGCTCGTCGAGCACGTCGCCGGAGCGGCCCCCCGCCGCATAGACCGCGAAGCTCTCGCCGCCGAGCTCGTTCACGACCCGCGCCACGTTGATGCCGCCGCCACCCGGATCGAAGCGCTCGTTGGTGGTGCGCACCTTGTTGACCGGCCGCACCTTTTCGGTCGTGCAGGAGGCGTCGACTGCGGGGTTGAGGGTAAGGGTGACGATCCTTTTCGGCATTGTCGATGCGCCCTTTATTCGCTTGACCATGCCCCCCATCTTAGCCCTGAGCCGGCCGACGCCAAGGCACGGCTGCTCCGGGCCGGCTGACCAGGCAGGATATGTAGGTCACGGACCGCCATCGACGCGTACAGGGGAGATGCCAGATGACGCTCGCAATCGGTGCCACCGCACCGGACTTCACCGCCGAGACCACCGAGGGACGCATCAACTTCTACGAGTGGGCCGGCGACAGCTGGGTCGTGCTCTTCTCGCATCCCAAGGATTTCACCCCGGTCTGCACCACCGAGCTCGGCACCATGGCGAGGATCAAGCCGGAGTTCGACAGGCGCGGGGTCAAGATCATCGGCCTCAGCGTCGACCCGGTCGACGATCATGTCCGCTGGTCGAAGGACATCGAGGAGACGATGGGCGCCGCCCCCAACTACCCGATGATCGGCGACCACGACCTCGCCGTGGCCAAGCTCTACAGCATGCTGCCGGCCGGCGCCGGCGATACCGCCAAGGGCCGCACCGCCGCCGACAACGCGACGGTCCGGAACGTCTATGTCGTGGGTCCTGACAAGAAGGTGAAGCTCGTGCTCTCCTACCCGATGAGCACCGGCCGCAACTTCGACGAGATCCTGCGCATCGTCGATTCGCTGCAGCTCACCGCGAACCACCAGGTGGCGACGCCGGCCAACTGGAACCAGGGCGAGGACGTCATCATCGTGCCGGCCGTGTCGGACGAGGCCGCCAAGGCCAAGTTCCCGGACGGCTGGAAGGCGCTGAAGCCCTACATGCGGGTGGTGCCGCAGCCCAAGGGCTGAACGCACGCACGATTGCCGTGGCCCGCCTCAGGACGGGCCACGGTGGCGCGGACCTCAGCGGGTCGGGACGGGCGTCTCGCCGCGATAGTCGTAGAAGCCGCGCTTGACCTTGCGGCCGAGCCAGCCGGCCTCGACATACTTCACCATGAGCGGGCAGGGCCGGTACTTGCTGTCGGCGAGCCCGTCATAGAGCACCTGCATGACGGCGAGGCAGGTATCGAGGCCGATGAAGTCGGCGAGTTCGAGCGGGCCCATCGGGTGATTGGCGCCGAGCTTCATCGCGGTGTCGATGCTTTCGACCGTGCCCACCCCCTCGTAGAGCGTGTAGACCGCCTCGTTGATCATCGGCAGGAGGATGCGGTTGACGATGAAGGCCGGGAAGTCCTCGGCCGACACCGGCGTCTTGCCGAGCCGCTCGCACAGGCCGCGGATCGAGCGGTAGGTGTCCTCGGCCGTGGCGATGCCGCGGATCACCTCGACCAGCTTCATCGCCGGCACCGGGTTCATGAAGTGCATGCCGATGAAGCGCTCGGGCCGGTCGGTGGCGGCAGCGAGGCGCGTGATCGAGATCGACGAGGTGTTGGAGGCGACGATCGCATCCGCCTTGAGATGCGGGACGAGGCCCTTGAAGATCTTCTTCTTGATCTCCTCGTTCTCGGTGGCGGCCTCGACCACGAGGTCGCAGCTGCCGAGATCGGCCATCTCGGTGCTCTTCGCCACGCGCATGAGGGTCGCATCCCGGTCGGCGGCCTCGATCGTGCCCTTCTGCACCTGCCGGTCGAGCAGCCGGCCCATCAGCGCCAGGGCCGCCTCGAGCTGCTCGCCCCGCACGTCCATGAGCACCACGTCGAGCCCGGCGGCCGCCGCGACCTGGGCGATGCCGCCACCCATCTGGCCGGCGCCGATCACCCCGACTCGCTGGACCTCGGGGAGAGGCGGGTAGTCTTTCTCGGTGTAGACGTTCATTCAGACGCTCCTGGGGCGATGCCGCTCAACCTTTGGCCTGCCGCAGCGCCTCGGTGAGTTCGGGCACGAGCTTGAAGAGATCGCCGACGATCGCGTAGTCCGCGACCTGGAAGATCGGCGCCTCCTCGTCCTTGTTGATGGCGACGATGACCTTGCTGTCCTTCATCCCGGCGAGGTGCTGGATCGCACCGGAGATGCCGACGGCGATATAGAGATCCGGGGCCACGATCTTGCCGGTCTGGCCGACCTGCCAGTCGTTCGGGGCGTAGCCGGCGTCGACCGCGGCCCGGCTGGCGCCGACGGCGGCACCCAGCGTGTCGGCCAGGGCCTCGACGATGTCGAAGTTCTCGGCCGAGCCGATGCCGCGTCCGCCGGAGACGACGACCCGGGCGGAGGTGAGGTCCGGCCGGGCGCTCGACTGCACCTCGCGGCCGACGAAGCGGGCGAGGCCGGCCGGATCGACCGCCGCCACGGTGGCGATCTCCGCACTGCCGCCCTCGGCCGGTGCGGCGTCGAAGGTCGTGGTGCGCACGGTGATGACGCGCTTCTCGTCCTTGCTCTCGACCGTGGTGAGTGCGTTGCCGGCGTAGACGTAGCGGCGGAAGGTCGAGGGCGAGACCACCTCGACGATGTCGCTGAGCTGGGCCGTGTCGAGCAGGGCGGCCACGCGCGGCAGGAGATTGCGGCTGAAGGTCGTCGAGGCGGCAATGACGTAGTCGTAGTCGGCCGCCATGGCGACGACGAGCGGCGTCAGGTCCTCGGCCACCGGATTGGCATAAGCGCCGTGCTCGACCCGGATCACCTTCTCGATACCGGCGATCTTCGCTGCGGCATCGGCCACCGCCCCGCACTCGGCGCCGGCGACCAGGATGTGCATCGGCCCGGGCAGGGCGCCGGCGGCGGTCACGGCGTTGAGCACCGCCGGATCGAGGGTCTGGTTGTCGTGCTGGGCCAGGATCAGGACGGCCATCAGATAACTCCCGCCTCGGTCTTGAGCTTCTCGACCAGCTCGGCGACGTCGGCGACCCGGACACCGGCCTGCCGCTTCGGCGGCTCCTCGAACTTCGTGTAGACGAGCCGGGGCGCCACATCGACGCCGAGCTCGTCGGTCGTGACCGTGTCGATCGGCTTCTTCTTCGCCTTCATGATGTTGGGCAGCGAGGCATAGCGCGGCTCGTTCAGCCGCAGGTCGACCGTGACGATCGCCGGCAGCTTCACCTCGATGGTCTCGATGCCCTCGTCCACCTCGCGGCCGCAGATCGCGACCCCGTCCTTGACCTCGAGCTTGGAGACGAAGGTCGCCTGGGCCCAGCCGAGCAGGGCGGCGAGCATCTGGCCGGTCTGGTTGCTGTCGTCGTCGATCGCCTGCTTGCCGAGGAGGATGAGCCCCGGCGCCTCGCGCTCGGCGATCACCTTCAGGCACTTGGCGACGGCGAGCGGCTGCAGCGCCTCGTCGGTCGGCACGTGGATCGCCCGGTCCGCGCCCATGGCGAGCGCCGTGCGCAGCGTCTCCTGGCATTTCTGCTCGCCCAGCGAGACCGCCACCACCTCCTCGGCGACGCCCTTCTCGCGCAGGCGGATCGCCTCCTCGTTGGCGATCTCGTCGAACGGGTTCATCGACATCTTGACGTTGGCCGTCTCGACCCCGCTCTGGTCCGATTTGACCCGAATCTTGACGTTGTAGTCGACAACCCGCTTGACGGGCACGAGCACCTTCATGTCCGCAACCTCTGCTCAGCGATCGCGCAATGTTCGATCGCGCGGCCCGTTTATTGTGCACTGCAATAGGGACAAATATGCGCCGGTCACCGCCTTGTCAACGAACCAACACCTTGCCGGCGCCAACACCTGTTCGCCTGCGACGCTCAGCGGTTTGCCCCCGGCTGCCAGAGCACGTCCAGCCGCCCCTGCTCGTTGAGATGCCGGGACAGCACGAAGAAATGGTCGGATAGCCGGTTCAGATAGCGGAGCGCCAGCCCGTTGACGGGCTCCCGCTCGACCAGGGCGCTCACCAGCCGCTCGGCCCGGCGGCAGACCGTGCGGGCGAGGTGCAGATGGGCGGCGGCCGGCGTGCCGCCGGGCAGGACGAACGAGGTGAGGGGTGCGAGCGCCGCGTTCAGCGCGTCGATCTCCTGCTCGAGCCGCAGGACCTGGCTCTCCTGAATGCGCAGCGTCGACGGATCGGCGGCATCATCGCCGGGCCGGCAGAGATCGGCGCCGAGGTCGAAGAGATCGTTCTGAATCCGCCGCAGCATCGCGTCGGCCTCGGCATCGCCATGGGTGTGCAGCCGCACCAGCCCGATCGAGGCGTTGACCTCGTCGACCGTGCCGTAGGCCTCGACGCGCAGCTCGTGCTTGGCGACCCGCACGCCGTCGCCGAGCGAGGTCTGCCCGCGGTCGCCGCCGCGCGTGTAGATCTTCGTCAGGGTGACCATGGCCCGGTTCCCGTTCGAGTGGGTGGCACGGGCGTCAGTGCGCCAGGAACAGGATGGC
>CAZGUW010000089.1:0-15501 GCA_964528705.1 uncultured Geminicoccaceae bacterium
GCCGGCTCGCTGGAGAACGCGGCCTTGCTGACGGACGCCGACGACAAGGCCGACTTCCTGGCCGACCTCGGGCTCGAGGAGCGCAAGGAGTTCCTCGGCATCGTGGTGCGCGAGAGCGAGCGGTTGACGCGGCTGATCAACAACGTGCTCGACCTCTCGAAGATCGAGTCGGGCAGCATGGACTGGCACGTGCGCGACGTCGATCTCGTCGCCGTGGTCGACGAGGCCATGGCGGCGACGCGGGGTCTGGCGAGCGATCTCGGCGCCACGCTCGAGCGGGGGCCCGTGCCGGATCGCCCGGCCCTGGTCAGGGGCGACCACGACCGTCTCGTCCAGGTGGCGGTCAACCTTCTCGGCAACGCCTTCAAGTTCGTGCCGGCCAAGGGCGGGATCGCGCGGATCGGCGTCACCCGCGACGGTGCCGACTGGGTGGTCGGGGTCGAGGACAACGGCCCCGGCGTCAGCGTGCAGTACCGCGACGCGATCTTCGAGAAGTTCCACCAGGCGAGCGAGAGTCTGAAGGACCGGCCCAAGGGGACGGGGCTCGGGCTGACCATCTGCCAGCAGATCGTGAGCCATTTCGGCGGGCGGATCTGGGTCGAGGATGCGCCCCTGGGCGGCGCCTGCTTCCGCTTCCGGCTGCCGGCGCTGCCGGCGGCCCAGACCCGGGCGGCGGCGGAATAGGCGAGGGTCGGCGGCCCGTCCGGGATGCCGCCTCGCGGCTCAGAGCAGGGCGTCGCGCCGCTCGCGCATCGCCGCGATCAGGCCCGGCATGCCCTCGCGCTCGACGATGCTGCCGACCTCGTTGCGCTGGCTGACGACGAGGCTGACACCTTCCGCCACGACGTCGATGATGGCGAAGTTGCCGTCCCTGTCGCGCACCCGCCAGTCGACGTTGAGCGGCGGCTTGCCGGCGACGCGGATGATCTTGGTCGCCACGGTGCTGTCGACCTTGCTCACCTGCTGGCTGCCGACGATCTCGAAGGTCTGGCCGTTGTAGTCGCCGAGGCGCGCGGCCAGGGTCTTCATCAGGAGCTCGTGGAAGAGCTGGACGTAGTCGTCGCGCTCGGCGTCGGAGGCGGTCTTCCAGTAGCGGCCGAGCACGAGGCGGGAGATGAGGTCGATGTCGGTGTAGGAATCGAGCATCGCCTTGAGCTCGGCGAGCTTCTGGCTGTCGTTCTTGGACTGATCGGTCAGGATCACCATCACCTCGTCGCCGATCTGGCGAATGAAGCTCTCGGCGTCGGGCACGGAAGCGGTGGCGGCCGCGGGCAGCCAGGGCAGGGCGGTGCCGAGCAGGGCCGTGGCGAGCACCGTGCGGCGTCGCCAGAGCCCTTCGTTCGCCTCATTCCTCTTCGAGCGGATCATCGAAGCCTTCCTCGTCGAACGTATCATCGAAAATGCTCTCGTACTCGTCGCCCAGACCTCCGCCGTTCTTGCGGATCTGAGCCTCCCTGTTCTGCAGGAAGGCGCTCCGCGCGGCGACGTAGAAATCCAGGCTGTTGGCCTGCAGGTCGTCGATCAGCGGGCCATAGCGGTAGCGTGTGTCCACCGCGGTGAGCCCGAACCGGGCGAGCCGCCAGGACGTGTCGGTGAAATAGATCGTCGGATCGATAATGAAAGAATCGACGGCGATGCCGGTGGCATCGCGCACCGTCGAGGGCCCGAGGATGGGCAGCACGAGATAGGGGCCGGCGCCGATGCCGTAGACGCCGAGCGTCTGGCCGAAATCGGCCTCCTCGCGCGGTGGTATGCCGAAATAATTGGCGAAGTCGACGAGCCCGAAGAGGCCGAAGGTCGTGTTGACCATGAACCGGCCGAGCGTGATGCCCGCCTGCTCGCGCTCGCCCTGCAGGATCTGGTTGGCGAAGACGATGGGGGCCCGCAGGTTCTGCAGGAAATTGGTGACGCCGCGCTTGGCGGGATCCGGCACGGCGAAGCTGTAGAGCTGGGTCACCGGCTTCAGGATGGTGTTGTCGACGATCAGGTTGAACTGGAAGATGGCCCGGTTCATGGGCTCGAGCGGGTCGTCGATGACCTGCGCCGCGGCGCGCGGCACGGCGCCGAGCAGCAGCAGGGCCACGGCCATGCCGGCGAGTGCCGCACGCCATTGGGCCGCCGTGCTTGCGGAACGAGCCATTGCCTATCCTCGACGATGCCGCACCGGGGCGTCGGGCGACCCGGTCCGGTGGTGGGGTCTATCCGCGCCCCGTCCGGTTTTCAAGCTGCCTTGTCCCTAGCACGGCAAAGCTAAGCGATGCTTAACGTATGTTCATAGTCACTTATGCGGGCGGGACGCTCGGCCTGTCGCCGGGGCGGTGCCTGGCCTAGGTTCCGGTCGGCGATCACCGGCCGCACCGCGCCGGCGATCCGAGTCGAAGGAGCATCGATGGGCACGGTTCGCGTCGTTTCGTTCAATTCGCTCAGGCGTCGGCTGGCCACGGTGCTGGGCGACGACTCGCCGCTGTTCCAGCGCTTCGCCGAGGCGCTCGGCGCCTCGGACGAGAAGCTGATCACGGCGCTGATCGACTCCCTCGACAGCCATCCGGCGGCGGTCAAGAAAGAGGTGGAGGGCGCGCTCCTCGCCTGGCTCTTCGATGCCGAGGATGCGACGGGCCTGCTCGACCTGCCGCCGGCGAGCGAAGCCCGGCACTGAGCGAGGGCGGGCCTGACGCCGGGCTTGCCAAGGGCGGGCCAACGATATAAAGATATCGGCATATCCTTCTTTCGCCATGCGGAAGCTCTCGCCATGGGAAAGCCGGGGAGCCGATGACGCCAGGATCCATAGCACCGGGTAACGCCCCGCTCGACGAGCTGCTCGCCGGCCTCAGGGCCGCCGCCGAGCCGTCGCGGCTGCGTCTGCTCGCGGTCTGCAGCCACGGCGAGTGGACGGTGAGCGAGCTCGTCCAGGTCATGGCGCAGAGCCAGCCCCGGATCTCGCGGCATCTCAAGCTTTTGGCCGAGGCCGGGCTGCTGGAGCGCTTTCGCGAGGGCAGCTGGGTCTTCTATCGCCGGGCACAGAGCGGTGCGCCGGCGCGGCTCGCCCGCTCGCTCTGCCGGCTCCTGCCGGAGGACGATGCGCTGCTGCAGCTCGACCGCGGGCGCCTTGCGGCGATCCGCGCCTCGCGTCGCCGCCAGGCCGAGCGCTTCTTCGATGCGCGCGCCGCCGTTTGGGACAGCGAGGGCGACGTTGCCGTCGAGGCCGGTGCGGTCGAGCAGGAGCTCCTGCGGATCTTCGCGGCCGAGCGCGCCGAATCGCTGCTCGACATCGGCACCGGCACGGGCCGGATCCTGCAGGTGCTGGCCGGGCAGATCGGCAGCGGCCTCGGCGTCGACCTCAGCCACGACATGCTGCGCGTGGCGCGGGCCAATCTCGACCGGCGTGAGGCGCGCAACTGCCAGGTCCGCTACGGCGACATGTACCAGCTGCCGCTGGTCGACCGCAGCGTCGCCGCGGTGACCCTGCACCAGGTGCTGCATTTCGCCGACGACCCCCTGGCGGCGCTGGCCGAGGCCGCGCGCGTGCTGCAGCCGGGAGGGCGGCTGGTCGTGGTCGATCTCGCCCGGCATGCGCTCGAGTGGCTGCGCGCCGAAAAGGGGCACCGGCGCCTGGGTTTCGCCGAGACCGAGCTGGCCGACTGGTTCGCCGAGCTGGGGCTCGAGCCGGCACCGGCAGTGCGCCTTGCCGGCAATGGCGCCGATGTCTGCATCTGGCTCGCCCGCAAACCCGTGGCCGAGGCCATGCAGGACGACACGACCGACGACACCACAGAAGAACAACCTGCCGCGGAGAGGGCCGCCTGATGACCACCCAGACCCAGAGCTCGCCCGAGACCCGGAGCTCGTCGCCGAGCTGGACCCTCGCCGCGGAGCTGCCGCACGTGCAGCTGTCCATCGAGCTCTTCCCGCCGAAATGGCCCGCCGGGGCCATGGCGCTGCTCGAGGAGATCGATGTGCTCGAGGCGCTGGGGCCGGCGCATTACACGGTCACCAGCGGCGCCGGCGGCAACGGTAACACCGAGACGCGCAACGTCGTCGAGGCGGTGCGCGAGCACACCGGCCGGGCGGTGGCGGCGCACATGACCTGCATCGGCCGCAGCCGCGCCGAGATCGATGCCGTGGCCGAGGATTACTGGCAGGCCGGCATCCGCCATGTGGTGGCCCTGCGCGGCGACATGCCGAAGGGCAGCGAGGGACCCTACGCGCCGCGCGCCGACGGCTATGGCTATGCCTCCGACCTCGTGGCCGGGCTCAAGGCCCGGCACGACTTCGAGGTCAGCGTCGGCTGCTATCCGGAAATCCATCCCGAGGCGGCGAGTGCCGATGCCGACCTCGACAGCGTGGCGCGCAAGGTGGATGCCGGCGCGGACTGGCTGATCAGCCAGTACTGCTTCGACACCGACCAGGTGCTGCGCTTCCGCGACCGGCTGGCCGCGCGCGGCATCACCACGCCCTTCGTGCCCGGCATCATGCCGATCCACAACTTCACCCAGATTCGCCGGTTCAGCGAACGCTGCGGCGCCGGCGTGCCGGCCTGGCTCATCAAGCTCTTCGACGGGGTAGAGCCCGGCAGCGACCTGCACAAGATGGTGGCGGCGACCGTCGCCTCCGAGCAGTGCCGCCGGCTGGTCGCCGAGGGCTTCGGCCAGCTCCACCTCTACGCGCTCAACCGGGCAGAGCTCAGCGTCGCCGTCTTCCGCCTGCTCGGCGGCCGGCCGGCGCTCTCGCTGGCCGCCTGACGCGGCGGCGCCGGGCGCCGCGACAGTTTTAGACAGAAGGAACATCATGGTCGATTTCGCCAGCCACGCGCGCGAGCGGGTGATCCTCTTCGACGGTGGCATGGGGACCCAGATCCAGGGCCGCGATCTCACCATCGAGGGTGATTTCTGGGGCCAGGAGAACTGCTCCGAGATCCTCAACCTGTCCCGGCCGGACCTCGTCCGCGAGATCCACCTGGCCTATCTCGAGGCCGGTGCCGACGCGGTCGAGACCAACACCTTCGGCGGCAGCCCGGTGACGCTCGCCGAGTTCGACCTGACCGAGCGGGCCTTCGAGATCAACCAGACGGCGGCCCGCCTCGGCCGCGAGGCGGTCGAGCGGCTGGGGGCGAGCGCACGGCAGCGCTTCGTCGTCGGCTCCATCGGCCCCGGCACCAAGCTGCCGAGCCTCGGCCATGTGAGCTACCGCGAGATCGAAGAGGCGATCACCCTGCAGACGGCCGGCCTCATGGCCGGCGGGGTCGACGCGCTCCTGATCGAGACCTGCCAGGACCCGCTGCAGGTGAAGGCGGCGATCAACGGGGTCAAGGCGGCGCTGGCCGCCGAGCACCGGCAGCTGCCGATCCTCGTCCAGGTGACCATCGAGACCACCGGCACCATGCTGGTCGGCACCGATATCGCGGCCGCCATCACCATCGTCGATGCCATGGGCGTGGACGGGCTCGGCCTCAATTGCGCCACCGGCCCCAAGGAGATGGCCGAGCATCTCCGCCAGCTCGGCCAGACCTGGCCCGGCCTGATCTCGGTGCAGCCCAATGCCGGCCTGCCCGAGCTGAAGGACGGCCGCACCCACTACCCGCTCGGCCCGGACGAGCTCGCCAAGTGGCTCGAGCGCTTCGTCACCGAGGACGGGGTCAACATGGTGGGCGGCTGCTGCGGCACCACGCCGGACCACATCCGCGCCGTCGACGCCATGCTGCGCGGGCTCGCCCCGGACGGCCAGCGCCCAGTGCCGGTCACCCGCCAGCCCGTGCTGCAGCCGCAGCTCGCCTCGCTCTTCTCGGCCCAGGCGCTGCGCCAGGAGAACGCCTATCTCTCGATCGGCGAGCGCTGCAACGCCAACGGCTCCAAGCGCTTCCGCCAGCTGCAGGAAGCCGGCGACTGGGACGGCTGCGTCGCCATGGGCCGCGAGCAGGTGCGGGAAGGGGCGCACACGCTCGACCTCTGCACCGCCTTCGTCGGCCGCGACGAAGTCGCCGAGATGACCGAGGTGACGAGGCGGATGCGCGGCCAGGTCGACGCGCCCATCGTCTTCGATTCGACCGAGCTGCCGGTGCTCGAGGCGGCGCTCGAGCTTTATGGCGGCAAGGGGGTGCTGAACTCGATCAATTTCGAGGACGGTGAAGGCCCGGCCGAGCAGCGCATGGCGCTGGCGAGGAAGCACGGCGCGGCGGTGATAGCACTCACCATCGACGAGGCCGGCATGGCCAAGACGGCCGAGGACAAGGTGCGTATCGCCCACCGGCTGGTCGAGTTCGCCTGCGAACGGTATGGCCTGCCGCGCTCGGACCTGCTGATCGATCCTTTGACCTTCACCATCTGCACCGGCAACGAGGACGATCGCAAGCTGGCGCTCTGGACGCTCGAGGCGATCGAGCGGATCAGCACCGAGCTGCCCGAGATCCAGATCATTCTCGGCCTCTCCAACGTCTCCTTCGGACTCAACCCGGCGGCCCGCCACGTGCTCAACTCGGTGATGCTCGACCACGCGATGCGGCGCGGGCTGACCGGGGCGATCGTGCATTCGTCGAAGATCCTGCCGCTCCACAAGATCCCCCAGAACGAGGTCGAGGCGGCCGAGGACCTGATCTTCGACCGCCGGCGCGAGGGTCACGACCCGCTCCAGGCCTTCATGGCGCTCTTCGCCGACCGCAAGGCGGCGGCGTCCGAGAAGCGCAAGCGGGCGGAGAAGGTCGAGGAGCGGCTGGCCGAGCGCATCGTCGACGGCGACAAGGACGGGCTCGAGGCCGATCTCGACGAGGCGATGACCAAGTTCCCGCCGCTCACCATCATCAACGAGCACCTGCTCGCCGGGATGAAGATCGTCGGCGACCTCTTCGGTGCCGGCAAGATGCAGCTGCCCTTCGTGCTGCAGTCGGCAGAGACCATGAAGAAGTCGGTGGCCTATCTCGAGCCCTTCATGGAGAAGACCGACGGCCAGCAGAAGGGGACGATCGTGCTCGCCACGGTGAAGGGCGACGTCCACGACATCGGCAAGAACCTCGTCGACATCATCCTCACCAATAACGGCTATCGCTGCGTCAATCTCGGCATCAAGCAGCCGCTCAACAACATCCTGGAGGCGGCCCGCGACCACAAGGCGGACGCGATCGGCATGTCCGGCCTGCTCGTCAAGTCGACCGTCGTGATGCGCGAGAACCTCGAGGAGATGGGCCGGGACGGGCTCGAGCTGCCGGTCATCCTGGGTGGTGCCGCCCTGACCCGCGCCTATGTCGAGGACGACTGCGTCAAGGCCTACGATTCGGGCCGGGTCGCCTATGCCCGCGACGCCTTCGACGGGCTGAAGCTGATGGACACGATCGCCAGGGGCGGGTTCGACGGCTATCTCGCCGAGATCAAGGAGAAGCAGCAGCAGAAGAAGCGGCCGGGCCGCAAGCAGCGCACGCTCCAGCACAATGACGGCTCGATGCCGCTCACCCGGCCGGTCGACCTCGCCGAGACGAAGCTCCGCCGCGACCAGCTGGCGAACGGCGTGAAGGTCCCGCCGCCGCCCTTCTGGGGCTCGCAGGTGATCGAGAACGTGCCGGTCAAGGCGCTCCTGCCGTACCTCAACGACAACATGCTCTACCAGTTCCACTGGGGCTACAAGAAGGAGGGGCGCTCGCTGCCGGAGTTCCTGGCCTGGGCCAGGAAGGAGCTGCGCCCCGTGCTCCAGGACCTCGTCGCCGAGGCCGAGGCGGAGGAGGTGTTCTTGCCGCAGGCCGCCTACGGCTACTGGAAGGCCGCGGGCGAGGGCAATGACGTGGTGCTCTTCGACGAGGCCGGCACGACCGAGCTATGCCGCTTCACGCTGCCGCGGCAGGCGAAGGAAGGCGGGCTCTGCATCGCCGACTTCTTCCGCGACATCGACAGCGACGAGCGCGACGTCATCGGCGTGCAGGTGGTGACCGTGGGCCAGCGGGCGGCCGAGGTGGCGCGGGAATGGTTCAAGGCCGACCGCTACCAGGACTATGTCCGCCTGCACGGGCTCGGCGTCGAGCTGGCCGAGGCGCTGGCCGAGTACGTTCACGCCAAGATCCGGGCCGAGCTCGGCTTCGGTCACGAGGACGCGCGCGAGATGGCGCAGATCCTCAAGCAGGGCTATCGCGGCTCGCGCTACAGCTTCGGCTACCCGGCCTGCCCGACGCTCAAGGACCAGGAGCCGCTGCTCGAGCTCCTGGGTGCCTCCCGCATCGGCATCGAGCTCAGCGAGGGCTGGCAGCTCCACCCCGAGCAGTCGACCAGCGCCATCGTCCTCCACCACCCGCAGGCGCGGTACTTCAACGTTTAGGGTGGGGGTGGACCGGCCGGGAGGCCGGGCCTAGCTTGTCATGCGTGATACAAGACGCTTTCGGGGAGAGACATTCATGAAGTCGCGCCTGCTGCTCGCTGCCGCCTGCCTCACCGCTCTGACCACCGTCGCCAAGGCCGAGCCGCTCCGGCTCGATGCGCGTGAGCTGGACCGGGTGACGGCGGGTGACGCGCTCTTCGGCATCATCAACCTGGGCGAGAACGGTAATTTCGGCATCCTGAACAGCGGCACCAACAATGTCGGCATCCTCAACGACGGCGACGGCAATACCGGCATTCTGAACGGTCGTAAGAATACCGGCGAAGGCGCGGGCACCGGTAATACCGGCATCCTCAATGGCAACGGCAATGCCGGTGAGAACAGCGGTCGCGACAATTTTGGCGTCCTGAACGGCAACGGCAATGAGGGCGACTTCAGCGGCCGTGAGAGCACCGGAATCCTGGTCGGCAATAGCAATGGCGGCGACGCCAGCGGCCGGGAGAATACCGGCATCGTGGTCGGCAACGGCAATGACGGCAATGGCAGCGGCCGGGAGAGCATCGGCATCCTGCTCGGCAACTACAACGCGGGCGGCGGCAGCGGCCGGGAGAACATCGGCATCCTGCTCGGCAACTGGAACGAGGCAGGCGGCACCGGCCGCGAGCTGATCGGCATCCTGCTCGGCAACTACAACTGACGTTCGGGCAACGGGAGCGCGCCGGGCATTCCCGGCGCGTCGTGCCGCGCTTGCTGTCGGTGCGCAGGACCGGCTTGACAAGGGGCTGAGGCCGGGCGCATCGCTCCGGACGAGCTCTGCGCCAACGGGGGCGGCCGGATCCCATGACCACGTCGCAGCCGACGATCTGCAAGGGTTGCTGGTGCCAGATGCGCGTCCCGGTGCCGATCCGGGGGCCGCTCTCCTATCCGCTTCGCCTCTTCGGCATCCGGCGCAGCCGGATGAACCCCAATCTTTGCACCGTTTGCGAGATGATGTTCCGCCACGTGAAGCGGCGACGGAACATCGAGGCCGAGCTCACCATCCTCTCCGCCGATCTCCGCGGCTACACCGCCCTGTCGCAGACGCAGAGTGCCACGCAGGTGCAGGACCTGCTGGAGATCTTCTACGACGAGTGCGCCGCGGCGATCTGGGCGCATGACGGTCTCCTGAACAAGACCGTCGGCGATGCGGTGATGGCGATCTTCAACTTCCCGATCACCCGCGCCGACCATCCGGGCCAGGCGGTGGCGGCGGCGCGGCGCATCCAGGAGCGCTGCGCCGCGCGCCGGGCGGAGCTCGCGGCCCGCGGCGTCGACGCGTCAGCGCTCGGCATCGGCATCGGCGTCCATACCGGCATGGCGTCCTTCGGCGAGTTCGGTCGGGTGCACCGGGACTTCACCGCCATCGGCTCGACCGTGAACCTCGCCGCCCGGCTGCAGGCCGCGGCCGGGTCCGGCGAGATCCTGGCGAGTGCTGCCGTCGTCGAGCGGATCGCGGTCGTGAAGGGGCAGGCCGGGGAACGGCGCCTCACGCCGAAAGGTTATGCCGAGCCGGTGACCGCCTATCTCGTCTGACCGCAATGGCGCCCCGGCGGAGAGCCGGATCGATAGGGGCCGCCACGAATTCGCCCGCGGTCCGTCCTTGCTGTAGAGGGTGGGGTGCGCGCCGCAGTCAGGGTGGTTGGAGTCGATGGAACGGATGGCGAACGCATGATCACGGGCACGGCTCTGCTGGAGGCACTGCCGGTGGCGGTCTACGCGACCGATGCGGCGGGCGGTCTGGCGTTTCGCAACGAGCAGGCAGCGGTGCTCCTGGGTGAGCGGCCGGCGCTCGGCAGCCGGGTGGAGGCCGGCGCTTGGCAGCTCCTGTCGCCGGACGGACGGACGCCGCATCCGGAGGAGATGCCGGCGGCGGAAGTGCTCCGGGTCGGGCAGCCATTCGCCGGCAGGGCGGTGGTCCTTCGCCGGAAAGATGGCACCAGGCAGGCGCTCACGGCCTATGCGGCGCCCCTACGCGACCCTGCGGGCTCGATGACGGGTGCGGTGGTGCTGCTGGCCGAGAACGACGACCGCCGGCAGTCCGAGATCGCCGCCCTGCATCTGGCGGCGATCGTTGCCTCCTCCGACGACGCCATCGTCAGCAAGACCCTGGATGGCATCGTCACCTCCTGGAACGCCGGGGCGGTGCGGATCTTCGGCTACAGCCAGGAGGAGATGCTCGGCCGGTCGATCAAGGAGATCATCCCGCCCGAGCTGCAGGCGGAGGAGGACGAGATCCTGGCCCGGCTCCGGGCCGGCGAGCATGTCCAGCATTTCGACACGGTGCGGGTGGCCAAGGACGGCCGCCGGATCGACGTCGCGCTCACCATCTCGCCGATCCGCGACAGCAGCGGCAACATCGTCGGCGCCTCGAAGGTCGGCCGCGACGTGACCGAGCGCAAGCGCGCCGAGAAGATGCGCGCCCTGCTCTTCAACGAGCTCAACCATCGGGTCAAGAACACGCTGGCGACCATCCAGGCGATCGCCACGCAGTCGATGCGCAGCGCCACCAGCACCGAGGCCTTTGTCGCCGCCTTCAACGGGCGGGTGCAGGCGCTGGCGCGAGCGCACGACCTCCTGGTGCAGGGGGGCATGCAGGGTGCGACGCTGGAAGACCTCGTCCGCGAGCAGGTGCTGCTCGGCAGCAGCGATGGCGCCCGCGTCGACAGCGCCGGGCCCCGGGTCGTGCTCGATTCGCGGGTCGCGGTGCAGCTGGCGCTGGTGCTGCACGAGCTCGCCACCAACGCGCGCAAGCATGGCGCGCTGGCCATGCCCGACGGGCGGCTGGCGATCACCTGGGAGATCGTCGAGGCCGCCGAACGCGAGCTGCACCTGACCTGGCAGGAGAGCGGCGTGCCCGGCCTGGCACCGCCAGGGAAGCGGGGCTTCGGCTCGACACTGATCGAGCGCAGCCTCGAGGCCAACCGGGGCGAGGCCAGGGTCAGCTATGCCGGGGACGGCCTCGCCTGCGACATACGCCTGCCGCTGGTCGAGGTGATCGACAGCCTGGCCGAGGCCCGCCGCCTGTCGGCCCTGGCGACGGCGCCGCCGCCCGAGCTGCCGGAACGTCCGGCACCTGCGCCACGCCCCGGGCGCGTGCTGGTGGTCGAGGACGAGCCGCTCGTGGCACTTGCCATCGAGGAGGAGCTCCGGGCGGCCGGCTATGACGTGCTCGGTCCCGTCGCCAGCGCCGAGCGGGCCATTCCGATGATTGCCGAGCCCGGCTGTGCCGCGGCGCTGGTGGACGCCAACCTGGACGGCCGCCCGGTCGACGACATCGTGGCGGCGCTGACCGAGCATGGCGTGCCCTTCGCCTTCGCCACGGGCTACGGGCGCGAGGCGCTGCCGGCGCCCTTCCAGGATGCGCCGCTCCTGACCAAGCCCTTCAGCCACAGCCAGCTCCTGGCGGTCGTGGGGCAGCTGCTCGCCACCGACGGGACGCCCGCCGACCCGGTCCCGCCCGCGCAGCGGCGCTGAGCGGGAACACGGCCGGGGACCGGTGACCAGCTCTTCCGGCGCTGACCACGGGGCGTGCCGATGCTATGGTGGAGCGATTGCATTGGCGCCGCGCGGCGGCACACGGAGAGCAGGAGTAGGTCCTTGAGGCAGGGTATCGACCGGGGTTGCGAAGCGGCACATGGTTGGGGGCGGGTGATCGGCGCCGCCATGCTGGTTCAACTCGTTGCCCTGCCGGCGATGGCGCAGTCGCTGAACGACCTGACCAGCGTCCTCGGCAAGAGCGGCGGCGGGCTCGGCCTGCCGATGGTCGACCAGGCCGGCCCCGCCAATGTCGCGGGCGTGCTCGAATACTGCGTGAAGAACAACTATCTGGCCGGCGGCGATATCGGGTCGGTGCAGGATTCACTGCTCGGCCAGCTCGGCGGCGTGGGCGAGGCCGAGAAGGACCCGGGCTACGCAGCCGGCCTCGGCGGCCTCCTCGACACGGGCGGCGGCGACAGCTTCAGCCTCGGCGGCAGCGGCATCCAGGAGACCGTGACCGAGCAGGTGTGCGACCTCGTGCTGGAGCATGCGCACTCGTTCCTCTGAGCGCCGGCCCCGTCCCGCCAGAACCCGGGGCCCTGTCGGCCGTTCAAGCGCGAGACCCGGGCGTCTCGTAGCAGGACGGGCCACAGCTAAGTTTTGGCGTAGGGGAAGGGGACCATGGACTATCTGGTAGCGCTGGCCCTGGAGCCGGCCGCCTGGGCGGCGCTCGTGACCCTGATCACGATGGAGGTCGTGCTCGGGATCGACAATCTCATCTTCATCTCGATCCTGACCAACAAGCTGCCCGAGGCGGTTCGTTCGCGGGCGCGGCGGGTCGGCATCGGTGGCGCCCTGATCCTGCGGCTGGCGCTGCTCGGCACGGTCGCCGTCATCGTGCAGCTCACCGCACCCATCTTCACCCTCTTCGGTCACGGCTTTTCCTGGCGCGATCTCATCCTGATCGCGGGTGGGCTCTTCCTCGTCTGGAAGGCGACGAAGGAGATCCACCACAATGTCGATCCCGACCCGGGGCCGGACGTCTTCTCGGGCAGCCAGGCGGCGACGATCGGCTTCGGTGCGGCGATCGTGCAGATCCTGATTCTCGACCTCGTCTTCTCCATCGACAGCATCATCACGGCGGTCGGCATGACCGAGCACGTCCCGATCATGGTCGTCGCCGTCCTCGTGACCGTCGCGGTCATGCTGCTCGCGGCCGATCCCATGGCGAACTTCATCCACGCCAACCCGACCGTGGTCATGCTGGCCCTGGGCTTTCTCCTGCTGATCGGCACGACGCTCATCGCCGAGGGCTTCGGCGCGCATGTGCCCAAGGGCTACATCTACGCCGCCATGGCCTTCTCCGCCTTCATCGAGGCGCTGAACATCCTGGCGCGGCGCCGTCGGGCGCGCGCGGCCGCATCAGCGGGGCAGTAGGTCGTCGTCACCGCGCCGGGTGGCGCGGCCGGGGCTCGGGCGCCGCTGTCAGGCGTCGTTCCAACCCGCCGCGAGCGCTAGCGACAGCCACTCCGGAATGCCTCGCGCCGTGGCGCCTTACCTGCACCGGGGGAGGGGGCTGCGGCGCATTTCCCTTGCAGCTCATTGGTTAGGATGCTAACTGTCGGCGTGCAACATGGCGTTGCCGAGCGTCATCTACCTTCTTCATTCCGCAATCCTGCTCCAGCCCACGAAAATCAACCTGCGTCTGTTGCGACCAAAAAGTTAGTATACTAACTATCGATCGGTCGGGGAGCGCTTCTCATGCCCACGACCCCAGGAGACCATGCCGATGAACCGCAACGCCGCTGCACCTGCCATCCCGGCGCTGACGATGCTCGCCATTCCGGTGCTTGCGTTGCTGTCCGCGGTCGCGCCGTTGGCGACGGATATGTACCTGCCGGGATTTCCCCGAATGGCCGAGGATCTCGGCGCCAGCGTGGCCTCCACCCAGCTGACGCTGACGAGCTTCCTGTTCGGGCTGGCGGGAGGGCAGCTCGTCATCGGGCCGCTTTCGGACCGCTTCGGGCGGCGCCGACCGCTCTTGATCGGGACCGGCCTGGCGATCCTCGCAGGTGCCCTTTGCGTCGTCGCGCCGAACATCGAGACCCTGATCGCGCTGCGCGCGTTGCAGGGGGTCGGCGGGGCCGCGGGCGTGGTGCTGGCCCGGGCGATCATCTCGGACAGCACGAGTGACCCGGCACTGTCGGCGCGGCTCTTCCAGGTGATGATGATGATCGGTGGCCTGGCACCGGTCCTGGCGCCGGTCGTGGGCACCGGGGTCGTCGCCGTGGCAGGCTGGCGCGCCGTCTTTGCCGTCATCGCGGTCCTGTCCCTGGTGTCCTTCCTCGGCGTGCTTCGGCTCATTGGTGAAAGCTTGCCGCCGGAGCACCGCTCCGCGGCGGGGCTCACGGCCTTCTGGCACGCGACGCGACGGCTTTTCGGGAACCGGAGCTATGTCGGGTACAAGCTGGTGACGGGGTTCAGCTTCATGGCGCTGTTTGGATACATATCCGCGTCGCCATTCGTGTTTCAGCGCATCCTTGGCCTCTCGCCGACGGAATATTCCCTCGCGTTCGGCGCCAACGCGGTTGGCATGATTGCTTCCGGCGCCATCTCCGCCAACCTGGCCACGAGTGTCGGACCGCGTCGGCTGACCGCCTGCGGGCTGATCCAGCTGCTGGCTGCGTCGATTTCGCTGCTCGCATGCGTCCTTGCCGGAGCCGGACCGCTGCTGGTGCTCCCCGCCGTCTTCCTGACCGTCGCTTCGGTCGGGCAGATCCTCGGCAACGCCACCGCTCTGGCGATCGGCGAGGCGCCCCGGTCCGCCGGGACCGCATCGGCGGTGCTCGGGGCATTGCAGTTCAGTCTGGGGGCCTTGGTCTCGCCCCTCGTAGGCCTCGGTGGCGAGGCGAATGCCCTGCCGATGGCGATCGTCATCGTCGCCGCGGCGCTGCTCGCCTCGGCGAGCTTCCTGCTGCTGACCGGTCGCAGAACGGCACCAGCCGCAAGTCAGCCCGCAGCGCTCACCGCACCAGCATCAGAACAAGCACCAGCACCGGCCTGACGGGACCAGCACCACTGATGTCCCCGGGCATCAGGGTCAGGAACTCGCTCTCCGGCTCGATATTGACCTGGCACTCCCGGCCGCGCGTTCGGCGCGGCCGGGAGCGTCGTCGTCAGGCGTTCCAGCCGGGCACGAACTCGTTCGTGTAGGCCGCCGAAAGATCCGGCAGCGGCTCTGACAGCGCCCCGGATTCGAGCGCCCCGTCGTAGATGGCCTGCCAGTGCTCCGGCGGCTGGTAGCCGTAACCTTCCCCGATATAGGCGTCGGTCGGGGTCATCCGGACGAGGACGGCGTCGAACAATGCCGCGGCGTAGTCCTGCTCCCCCTCCTGCGGGTTGCCTGCGGCGCAGTGGGCGAGGCACGCTTCCTTGTTCGCCGGATCCGAAGCGAAGCGGGTGCCACGCACGAGGGCGCGACCGAACTTCGGTGCGAGATCGGGCATGTCCGCCATCTGGCTCTCGAGCATCGCGATGCCGTTGCCGAAGAAGCCGAGATATTCCTCGGGCGTGATCTCGCGGAGGTTCAGGCCACGCGCCGCGAGGATCGCGGCGTCGGACACCGCACCGGCGTAGGAACTGACCTCGTCCCCGAGAAACGCAACCGCCGCCGTGCCGCCATCGCCGACCGGCAGG